>NZ_JBFBAS010000028.1:0-78701 GCF_040682335.1 Streptomyces sp. NPDC051219
GGGGGCGGAGGGAGCTAAAGCTCCCTATTGAATTCCGCCTTTCGGCGGAATTCCGCAGGAATTCGCCTGTCGGCGAATTCGGGGTGGTTTATGATAAGCCCCTTCGGGGCTTATTCTGGGCGGGGTTGAATTGCCTTTCGGCAATTCGGGTTGTGGGGGTTTTGAAAGCCTTTCAGGCTTTCTTTCGAATTCCCGCGTTGCGGGAATTGATGGTGTGTGAGGTGACGGGGTGTCCGCCGGTGGCGGACACGGTGGGGGTGGGGGTGGGGCCCCTGTCGGGGCCGGGGGGTGCGGGGGTGTTTCGTAGTGGGGGCGTGGCTAGAGTCTGGGTTCTGTCCCCATATCCCCTGCCTGCTCGGTGGGGTGATGGTGTGTCGGGCGGTATGTGGGGGCCCCTGTCGGGGCCGAGGGGGCCGGGGTGGGGTGACGGTGCCGGTACGGCGGTACGTGCCCGGGAGCCGCCGCCCCGTTCCGGGGCGCGGCGCGGAGTGACTCCCTGCCGCCCTGACGGGCTCACCACTTCCCCCCCAGACCGCGCCGGAATTCCCCCGCACAGACAGGCCGGCCCCGGAATTCAGACACGGCCTTACGGCCGAAAATGCGGGGCGAAGAAATACCGACCGAAGGGGCGCATCCCCCGCCCGGACAATTCCTCGCACCACCACCTGACACCCTCTCACATCTCATCGAAACTGACGATACGTCACAGACAATCTAAAAGAATTGGAGCGTCACAAGAAAGGAGAAATGAAGGGTAGAAGAAAGAGGGCAGGCAAAGGAAAAGGCCCCTTTCGGGGCCGTTTTCCGGTCGGTTTCACATGGCCAATTCGAGCTGCTGCGCGCCCGGTTGCACCGGGCTGGACGTCTCCGGGCCGTAGACGACGTTCCACGGGCCTGCCGTGGGCTTCGCTCGGGGCTCCAGCACCATCACGACCGGCTCGCTGCCGTCCGAGGGGATCACCGTGCGGCGGGCCGGGTCGGTCCGCTCGCCGGGCAGCCACGTGGTGACGATCCCGGTGAGCGTCTGGCCGGTCTCGGGGTGCTGCCACGTCACCCAACTGCCGGGCGAGTAGCAGCCGGTGGCGGGCTTCGGTGCGGTGCCCTTGCGGCGGTCCCGCTGCCATGCCTTGCGCACCCGCTCCGGGGTGTCGGCGGCGGCGCGGACGGTGCCCAAGACGCGCGGGATGCGCTTCTGAGCGTCTGCCAGGATCTCGTCCCGCCTGCCGGGCAGGCCGGCCGCGAACGCCTCCCGTACGGCCGTGTGGTCGGTCCCGCTGACGGACACCGTGACAGTCCACTCGCCCTGCACGCGGAAGATGCGCGTGGACTCCTCCCACTCGACCGGCTGGAAGGCCGCGCCCTTGGCGGCGATGGCGGCCAGAGCCTCCCGGCGCATCTCGCCCACCACCCGCTCGTACGCCTCCTTGCTAGCGGTCCGGCGCGTCTCCGCGACCGCTGCGCGCCGCCAGCTCTCCACGGACGCGTACAGGTGCGCCACGTCGGCCGAGGGCTCGACCGTCGCGATCTCGGCGAGCAGCGGGGCGACTTCCTGGTTCACGCGGGCCTCTGCCACCCGCTCCCAGGGCTGTTCGGCTCCGGCGTAGTGCGCCGCCCAGCCCACGGGGCGGATGCTCTCGGGCAGGTGCGTGATGCTGCCGAACTCGGCGATACGGGCCGACAAGGTCAGGACGCTGACGGACTGACTGACGGTCTCGGCGGTGCGCGCGCTCATCACAGGTGCCCTTCTCGGAGTGGTGTTCTCGGCGCGACGGAGGTGCCACTCCCCCACCGCAAGGGGCCGGAACAGCCCTTCCGGCTGCTCCGGCCGTGGGGCTTAGAGCTCCTCTTCGAGGCTGGTCAGCAGTGCCAGGAGCTTGTCCTTGCTGAGCGGCACCGTCTCGCCCTCGGCGTCCGCGCCGCCGGTCAGCAGGACGGGCCCGTGGTAGTCCTGGTAGGTGAAGCCGAAGCGGAACGCCAGCACCGTCGCGAGCTTGTTGACCGGGTGGTTGTAGAGCCCTTCGTCGTCCAGCCACATGTCCACCTGGTCGGTGAGCGCCACGACGTCCACCCGCTCGCAGCGGATCACGGAGCGCATGACGACCAGCCGGTTGTCGGTGTCGGCGGGCAGGTTGACCGGGACGATGTCCGCCTCGGGGGTGATGAGCAGGGCGCCGGGCGTGTGGGTCATGGTGACTCCATCTCTCGCAGAGGTGTGTTCTCGGTGTTGGCCGACTGCCACCGCCGACCAACAAGACAACTATATCCCATACAGATCACTGACGTCTATGGGAACTGCCCTTCACCGGCAGGGAATCGCTCCGCCGATCCGGGCCGGGTGGGGCGCAGCCGGTCGGGCCGCGCCCCGGTGACCGGCGTCAGGCCTCTACCGGGGGGGCATCGGCATACTCCGCGCCCCGACTCGGGCGGGACTGGAGAGGTGAGGGACGCAGCCGGAGGCGGCGGCAGAAGACCGCGGCGGCGGCCGGAAACCGGGGGGGCCGGGCGCCCGCTCTGCCGCACCATCTCCGGGACCGCCGAACGGCCGAGCCCACCAGGCCATGGAGTGGCCGACCAGGTGAACCCCTTCGCAGGGCGCGTACCCAGCGCGCACCAAAGCAAGTTGAGCGTGTGGTCGGCGAAGGGACCGCCATGGCAAACAAGCCCCGGGAGCATCATCACGCGCGTCGCGAAGCAGCAGCGACAGGCCAAGGCCGCTGCCGCGCGGCATGCCAACCTAACCGTGACTGCCATGGCCGCTGCTGTGCGGCTTGACTCGTTCCCCGTACTACACGAGGGACAAATCAGAGTCCTCACCGCCGAACGGATCCGAGCCCGCTTCGAGGCCGAGCTCGCCGCCGATGGCGAGCCGCCCCTGGACGGCGACCGCGAGTTCAGGAGCATCCTCACCGAGGACGGTCACAACGGATCGCTCCGGCTGCGGCGCGACGGCTATTGGGAGTCGGACGTCGACTACTTCACCGCGGCTCCCACCCCCTGACCTGCGCCATGCCTCCCGACACGCGCGCTACGCCGACGGCGCCCCGCTGCGCGGAATGACGGCTCATCCGGCGGGCGTTCGGCTGGTGAGGGCGCGCCACCACCGCGCGGCCCGGGGGCCAGCGGCGGGGTCCGGCGGAACAGCGGCGGTCGTCCATGCCCGGTGGACGGCAGTGGGCAGCTCCGGGAAGTCGGGGTCGTGGCGGGCTATGTGGTCGGCGATCGTCGGCAAGGCGTCGTAGGTGGCGGCGATCAGCCGGTCAGCGAGGTAGAGCGCGTTGCCCTGGTAGCCAGCCATCTTCAGCACATAGGCGCCTGGACCGCGGAAGTAGGCAACCGCCTCGACGGCCTTCCGCGGGTCTTTCCGCAGCATCCTGTGCAGATGCTGCGCGCTTTGCGCATCATCGCCAGCCCGCAGGCGCATGGCTGCCAGGAGAGCGCTGCTGTTGTGCGAAGCGATGAACGACGTCAGGGTGCTCGCTTCAAAACGGCCGGAGTCGTGGGTTGTGAGGCTGTCCGAGAGCCGCATGGCAGTGCGGAGGGCCTCCTCGCCCACCGCGCGGATTTCCTCCAGGGCAGCTACCAGTTGGGCCCGCGGCTCCGTCGTGGCCGGAGCCGCGGTGACCGTGGCGGAGCTGGAGATGCCGGGGCCGGAGTCGGGTGCGGCGGTAGGGAGGGCCCACAGAGTGGTGGGCAGCGGCGAGAGGCCGGCGCCGCGGGCATCGATGAGCGTGGGGAAGGCCGCGGCACCGGCGGGTCCGTGGAGGGTCGCGGCCTGGCTCGCGAGTTCGGCGGCCGGGCGCCGTGCAGCCGGGTCCTTGGCCAGGGCCGCGGCGACCAGGCCAGCCAGACCGGCGGGCACGCCGTCGAGTTCGGGCTCCGCGGCGATGATGCGGTACTCGATGCCGGTGGGCGCCCCGAACGGGTGCTGGCCGGTGGCGGCGTACGCGATGAGGAGGCCCCAGGCGAATAGGTCGGAGGCGGTCCCGGTGGCGGCGCGCTCCAGCTGCTCGGGGGCCATCCATCCCGGCGTTCCCGTGGTCACGCGGGTCGCGGTTATAGCGGTTGCGTCCAGGTGATGTGCGATTCCGAAGTCCACTACACGGGGGCCGTCGGCGGCCAGGATCACATTCGCGGGCTTAAGGTCACGGTGGGCGACACCGGCACGGTGGATACAGGCCAATGCGTGCGCGGTGGCCGCGGCAAACGTCGCCAGGGAGGCTCTGGTGAGCGGCCCATGAGCCTGGACGTGCTCGGCCAGGGTGCTGCCCGCTACGTACGGGGTGGCCAGCCAGGGCCTGGCGGCCGAGGCGTCTGCGTCGGCCAGCTCGAGCAGGTACGGGCCGGAGACCTTGGTCAGGGTGGCGATTTCACGGGCGAACCGGCGGCGGTGCACCGGATCCGCCGCGAACTCCGGGTGAAGCACCTTCACGGCCAGAGGCACACCGCCCGGCGAATGCGCATAGTAAACAGTTCCCATGCCGCCGGCCCCGAGGCGGCGCAGCGGACGGTAGGGACCAATCCGATCCGGCAGTCCAGCCGTGTCCACCGCAGGTGTCCTCCACGCATCTCGATGCCGGTCAGGCAGTGATCGTAGCCATGCCCGGGGCAGGACAGGCATCAACGGATGCCAGCAGACGCCCTGGCAGTCTCAACGGTCAGCCATCGCTCCCGTGGCTCTGCTCGGAGGAACGTAGACGTAGCGCCGCCTACGGGAGTGCACTGAACGCGGCGCAGCAGATTGGTGTGGTCGTACCGCTCGATCTCGCCTGACTCTTGCAACTCGGTGTAAAAGCTTGCGGTACTGCTGGCGACGGAGGTCCTGTTCATCGTCTGGTTCCACCGCGTGCGCACGAACGCCGACGTCTTCGCTCCGTACGGCCATACCCGGGGCCGTGGCTGGGCGATCGGCGCGTTTCCGATCGCCAACCTCTGGATACCGCGCGGAATCACTGTCGGCAGCTGGCGGGCGAGCGTCCCGGAGGGGCCTGACCTCGAACTGCGCAAGGTCTCGGCCGCCGTCGTCAACGCGTGGTGGACGCTGCGGGTCGTCGCCGTGCTGACCGGCCGGATGACGTCCAAGAGTACGTCAGGGCCGCGGAACCGTGGGACCTGCCCGAGGCCGCGGAGCTGCTGGTCGCCGCGAACATCGTCGACATCACGGCCGCGGCTCTGGCCATGATGTTCGTACGGACGCTGACCTCGATGCAGCACCGCAAGATGCAGCGCAGCGCATCGGCGGCGCTTGCCGTCTGACCGAGAGCCGGAAGGCGGTCGGCGAAGACGGCGACCGGAGGAGGTACCAGTGTCTGGCCGATACGTTCTGTCGACGGGAAGATGAGGCCATGGCCAGACGGGACCGCAAGGCTGATGAGCGTCGACTCCACGCCCTTCAAGAATTCATTGCGGAAGATGCCGCGAGGCGAGGAAGGCCGACGCCCCCGCCGTTGCCGCCAACTCGTCCGACGCTAACGCAGCTCGTCGAGCCATGGACGCAAGCAGCCAAAAAGGCGGCCGAGGACCCGCTCAAAACAGTGGTCGTCGGGATCTTCACGATCAAGGTGATCGCGGCGGTCCTGTTCGTGCTGGTAGTAGCCGTCGGGGTCGTCTACACAGTCGTCGCGGGCACCTGACCCAGAGACCAACCACGGTTAAGGGGCGCGACCCCAGAAACGCCATGATCAAAGAGACGGTAACTCCCGATACGCTCAATGAACCTGGCAAACCGCAGCTCAGACGCGACCACCCTCGCCACCTCCACAACGAATGAACAAACCGAGCGGCCGATCCGGGCGGGCGCAGCCGGTCGGGCTGCGCCCCGGTGACGGGCGTCAGGCCTCGACCGGCGGGGCATCGGCATACTCCGCGCCGGGCTCCGGCGGGATCGGCTCACCGGTGGCGACGTCCGTGCAGTAGGCGCTGAAGATCTCGGCCCTGCCCAGCGGGTGGGCGGTGCAGTCGCTCAGTCGCCAGCCGAGGACACGGGAGGTGTCATCGGCGTGGTTGGTGCGCACGACCGCACCGCCAATGCGGCCGGACGTCAGCGCCAGCAACGCGATGACGCCGAGGGCGGCTTCCGCGTCAACGTCGGTGTATTCGCCGAAGTTGTGGAACGGCAGGACGGACACGGGCCCCACGGGCGCGGCCGGTGACCGAGACGGTCAGGGTGTGGCACCCGTCGCCGACGGCACCGAAGAGGCCCATCAGCAGGTCGGCGGCGCGCTCCGGGGTCGAGGGCCTCGGGGGAAGGCTGTAGGTCATGGGTCTGCCTCGCTTTCGAGTGGGGGTTCTCGGCGCGGCGGGGGTGCCACTCCCCCACCGCCGGGCCGGGGCGCAGCGGGTCGGCTGCGCCCCGGGATGGGGTCAGTCCTGGACGAGTCGCAGGGCGCGGGCCTGGGCGGCCACATCGAGGGCCGGGGAGCACCACTGGATGCTGTCGAGGACGATCAGGTCGGTGACGTCGTCGAAGCCCTTGGGGGCGCTGGCGAGCATGCGGAGGTAGTAGGAGAACGCGAGCGCGTCCAGTTCCCTGGCCGGGCCGGTCTTGGGAAGCGGCGGGTTGGTGCGCAGGGCCGCGACATAGGCCAGGGCGAGCAGGCCGAAGATGTCCGATTCGATGATCTCTTCAATCGTCCAGCCGGTGCGCTGCGTCAGCGGCACCATACGGGCCAGGAGATAGCCCATCGCGTCCTCCATCTCAGCCTCGGTGTACGGCATTTCCGGCGCGGAGGCCGGAGCCGGGACGGGGACGGGGACGGGGACGGGGACGGGGACGGCGCAGAGGTGACGGCGGGCGTTCTCGTTCGGCATGGTTCTCCCTCGGATCGGAGTGTGCGCTTCCGGCTGCGGACCGACTGCCACCACCGATCCGCATACTTCAATTATGCATTCTCCAAGTATTCATTTCAAGGGTTCTGGAACAATTCGCGGCCGCATTTCCCGTGGTCGGGGCGGGTTTTGGACCCCGGGTGCGGGGCACCGTGCGGGCCGTGCCGTGCCGTCGCCCCAAGGCGCGCAGCGCCGTGGGCCGAAGGGAACGACAGCACGAAACGAGGCAGCCGGGGCGCACAGCGACCCCGCCGACCGACCGCCGGCCCCCCGTGCGTGAGAGCGCGCAGCGCACGGACCGGGCACTCCGCTGCGCTCCGACCCGGGGAGAGAACGGGTGCTGCGCCCCCAAGGTGATGCGCCTGCCGGACTGCTGCGCCCGGGCCCCCCGCGGGCGGTGACGCGGGGCCGGCGGCTTCGGCGAGGCTCCGGCCGGCCTCCCCCTGCCCGGCGGCCAAAGGGGGGCCGGAGAAGTGAGGGGGCGCAGCCGGACGGCTGCGCCCCGTGGATCAGACCTCGTCGTCCCACCTGCGGCAGTGCTCGTAGGCGAGGGCGACGGCCGTACCAGTCAATTCTCGTACACAGAACTTGATTCGGGGTGCTATTCCTTGCGGGACATACGGCACCACCCAAAGGCAGCCTCATGATCATTCTGGACACCTGTGTCATACGCGGCATGAGCCTCGACAGCAGCGACGCCGAGGTCCTCCGCGCCATCAGGCGGACCAAGACGGAGCGCGTCGGTGCCCCTTGGATGGCTGTGGAGGAGCTCGCGGCCCAGAAGGCCATCGAGTACGTCGAAGCGCACCGGGCGGCGGCGACCGCCCTTACCCAACTGCGGCGCAAGAGCCACCAAGTGGAGCCGGTGCTCGGCGCGGCAGACCCCGAGGGGGTACGAAAGCTCTGGCGGGCGAAGCACGGCGAGCTGCTGGAAATACTGCCCACTAGCGAGGCGGCGCTCCGCGAGGGCATGCTCCGGGAGGCTAACGTCCTGCCCCCTGCCAAACGGAGGGGCGAGGGCAACAGGGCCGTGAAAATCGGCGCCCGTGACGTGGCGATCTGGCTGACGGCCGTGGAGTACGCGCGGGACCACCCCGACGAGACGGTGTACTTCGTCAGCAGCAACCACAAGGACTTCACCAAGGGTGGGGGCGCTGCCTATCCCCCTCCAATGGACGCTGACGTCGAAGGCCTGGGCGACCGGTTCCGACACCTGACGAACCTCGGTGAAGTCCTCGCGTTGGTCGCCCCTCGAGTCGAGGTCGACGAGAGCGAGGTGCGGACGGTGCTGGCGGAGCACGCCGTCCTGTACGTCCACGACATGGCGCGCGGCATCTGGGGCAGTCTCGACGCTCAGCGGCCGTTCCAGGTCATGACGCAGGCCGGCACGGTCGACGACGCGCTGGGCTGGCTCGGTCACGGGCACCTGCCCGAGGTCAAACTCGTGGACGTGAACGATGTTCAGGCCTACCGACTCGGTGACGCGGAGTATTTCGTCGCCTCTACTCGCTGGCAGATCGCCGGTCCGACACTCGTCGGCGGTCGCTTCGTCATGGCGGCGTGCCACTGGAACCCACGCCTCCTCGCCAACGTCACGCCGGAGAACCGCAGCATTCAGATGCTCGCCCACGGAACCATTCAGGCCGTCCCCAACCCGGAAGAGGTCGACTGGCGGTCGCCTATCTACAAGACCTTCCCGCCGGACGCCATCCTTCAGGTGGCAAAAGACCAAAACCGTAAGCCGACATGGTTGGAGGTCTTCCTCGCAGTGACGGCGACGCTGGGGATGACGCCCAGCGAAAGGCAGTCGTACCTCGACGCCGTGCAGCCGGGCCTCGACACCATGTGGACGGACGGGGACCGTCACCATCTGCTGGAGGCGAAGGGGCACTCGTCAGCACCCGTCGACGACGAGCCCGACAACGACGCGTAGCGGTACCGGTCTGGCCGGTGTGGCATCACCGGCCAGACCCAGCACATCACCGCCATCGCAGTCTCCGGCGGGTGCGGAGTTCGAAGGCGACTCATGGTCGGCGGGTGCGACGGGCTGGTGAGATGCGAGCGCCTATGGGACAGCGCCTTGAAGAGCACGGACCCATAGGCGGAATCGCGAGACGCTGCGTTCCAACTTACGGCTGACGTATTACTTGATCAGCTGGTTCGCAAGTGCCATCACTACCACGCCGATTCCGATCGCCACGCCGATGGCAGGGTGCTGGAGCGACACGTACACGGTGAATCCTCCGAGCAAGAGAAGGACGACCATGCGAAGGCTCATCTGCCCGTCGTTGTCCATCACGCCTCCCTACGGTCGGCGTCTTCGGACTGGCCCGGGTCGGGTACGGCGGGAGGGCGCACATCGATGAGGAGGTCCTCCAGGGCGCGCACAGTCTCGTGAATCGTCCGCCACTCGGCCCGGCTGCCCATGGGGTGCGCCTTGAGCGGGTGGGGGAAATCGGCCGCCTCGGTGATCAGGTTCTTCACGACGCTGGCAACCTGTCCGAGCGTGTGGAGCAGGTCGGTCCGGCGCTGCTCGTTGCGCCCTTCCCTGGACTGCATCCGTCCCGCGGCTTCCGCCTGAGCTGCCCGACGCTTGCGCCGTTCGTCAGCGGTGCGCTCGGGGTCAGCCTGTTCGAAAAGGTCGCCCTCGAGCAGAGTCTGGAAGGCGGCACCATCCGGGACCGGTCGGCCATCGGCGTCGACGTAGAGATAGGTGTAGTCCGCCTTAACGGAGCGTCCCTCGCCTGTGCCGCCGGCCTTGGTGGGGTCAAAGGTCTCGACCACGGCCTGGGCCTGCCGACGTCCGTGGGCGGTGGTGACCCAGGAGGAGAGGAGGAGCGACGGGGTGGCCCGGTACGGGACACGGCCGTCGTCGACCTTGCTACCGGTGTCCCGGGTGAGCACCGCGTCGGCCATCAGCGCGGTGCCGGCGAGGACAGCCAGCGTGGTGGTCGCGTTGGTGTCGCCTGCGTCGGCCTCCTGGCGAAGGTGCTCTGGGGAACCGAGGACCGGCTTCCAGTCCAGAAACACCGGGGAGCTCAGCGCCCCGCCGTTGCGCCAGGCACGGCGGGCGACGTCAGTGGTGCCCGGCTTGGCGGCGCGCCAGGGCATGTCGATCAGCACGCCCAGGAAGCCGGCGTACCGCTCGTCCCGCACCTGCCCGAAGCCACGGTCGCTGCGGATGAACCGCTTGGCCTCGACAAAGAGGCGCGGCCTCGTCAGGACGTAGACGATTAGCAGCGCCCGCCACAGCGGCGTGATGCGTCCGTCAGTGCCGCACAGGCGACCGAGGTCCACATCCAGTTCCTGGGCGAATGCCTTGACCTGTTCAGCGGTGAGCGCCTCGTCAGCGACCAGCGCGGCAAATTCCTGGCTGACCAGCCCGCGGCTCAGCAGGTGACCCACCATCCGTCGGGCGGTCATCGCGTCCTGGGCGGCGTCCCCCCACGGGTTGACGCTGATGTGCCGGGCGCTCTGCGCGGTCGCGATCGCGGCCGGGAGGGTGTCGGGTGCCGCGTCCTCGGGGATCACGGCGCCGACGACCAAGCGGAGCGGGACACGGCGGGCCTGCAGCTGGCGCAGGGTAGCCATGCTCAGGCCATCCCGTTCCAGGGCGGCGTTGTGCTGCTCAGCGTCCTGGGTGTACCGGCGGCGGCGGGCGGTACGGGATGCGACGAAGTTGTCGCCGAAGGATGCGGCGACCAGCCGGGCCACGTCCGCCGCGGTGGCCGTTGGGTTGTGCACGCGGACTCGGCAGGCGCTCACCGACCGAGAGATGCCGTCGAAGAGGGACGCGATGATGGTCGGCTTGCTGCGATCGGCGTAGTGCGCCTCGACGATGACAGCCTCAACCGGCGTCATAACTCCGTGGCTGAGGATGGAGTCGCTGTAGTCGGCCCCCTCCTGCCGCAAGGTCTCGCGAGCCACGGCCTCTACGACCTCTCGGGCCGCTGCCGGGGTGGCGAAGTCCACCCGCAACTGGGCCAGTTGCCGGCCGACGGAATCGACGACCCCAGTAGCCGCTGGAGTGCTGGGGGCGTTGACCAGGTGCGACAGCCGGGGGTTCCCCAGCACTGTCGACAAGTTGGCACCGTCAGCGACGCCTTCCAGGACGTACAGCGCGGTCGCCCCGGCGTAGAGGGTGCCAAGCCCGTCGACGCCGTCCTTGTGGGCGGCCAGGAGAGTCAGGCGGGGAACGTCGATGAAGATTCCCGTAGCCGTCTCGATCGCCTCGGGAGAGAGGTTGATCCGCGGGTTGTCCCGCATGGCCCGCCGGAGCGCTCCGAGCGCCTTGGCCTCAGGAATGGGGAGCGGTTCAGGGACCCGCTCGATGTCCAGGACGCTGCCGTCCTCGGACGTGATCTGCACAGCAGCAGAACTCATGATCGAGCTCCTGCTCGTCATGTCATGCGTGCCCTCGTACCGTACGAGGGCGACCTCCCGCACCAAGGCGGACGCGGGCCACCGCGAGGGGGCTTCCACGCGAAACCGTCCACGTCAGGCCAGGAACGAAGAGGTCATTAGGGAGGAATCTGTTTTCCATGCAGCTTTCCCACGACCACCGCAGGCTGCCAGCACACCAACTGTCAGTGGTGTACGCGTCCCTCGCTGAGCGCTTCTCTGTTCAGTCGAGCACATACTCTAGCGCCCCGAACGAGCCGGCAATCACTACAACTCAAGTCCCAGACCGAGCAGTTGCCAGAACCGTCACCAAGTCGGCAATGTCGCCAGGTCATCGCGCCATACCGAATCCTGGGAACATCCACCACCAGGGGAATCGCTCCGAGTACGGCGAGTAGTGGTCGCGGCTGTGAGAGGCGCAGGTGAACCTGACTGCGATGGACCGGTTCGTGACGAGGCAAGCCTCCCGGCGCTGAACCCGACGCAACCACGGCGCCCGCAGCGGATTCGTCAGATGGCACGCAGCGACGTGGGGCAGGGCGCAGCGAACCAACCTACCTGGCGGCACGGACGGCAGCGCCCCGCCCCCGGGGGAAAATGCGGGGCTCCGCGCCCCACGGTGCTGCGCCCGACCGACCGCTGCACCCAGACTCCCCGCAGGCCTGCCGCCAGCGCCGGCGGACTCAGCAAGGTCCGGCCCGCCTCTCCCCTATCCGGCGACCGAGGGACGTCGGGAGAGACCGGACGCAGCCGGACGACTGCGCCCCGTGGATCAGGCCTCGTCGTCCCACCTGCGGCAGTGCTCGTAGGCGAGGGCGGCGGCCGTGTCGGGGTCGGGGGCGTCGAACTCCTCGGCCCAGCGAGTGAAGTCGGCCTAGCTGGTGGCGAGCAGCTCGATCTGGTCGGCGACCGGGCCGGGCAGGACGGCGGCGATGAGCAGCTCGGTGCAGTCGACGTCCAGGGTCAGGCCGATGACGGTGAACATCTGGGCGCCTGCTGCGGACATGCGATCAGCTCGAACGTCGCGCTCTCGATGGCCCGGGTTCGCAGGTCTCCCTCGAACGCCGCGACGACGTAGGCGCCGTTGTCGCCACCCCACAGGGTTTCGGGCCTCTCGCCGTCCTCGCCCTCGGCGCGGTGCGGGAAGCGCTCCAGAACGGCCTCGGCCGCGTTCTGCTTGGCCTCGTCGAGGGTTTCTCCCTCGACGACGACGGCGAAAGCCGAGGCGAGATCCCAGCAGTCGTACCAGTCACCGACGATCGTGCATTTCATGGATTTCCCCTTTCTCGGTTATCCGGAGGGACGGGCCCCGAAATGCACGTCCGGAGCCCGGGGCGACCTGGCGTCAGAGGCGCCGCGCGACCGGTACGCGGGCGTTGATACGCAGCAGGTAGAGGTCGAGCAGCGTCAGGGCCTGGTCCTCGGCGAGCCCGTGGACGGTGTCGGTCCTGGAGTCCGTGACGCCGGTGAAGACGACGTCGCCGAAGTGCAGGCCCGGGTGCGGCTGATAGGCCAGCAGCAGGGCCGAGGCGTGCGGGTTGCGCGGGCGGCGCAGCCCGATGGCGACCTCGTCCGCCCACATCGTCAGCTCGCCCGTGAGACTCACCGGCCGGGCGGTATCGCAGCGTGCTGCGGGGTGGTGACGGTGCCCCAGTCGAGCAGACGGAAGATGCCGGTGGGCGACACCCAGAGCGCGAAGGTCCAGGCGGCCGCTGCAGTCGCGGGCATAGCTGCCCCCTTTGATCAGAGTATGGGTTTCGGTGCTGGCCGACTGCCACCGCCAACCAACAAGACAACTATACCATTCATGCGTCACATTCGGGGGTATCGGGTGCTGCTCTTCTCTCAGCGTTTCCCGAGGTCAGCGGCCATTTGGGGGATAGCCGGCCCTGCATCGCCGCGCACCGCCGACGCATCGACGAGCGGCCGCCACGGGCCGGGGCGGCCAGCCAGGCAGACAGGCGCGCCCCGGCGCGGCCGGTTCCTCAGGCGGTCTTTTGCAACGGTGCCCGGGCCCGCGGCTTGTCCTGCCTGTCCTTGCCCCGGTCAGAGCCAGGGAGCCACACAGCTCAGCTTCCCGACGCCGGAGCTCGTCTCAGCGGCGGCCGGACTCTTCCAGAAGCGGCCCGGATGGGCCGGGGAGGAAGGCCCGCGCCCGCTGCTGACGATCACGCCCGGCGTCGTCTCCGTGTCGTGGCCGGACGTGGCCCGGCGGGAGCGGACGGCGGAGCGGGCACACGAGACCGCCCCGAAGCGGGCCGAGGACCTGGCCCGGTACCTGCGGGAGCACGACCACCTGCCGGAAGACACGGGCCGCTCGCCGCGCTCGGGCGAGGCGTGGCCGGGCAACCTGGGCGGCCAGCGCTGAGGACTGCCCCTCATGCCTGGATGGGTCATCAGGCAGATGGCGGCTGCCGCTTGGCGATCTGTTCGATGAGCTGGCTCTGGAGACGGATGCCCATGGTCTGGTCAACAAGCGATCTGCTTCGCAGCTCTTGCGCGCGACTCAAAAGCGTCGTCGGAGGTCGGGGGCAGACCACGACGAGGGGGCTTATGCCATGAGTGTGGATGCAGAGATCGTCGAGGCCGTTGACGCGGTGCTGGGCGGGGAAGACGCGGCGCGGATCGAGCAGGACGCTGCGCGAATCGAGGAGCTGGCCTGCGGTGCGTTCGAGGGGCTGGCCTACGAGGCGTTCGAGATCGAGATTTACCGGGAGGCCGAGCCGATCCTGCTCGGCATGCTCCGCAAGGGCACGCTTGCCCGGCTCGCCCTGAAGCAGTGCAAGAGCCGGGGCTGGAAGTTCTTCGTCCACGAGGACGACATGCGCCTGCTGCACAGCAGCAGCAGCGAGCGGGACGTCATCATGGTCGACGTGCTCGCCGAGGCGATGCGCAAGTTCCGCCGCGACCTGCAGAGCGGGCGGGGCTGGACGGCGGACTACAACGGACCGCGCGGCGCCTGCTGCCTGATGACGTACTTCATCGGCCAGTGCGTGTGGGTGTTCCGGCGCGCGTACGTGAGGTGGGCCAGGCAGCGGGTCAGCTGGGCGCGGCTGCACGCCGTGTACGACTTCACGGAGGACGCCGCGAACGAGGCCGGTATCGGCGGGCTGCTCCAGGCCACCAGCTACGAGATCGAGTCGGAGGTGTTCAGCACGGACTTCGAGGACATCCTCGAAGAGCAGGCGCCGGAGACGCAGGCGGTCGTGCGCCTGACGGTCATGGGATTCCCGGACACCGAGATCGCCGAGCGGCTGAAGCTCACCAGCGCCACCGTCCGCAAGCGTAGGTCGCGGTTCAGGACGGCCCTGTACCAGGCTGCCCGCGAGCGCCGGATCTGGATCCCGGGGCAGCTGCACACGCAGGCCGTCTCCCGCAGGCAGAACCAGCGGGGTGCGGCGTGAGCGTGCAGAACCTCCTGATCCTGCTTCTGGTCCTGGTTGCCCTCGTGGCCCTCTCCGCCATCGCAGGTCTGATCGGCTACAACGTCGCCCGCGAGGGGGGCTCGTCGGTCTCCACGGCCATCGGCCGCGGCAGCTTCGTGTTCTTCAGCGTCATGACGCTGTTCATCGCGCTGCTGGCCGTGCTGGTCCCGGCCGTGACGTGAGGCAGGGGTACATCGGGTCGGCCGAAACCTTCGGCCGACCCGGGGCCTTGCGGCGACTGGTCGTCACCCGGAGGCAAAGCCCCCAGCGGCGGTGTAGCGGGTGGCAGCCTGGATGCTGAGCCCGAACAGCTCGCAGATCATCCGGGCGTCGCCGCCGGCGCCCTGAACTTCGTCGACGATGCGGTCGCCGCGCAGCAGATGGCTGGAGGCGGGGTAGCGCCGGTACAGCCAGGGGCGGCTGACCGGCACGGTGGACAGGGCGGTGCGGCTGGTGACGAAGAAGTACCGGTTGGTGGTGTTCGGCCAGCACTGGGTGCGGTGGGCGAGGTAGACGGCCAGGCGTACGCGGACCGGTTCTGCGAGTGTGATGGTGCGGGCGGGCAGGTGCAGGCGGTCTGTCTCGAGGTCGCGGGCGTCGTTCAGGGTGAGGTGGCGGATCTCGCTCGCGCGCAGGGCGTGGAAGGCGAGCAGGGCGGTGACGGCGGCCCGGGCCGGGTCCGGGCCGGTGAGGGCCTGGCGGATCGGGGCGGTGTCGGCGGGCAAGGGAATGGTCTTCGAGGGGGTGCCGACGCGGAGGTGCACGGCCGGGTTCGAGGCAATGATGCGGTGGGCTGCGAGGGTGGTGAACACGGCCCGCAGGCCCGAGGCGGTGTGGGCGTAGTCGGTGCCGGTCAGACGGCAGGCGGTCAGCTGTATGCGGAGCTGGACGGGAGTGACGTCGGTGAGGTCGCGGGTGCCGGCGTCGGCGAGGCGGGTGAGCACGGGCAGCGCGAAGTGCAGCTGGTGGCGCACCGTGACCGCAGAGCGGGGCCGGCTGCGCGGGGGCCGGGCGTGGCCGTTGAGGCGGACGGTGAGCCAGTGGGCGAGCTGGCCGGTCATCGGCTCAGGCAGGCGGGCGGTGATGCGGGCGAACCAGGCGTCGATGGTCTGCGTGCGGTCGTCCTCGGCGAAGTGGTGGGCGGCGAGGAACTCGTGCAGCAGGCGGGCGGGCAGGCCGAGCCCGGTCAGCTGGTCGATCAGGCTCACCGGGACAGCAGAGCCGGGGGTGTCCTGCACCGCCAGCAGAATGTGCAGGCCGCGGCGGGCCCTGCTGAGCCTGCGGCGCGTCCAGCCGCGGGACGCGGCCCAGCCGGTCAGCTCCTGGACCAGCCATGCGGACGCAACCGGATCGGCCACCGCGTTGCGCTGGGCGGCGGCGAGAGTGCGGGGCGGCGGGGCGAACAGGACCGGCTGCCGGTGGGTCACGGCCGCCACCGGCGCCAACGTGTCTTCCGCGCCCGGCACCGCCGGCCCGTCAGCGGGGAGGCGACAGCGTTCCTGCGGGCGGGTGTTGGCCAAAGACAGCTGCACCCAGCCGCCCTCGAGGGCCTGGGCGTAGGACAGGCGTGTATCCCCCGTCGCGCGGCGCAGCCGGGCGCGCTGCAGCCAGCACATCCGGCACACCTGGTCGTGGTTGACCGCCACCGGCCGCCGGCACCACACGCACGGCCCGCCCGGCCCCGCCTTCGAGAACTTGCGGTGCCAGCCCAGACAGCCCCAGCAACGCCACCGCGAGGCCCGGCTGGTGCCCCACGCGAAGCAGTCCGGACACGAACCGCGGTGCTCCGGCGAGAACGGATGGCAGCCGGTGCACAGGCCCTGGTGATAGAAGAACCCCGCCCTGCCGCATGCCGAGCACGGCGGCGGAACATGCGGTCCCCCGGGCAGGCAGGCAAAGCAGACATCGACGCGCGGCACGGTGAACGCCACCGGCCGCACCCCGCACCCCGCACACACCGCAGGCCTGCCCCCACGCCTGGCCAGATCCTTTGCCCGCTCCGCCTCCCACCCGCTTCCCGCCCCACCCGGGAGTCCGGGCCCGGCGGGCGCGCCCCGGTGCCGCATCAACCGCTCCTCATCGTCACGCCTGCCGCACCGGACGGCCCAGCCCCGGGCCCGGCAGCCGGACCGGGCCAGGCCGCGCCGCGCTACACCGCCGCCCAGCAGCCCTCCAACCCGTCCTTGAGCCTTCGCTGCCGACCGCTTACACCGGTGGCAGCGACGGCCGCACCACGCCATCCCGGCCAGGCCCCTCCCCGGGCCCTGCTTCCCCGGGCCCGGCAGCCGGTTCGCCGCCGGCCCACGTACGGGCCCCTCCCGCGGCCGGGGCCGGCCCGTCCGCGGGCGGCGCCCACCCGGCAGACGTGTCCAGGACGAGCAGCCCGGCCGCGTCGCAGCCCAGCACCCGGCACAACACCTGAAGATCGTCCAGCCTCACCGACACCGGCGGCACCGTCGCCGACCACAGCGCCGACATCTTCCCCGCGCTGATCTCGAGCCCCGCCTTCGCCAGCAGCCGGCGCATCTCGACCGCCTTGAAAACGCCCCGCTCGGCCGCCCGCAGCCGCAACTCCCACCGCACGCGCTCCACCCGCTTTCTCTTCCCTCACGCCCACAACGGCCCCGCAGCGGCAGCGGCATACGTATCCGGGCCCATGAGACGCCCGGCGACCCGGGCGTTCGCCTCCTGCCAGCACCGCTCGATCCGCTCGGCGGGCACATGCACATACCGGGCCGTCGTCGACAGCCACACATGCCCCAGCAACGCCCCCACCGCCTCCAGCCCCACACCCCGCTCGTACAGGTGCGAAGCGCAAAAATGCCTGAGCGGGTGCGGCGTCAGCCTGCCCGACCACGCCGGCAGCCACCTCTCCACCGCTCCCGCCAGCCCCTGCCGCAAGGTCACCGCGCACGCCGCGCACCATCCGCCGCCGGGCGCGTGCCGCCGGCTCGGCAGCAGCACCGCCCGCCCACCCGCCAAGTCGTCGCCGAACTGCGGCCGTACCTCGGCCAGCCACCAGGCCAGCAGCCGGTCCACCCCGTCGATCGCCGGTACCAGCCGCTGCCTGGGCCCGCTGCCCCTGGCGCCCTTGCCCCAGCGCACGTGCAGCACCCCGTGCGCGCCCACCTGGGGATACCAGTCCCCCACCTCAAGGCGGACCGTCTCGTTGATCCGCAAGCCCACCCGCCGCCACAACGACGCCGCCACGTAATCCCGCGCCGCCACCAGGAAGCCCCGACCCGGCGTGCGCGGCAGCCAGGCCCGCCACGCCTGGAACAGCGTCTCCACCTCCCGCGCCGAGGGCGGAACGCGCACCCCCGCCCGGGCCAGACCCCGGGGCCGGTTGAACTCATCCACCGGCCGCGGCACCGGCCGGCCCGTCACTTCCTGAACCAGCCGCCCGTGCCGGGCCTCGACGAAGGCATAGAACCGGTACACCGCCTGCGCCATCTGCCCCCGCGTCTGCGTCCCCGCGCCACGATCCCGGGCCCCCGCCAGCCAGCCGTCCACATCCGCCGGCCCAACCTCCCACACCGAGCCCCGGGCGAACGCCAGCAACTCCCCCACCCACGCCCGCTGCTGGCCCACCCACCGGTCCGTCGCCCCCCGCGCCGCCAACGCCAGCACAAACTCATCCACCCACCGAGCCCCCAGCCCAGCCACCCCCACCCCCACCCCACCCGCAGCAGTCACCCGGCCACCCTGACCCCGCCCCAACAGCAATCACGACGAAAGATCAGGAATGCCGAACAACCGACCACCTCCCCGACCTGGAACACACCCTCCCTGACCAGCAACGACCACACAGGGGCCGAACCTGGCCTTTTAGGTAAAAGCCCGTGAGTTCACCAATACCGACGTGTTGATCCCGTTGAACCGAAGGGTGGTGGATCGATGACGACCCTCACCGTAGGGGCGGCTCGCGGTGCCCGAGGCTCCGTATCGGTCGAATGCCTCGCGGGCGTCCGGGACGAAACCGGGGCAATGGAGGAGGTCTTCCAGTTCGGGATTGGTCAGCCAGTCGAACCAGGCGACTTCCTCGGGGTCGGGCAGCACCCGTGCTGTGATGACAGCTGCGTGAGGGCCCCGCACATAGGGGCTGTTCACACCCTCGCGCAACAAGTCAAGAACGCTGAGGACAGGGCTCTGGTTGACCACTGCCAGTCACGAGCAGTCGAACCAGTGCCCGATGGGGCGGTCGGGGCAAGCACGGCACTCGAAGATGTACACGCCTCCGGCGTCGCCGAGGCACAAGCCCGCGGGGTTGTCCGCGGCCTCGGTCCAACCACTGTCGGTCCGGTCCTCTACCGGCAGCCACGTACGCCAGGATTCACCGTCGAACTCCCAGCTCGCGACGGTCAGCAGATGTTCCATGCGCCCACCGCATGCTTCGCAGTCGGGCCAGCATGGCTCCTGTGTCCAGCCAGGGTAGCCACCCAGCTTGATCCCAGGCGCCTCAGCCAAGTGATACCCGTAGTACAGACCGGTCGTGGCATGCAGCTCATCGAAGCGTTGCCGCAGCACGTCGCGCATATCCCAGGAAAGATCATTACTGGGGTACTCGGTCACCTGCTCCGGGTGGACCACGCAAGGGTTCGGATACCAGTCCTTGGGCAGCCCTTCCACCGGCGCCGGTGTGGACAGTATGCCTTTGATCCCACGAGAGTCCCTCCAGTGCACCTGCGGCAGGGGGTAGCAGTACTCGCCGTGCGCGTAAGGGCACCACAGCACCTGAAGCAGGTCGGTCCCCTCGGGGAACGGGATGCCTGGGGCATCGGCCTGGTGTACCTGAACCACGGGGACCATGGGCACGGCGGCTTGGAGTTCGCTCACCGTGTCGGGGTCGTAGTGCTCCTCCGCGCAGACAGGCCAAGGCTCTGCCGCAGGCCACAACAGTGGTCCTCCAACAGAACTGTCGTGACAGGAAGGGGAGCCGGCACGTGGGTGCAGGCGGACAGACTCACGGCGGAAGGGGATCAGCTCAGGGAAGAGCTCTTCCACGTTCACCGGGCGGGCAGGAGTACGACGGGGCATGCATCGGACTCTAGGACCCGGGTATGACAGCCAACCCTCTCGGCCCCCGGAACCGCGTTTCCCGACCACCGCTCTCCGTCGCGGTCACCTTGCGATACCGCGTGCGGATGTCCGCCCTACCTCGCGCCATGGGGGCCCGAAGTCTCGACGGAGTCGTCGGCCAAGGCGGGATGCCCGAGGGTGTTGGCGTAGCGGAGTGCGGCGGTGATCGAGAGTCCGAACTGGTCGCAGATGCGTCGGGCGTCCCCGCCGGTGGCGTGGATCTCCTGAAGGATGCGGTCTTCCCTCAGAGCCTGCGGCTTCAACTGGGCTGCGATCCATGGGAAGTTGCGACTAACCGGCGTGGTTCGCGGTGCGGTCCTCCGGTTGATGAACCTGCAGGTCACCACAACGTGCCCGCGGCAATCGAACCCGCGGGAGTAGAGACACCGGGAGGGTGAACTCCGTGCGAAACACGGCCCGATGGGCTCGCAGGCTTCGCAGCGATGAGGGCAGTGCCGCGATCGAGACGGCCATCATCCTCCCGTCGCTGATCATGTTCCTGTGTCTGGCTATCGCCGCAGGACGCCTCGTCACCTCCGGCTCGAAGATCGACGCGGCAGCTGAGGATGCGGCTCGGGAGGCGTCCATTCACCGCACGGCGGGGGCCGCCCAGGGGGCCGCGCATGCGGCGGCCGCCGAATCGCTGAACGATGAGGGCATCACGTGCGCGTCGAGCCGCGTCAGCGTCAACACCGGCGGCCTCAGCGTGCCGGTGGGCCAGGTAGGGACGGTCACCGTGACCGTGACCTGCACGGTCAATCTCTCCGATCTTCTGCTGCCGGGCGTGCCGGGGGCCCGCACGCTCACGTCGACGGCGACTTCGGTGGTGGATCAGTACAGGCAGAGAGCTCTTGGGTTCGCGAATTCTGAAGGGCAATGGAGTACGAACCGAAGCAGGGAGGCCGTGCGGTGAGCGGGCGAGAGTACTTGGGTTCACGCTCCTCGCGTCGCGCGATTCCGGGATCCTTCTCGGCAGGCTGCTCGTGCTGCGAGCCAGATGGCCTCGAACTCTTCGAGGGTGAGGTCGTGCGGCTCGTGTCCGTCCCACTCATGGAGGGGCACCTCGGCCGTGGCGCCGAACGTCGACTCGTAGTACGCGAGGGTTCCGGCCTGCTGAGCAGCTTGCCGTTCGGCCAGGGAGGCTGCGGCGATCGGCTTCTCGTGGGGGCCTTGGAGCTCGACCTGGCGGGTGACCCAGCCGTCGGCGTCGATCTCGAAGTAGAACCAGGTGTCTTCCTCGGTCCAGTAGCTGCGGAACCAGTGCTTCATGGCGTTATTGTCCGCGTCGGCGCCGTCGTCGTACGTTCACAGGTTCTGCGTCCATACGCCGGAAGGGTGTTCGTCGGGGTGCAGGTCCAGCCTGGGTTGGTGGGTCAGGAGGCTTTCGCCACCGGGCTGCCAGGGGAGGACTCCGTCGCTGTCGGGCCAGACGACCTGGAGGACTGGGAACGGCGGCTTGCAGTAGAAGTTGATCGCGGTGCCGAAGAACGCTTTGTACCAGCGGTAGTCGACAGCTTTGAGTACGACCGGAACAGAGGCGATGTCGTGCCGTTCCTGGTCCGCCTCCAGGCGCTGCCCTTCAACAGCCCGCTGGCCGAGGTCGTTCAGGAGTGTCTGCATCATGCGGACATCCAGACCGAACATCGCGAGCTCGGGGAGCCGGTGGCCATGCCACAGGCCGATTGTGTACGCCCAGCCGGGTGCCTCGTCGCGGCCGACGGGGACCATCGTGACCTGCCACCCGTGCTGCTGAATGACATCGACCGTCGACTGGATGCGGGGATCCAGCTCTTCGATGTCCTGGCAGACGACGCAGTGGCAGAGGGTGTGACCGGTGGGCATAGCCGTGAGGCTACGGGAGCGGTTCGGCCCCATGTTCAGCGGGATCGGTCAGGCGGAGGGGTTGGTGTCGGTGAAGCCGGGGTGGTCGACGACTTCGGTGTAGCGGAGGCTGGCGTTGATGGACAGGCCGAACATGTTGTGCAGGCGTTTGGCATCTCCGTGGCTTGCCAGGGCTTCGGCGAGGATGCGGTCTTCGCGGATCGAGCGGCAGCTCACGCCTGGGCCGAGGAGGAGTTTGATCCAGCGGATGCCGACGTTGCGGGTCTCCATCGCGCTGCGGCGGTTGATGAACAGGTGCGGGTTGGCGGTGTTGGGCCAGGTACCGGTCGGCGTCTTCCGCTCCGACCGCCCACAGGCGTCGATCACTGGACCGCACGAGTTCCACCGCCGCGCGGCAGTTGAACTCCACCGTGCTGTCCCCCGCTCCCGCGGCTGCGAGGGCCAGCGCGTATTGATCGACGATTTCCTGTTCGAAGTCCTCTTCATCAACCGCCGAGCTCAAGACCCGCGGCGAGGCCAGGTTCCGCACGGCCGCCAACGTCATGACTGCTCCAGTTCATCGGGAGTGCCGATGCTTCAGGAATATCGGAAGGCCGACACGATTCGTGGAGATGCTTCAAGAACTTCACCCCATCGAGGCACGCCCCTGGCCAGCACCGGAACACGGCCTGCAACAGCGGGGGCTGCCGAACCTACGACTTTTCCGACACGAGGTGACTGATGATCTTCCGGCAGAAGAGGCTGAGCCGGGCACGGTGGGATGACCGGGGAGGCGTCACCGTGTTCGTCGCCGTGTGCGTCATCGCGCTGATCGGCATCATCGGCGTCGCCGTCGACGGCGGCAGCAAGATGCGCGCCACCGAACGCGCCGACTACATCGCCGGCGAGGCCGCCCGGGCAGGCGGACAGGCCATCGACCCCGCCGAGGCCATCAGCGGCAACGCGATCGTCGTGGATCCACAGGACGCGGCTGCCGCAGCCCAGGCCTACCTGCGCTCCGCCGGCGCCACCGGCACGGTCAGCGTGTCCGGCGACGGCAAAACCCTCAACGTGAACGTCACCGGCAGGTACGACACGAAGTTCCTGTCGGCGGTCGGGATCGGCTCGTTGACGGTGACCGGCCAGAGCAAGGCCACCCTCCTGCACGGCGTCACCGCTGTCGAAGGAAACTGATGCGCACCACCCCCTCCCCCGGCGCAGCGGCCGGCCACACCCTGGGCCGGCTCCTGAAGGCCGGCTTGAGTTTGCTCGTCCTGGCCGCCGTGGTCGCCGGGCTGCCGCTGCTGCTGGCCTGGGTGACCCCGGTCATCTGGGAGGCCGGCCACGACGACCTCACGCACCTGTTGGACCGGCAGGACACCGGGGCGGCGTTCTTGTTGCTGCTCGTCGCGGTGGGCTGGGTCGGGTGGGCGCAGTTCGCGTTCTGCGCCGTACGCGAGCTGCTCGCACAGCTGCGGGGCCGGACCTGGCACGCCCCGCGCGCGCTGGGCGCCTCCCAGCGCGCCGCGGCTGTCCTGATCGGCAGCATCCTGGTGCTGCTGCCCACGAGTTCGGCGCTGGCCTGCGACGCCCAAGCCGCACCGGCCACCACCGCAGCCCACGTCCCCGGCCCAGCCCAGGCCCCGCAGGCCGCCGAACCCGCTCAGGCCTCGACTTCCCCGGCGAGCACACCGGCGGCCAGTACCACGTACGCGGTGCGCGAGACGCGGCCGGCCGAGAGCCTGTGGGGCATCGCCGAGCAGGAGTTGGGCGACGGCGAGCGGTGGCGGGAGATCGCCACCCTGAACGAGGGCCGCACCATGGCCGACGGCCAGGTCTTCAAGGCCAACAGCTTTCTGCAACCCGGCTGGCAGCTTCAGATGCCCGATACCGCCGCAGCGGCGAGAGACGTCCGCACGCAACCGGGTGCCGGCGCTCCTGATGCTGCCGAGGAGAGCAAACACGTCGTCACGGTCCACTCGGGCGACTACCTCTCGAAGATCGCCAAGGAGGAGCTCGGCGACGGCGACACGTGGCCGAAGCTGTTCGAGGCCAGCCGCGGCAAGCCCCAGCCGGACGGCCTGCCCCCCATCTCCGACCCCGATGTGATCTACGCAGGGCAGCAGGTCACTGTGCCCGGCGCCCAGCCCGACCAGCAGGCTCCGCCCCGGGACAGTGACCAGGGCGATGAGGCGGCCGGCCGGGAGACCACACCCCCCGCCACCCAACAGCCGGACGGCGAACAGCAGCCGGGCGATGGCACGGGGGATGAGCAGGCACCCGCGCCGGGCCACACCACAGCGCCCGCAACCCAGTCGCCGTCCCCCAGCACACCGGCCAGCCGCCCCGCCCAGCAGCCCGAGCAGCCCGAGCAGCCCGAGCAGCCCGGGCAGCCCGGGCAGGATCAGGCTTCTCCTTCCGCCACGGCCTCCGCGACGCCCCGGCCCGGCGCCAGCGCCTCCTCCTCTGCTGCCTCGCCGTCGGCGTCGGCTGAACCGTCCGGCTCCGCTGCCTCCTCCCCCCTCGCCACGGCGTCCGAGACCCCGGCGCCGGCTCCGGCCGGCAGCCCGCTGAACCTGCGCATCGTTCTGGGCGCCGGCGCGCTGCTGGCCGCCGCGGTCACCGGTGCTCTCGCCCTGCGCAGGACGCTGCAGCGCCGCCGCCGCAAGCCCGGCGAGAAGATCGCCATCGCGGCGCAGACGTCCCCGGCCGAGGCCCAGTTGACGGCGGCCGCCGAGCCAGGCGGAGCTGCCCGCCTGGACCTGGCCCTGCGGACCCTGGCCCACCAGGTGGCCCAGCAGGAGGACGCCACAGGCCTGCCGCCGCTGCGGGCCGCTCGGATCGGTGCCCGCACGGTGGAGGTGCTGCCCGAGGACCTCGCTCAGGAACCGCAGGCGCCCTTCGTCTGGGGGCAGGGCGGATGGTGGGTCCTGCCCGCCGATGCCGGACTCCTGGACGACGAAACCGCCCACGAGGTAGCGGCACCCTATCCGGGACTGGTCACCGTCGGCAGCACCGAGGCAGATGACCTCCTGCTGCTCAACCTCGCCCACGTGCCCGCGCTGCTGCTGGACGGCAACCCGGTCCACATCACCGAGGTCTGCACCTCACTCGCCCTGGAGCTCGGGATGAGCCCGTGGGCGAGCGAAGTCGAGATCGTCACCGTGGGGTTCGGCAAGGACCTGCCGCAGTTGCTGCCCAAGCCGCGGATCGCCCACATGCGCCACGCCGCGCACGCGCTGCGCGATCTGAGCGAACGGCTCCTGGAAGCCCACCAGATGCCCGAGACGAGTCACCAGCCATATCTGCTGCTGTGCGCGTCCCCTCTGGACGCGGACACGGCCTGGGAGTTCGCCGAAGTCATCGACAAGGCCGCAACGGTCCCCGTCACGCTGATCGCCCCGGCGAGTACGGCGGCCGCGCACTTCCCCGAGGCGCAGATCCTCAACGCCTCACTCAGCGAACCGCAGCACCTCGACTACGCCGGCGCCGACATCACAGTGCAGCGCCTTCAGCACGCCGCCTACCTCCAGATCACCGCCGCGCTGAAAGTGTCCGCACAGCCGGCCCACCCGGCCGAGGGCCCCTGGCAGGACGTCCCGGACGAACCCGACCACGTGGAGCAGCCCGCGCAGACCGCGCCGGAGAAGCCCGCCGCGCCTGCGACCGACGTGGCCCCAAGCTCCGCGTTGACGCCGGCCGGGGACGTGAGCGGCGAGGTCTTCCCGGCCCTGCTCGCCGCCACCACCGATCCGTCCGGACTCCGGCCCCTGCCCACCGCCCAGGCGCCGGCTCAGGCCGAGGAAGAACACGGCCCGGACACCGAAGCGACAGCGGCCCCGGCACCGGCGACCGCGGCGGCTACGCAGACGGCGGCCGCCCGGCAGGCCGCGCAGGCTGACGACAACGAAGACGCCGTCGAGGAAGGCAAGGCACCAAAGACGGAGGAACCCCAGGCTTACGACCTGCACGCGCCGGAGATCCGGGTCCTGGGCCCGGTCGAGGTGACCGGCGTGGACAGTACCGGCCACGGGCCACGGATGGCACAGCTCGCCGCATTGCTGTTCTTCCGGCCGGGGCGGAGCGCCGACGTGCTGTGTTCTGCCATGGACCCCGTCAGCCCCTGGTCATCGAGCACCCTCAACGCCCGATTGCAGGGCCTGCGTCGCTCCCTGGGCAGCGATCCCTCCGGCAGCCCCTACGTGCCTCGCCGCAGCTCCGGCGAGGACCCGTACCGGCTCTCCCCCGGCGTGCGCTGCGACTGGACCCGCTTCCTTCAGCTCGTCGAACACGCTCTGCCGCTGGGCCCGGCCGGCCTGACCGATCTGGAAAAGGCGCTCACTCTGGTGCGGGGCCGGCCGTTCGGAGGCAAGCCCCTGCCCTGGGCCGAGCCCTACCAGCAGGAAATGATCACGCGCATCATCGATGTGGCGCACACCGTAGCCACCTACCGCACCCCCGCGGGCCCGCACCACGACCTCAGCGCCGCCCGCCAGGCCGTCGCCACCGGTCTCGACGTCGACGACACGGCAGAGCTGTTGTATCGGGACTGGCTCCGAATCGAGCACACGGCCGGCAACCGGCAGGGGCTGCACACCGCCATCACCCGCATCCAGCAGATCAACCAGGCCCTGGACTGTTCACCGGAGACGGAGACCGAACAACTCATCAACGAACTGCTCAACGGCTCCGGTACGGCGGTGCACAAGGACCTGTAGCCGAGGGGGGCGCAGAGGCGCAGAGGCGCAGCACGTCACGTCACCACCGGCCGGAGGCGACATCACGGGCTGCGCACGCAAGCAGTTCACTGACGGCTGCCTTGTTTGAGGCGGGAGGACGTGTCCGCCACCCCGCCAGCGTTTTTGCGGACGCTCTGCGCAACCGCCTGCGCGCGTGCTGCACCAGCTCGTCCTCGAGCGCCGACACATCCCCCGGTTCCCGTGCGACGACGACGACGGCCCCGGCCAGCAGGTACCGGGCCCGCACCCGCGCCAGGCGCCCGCCAGGGCCCATGCGGGGCAGGTACCGGGAAAGCCCGACCGTCCACCCGCTGCCGCGCACGCGCAGAAACGGCCCCCTGGTGCGCCCCCTGCTCGATGGCGCCAGGGGACCCGACACATGCCCGGATCGCCGACTGCGCATCGCGATTGCCTCGAACGAGTCGTTCGGCAAAGCGCACATGTTCCGGCGAACCTGTGCCAGGCAGCGCCGAAACTTCACAGGTTCCGGTGGCGCCTCGGATACTGCATGATCGACCCGTGCTGATCGAACTGGTGAAGGTCGCGAGGTTTCCCGGAACCTCCTGGCTGGCCGATGTCCGAACCTCGTTCGGTCACACGGCAGTCCGGTGGTGCGGGGACCGGACCGCAGAGCCTGGCGAGTACCACGTCGAGTGGACCATCGACGAGGACATCGTCTGGGGGCGGAACGCCAAGCCAGCTGCCGGTATCGGCCCTGGGCTCCGGACTGGCGGGCACTGCGTTGTGCTGCGGGGCCGGTTGAGCCTCACAGAGGACGGTGCCGCCCTGCTGGACCTGGACGGCACCACTATCCTGTTGGACCTTGCCGATCAGCTGCCCGAAGGTGTTGCCGGCACCTGGGTCGAGCTCTTCATCGAGCGCGAGAAGATCGCTCTCTACCCCTACGAACTCTGACCACAGGTCACTCCTTGGCCGTCGTCCACTCCGCCAGGCGGGTCTCATCAATGCGATCAGACAGATAGATCATGGTGGCCTCGGGATCCATGCCGAACGCGGCGGCGACGAGCTTGGGATCCATGGTGTTGACCAGGTCGAGCAGTCGAGTGCAGCGGATCATTCGGGGTGGGAAGCCGCAGGCGTCGAGGACGTGACTGACATAGGCGGTGGACGCCGGGCCCCGGCCGGACTTCGTCTGGCGGGTGACCATGACGTGGGGATTGTCTGTCCGCTGGGCTTCGCGATGAGCCAGACAGCGTTCCAACACTGCCCACGACGCCGGGTCCAGGGGAACCGGATGCGGGCGGTCGCCGAGCCGGGTGGTCCGGGCGTGAGGGTCGAGGTCAGCGGTCTGCAGCATCTTGACTTCGCGGCTTGATGCGCCGTGCAACAGCGCGAGCATGCCCAGTAAAGCCTCGTGCGGGTGGACGGCCGGGCCGGTGGTCCAGCGGCGGAACAGAACACGTTGCTGGTCGAGTGTCAGCGTCGCTCCGGTGAAGCCGCTCACTCCTCGGGAGGTCAGACCGCGGGAGGGATCGACGAGCACGATCTTCCGGGAACGTGCGAAACGGAAGAACTGCCCGAGCACGACCAGCCGACGTTTTCGGGCCTTGGGTGAGCCGGCGAGGAAGGCTTCGACGTCGTGGACGTCGGTCAGCGCCCAGTCCTGCTTGCCGCGTTCACCGGCGAGGAAGCGGGCGAGGTCACGCATGATGGCCAGTGCCGCCTCGATGGTTCCATCGCTGCGAGGCCGTGTTCCGGCACGGCGGGCTCTCTCGCGCGAGCGCATCATGAAGTCGGCGAATGCGTCCACCGCTGACCGCAGGGTCTCGGGGACGGCATCGATGCGGCGCTGTCGGCGGCCGGCCGCGAGCCGTTCGGCCTGATCGGTGGCCATAGCCATGCCGTGACCGGTGAAGAAGGTTTCCAGCGCGCGGGCGAGGGAGCCCATCGAGCGTCCCGAACGACGAGAGCGTTCGAGAAGAGCCTGCGGGTGGTTGGGCTGCTCGTCCAGGAGAAGTCGTCCCAGGGAAGTGATCATGGTGCAGGCGCGGCTGACGCAGTACTTGGCGGCGAGATCAGCCGCGAAGTCCCGCAGCCAGTCCGGATGTTCACCGAGTTCGGCGATCAGGCTCTCGGCCCGGACGAAGGGCCGGTCGGGATGACGCTGCCAGCAGGCTGAGCACAGTCCCAGCCCGGCATGCCGTCGCACGCAGCCGCATTCGCGGCAGGGCCGGGGCGGCTGTTTGGTCTGGCGGGGACGCGAGCAGTGCCCGCACCAGCCGGTGTCCTCGCGCAGATAGCCGGGCCGACTGCAGCGAGGACAGGGCGCCTTGGCGGCGTCGCGTTCAGCCGTGCGCGAGCAGTCCCGGCACAACGTCGCTGTCTTGTCTCTGACCGGATGGCCGCAGAGGGTGCACACGCGTGAGCAGGTGATGCACCGGCCGGTGTCCTCCTGGAGGACACGCTGCTGGCCGCAGCGGGGGCAAGCCGCCATGGCCGCCACTTCTTTCTGCCGGGCCGTGCAGCGACAGCAGTACTGCCGGTCGATGAAGCCGACCGGGGCCCCGCAGCCGACGCAGTCGCTCTGTTTGACGCCCACGATGCCACCCGGGTCAGAGCGGCGGCATTGAACGGCCGTGGGCTGAGGCTGCCTTGGGCAGGTCAGCGACTGGCCGCGGTGGGGCGGCCGGACGCTCGACGGGGGTGGTGTCGACCTCGAACAGGTCGTTGGGAGTGCATTCCAGCGCGGTGCACAACGCGATCAGGGTGGACATTTTCACCTGGGAGGGCTCCTTGGTGAACAGTGCGGACACCGACGCGGAGGACATCTGCAGGTCGGCACGTTCGGCCAGGAGCCGCTGCAGCTGGGTGCCGGTCCAGACCTCACGCTGGGCGGCGGCCATCCGCAGGCGCCATCGGATCTTCATGCGGGGCTGCCCTCCTCGGCGGTGAGTTCGCTCAGTGTGGTGGTCACCGCGCGGCGATAGGCGTCCTCGATGAACGTCGCGGACGGCCGGACGTATCGCATGGTCGAGCTGACCGTCCAGTGACCGAGGAGTTGCTGGATCGCCACGAGGTCCACGCCGCGTTCGTAGTTGTGGGTCGCGCAGGCCCGCCGCAGGGCATGCGGGCTGAAACGGTCGGCGGCCGGGCGTCCTTCGAGTTCCATCAGATAGCGCAGGCGGTTGCGGATCGTCCCGCGGTGCAGGCTGCCGCCGGACTCGTCCGCGAACAGCACCGGCGAGTCGGGGAACTTGCCCCGCACGTCGTCGAGGAACCAGTGCAGGACGAGGTCGAGGCCGTCCAGCATGGGCACCCAGCGCGGCCTGGGGCCGGAAGTGCGGGCGCCTTTGCCAAAACGCACGTGGAGTTTCCCGAACGGGCCCCGCGAGAAGTGGACGTCGGGACGGTCCAGCAGGGACGCCTCTTCCGAACGCAGGCCGGCGTGATACAGAGTCCGGAACATTGCATAGTCCCGGGCCGCGGGCCCGTACTTGCGGGCGGTGGCGATCCGGGTCTTGAGGAAGTCGAAGAACTCCGCCACCCGTTCCGGGGTCGGCGGCGGCAGTTGAGCCGGGGAATCGTCCCCGACATGCCGTGAGGCGTTGAACTCGTCCACCGGGCATACCAGACGGACACCGAACCCGGCCTCGATCTCAACAGCCTTACGGACCTGCAGGAACCGGTGGAAGCCCTTGAAGATCTGCACATACTCGCGCCGGGTCGAAGCCGCCCGCCCCGCGAGGGCCAAGTCGCCGACGACGCGATCGATGTCCTCCGGAGTGACGTCCCACGCGGGTCGGCCCAGCGCGTTCAGCGTCCGTTCCAGCAGGCCAATGTCGTTCTCGACCGTCACCGGGCTGAACCCGCGGGCCCGCCACGAGGCAACGAACGCCTCGACACACTCGGCCTGGAACTCCCAGGGATCGGCGGTCACCGGCTCCGGCAGGACGGCACCGCCCTCGATCATCCGCAACTGGGATGTCACCGGCACACCTTCCTCGCACCTGACCGATCAAGGCAGCACCTGGAGAATCCGAGCGCCACCGTGAAGACCAACGAGGACCGCAGGAGATGGATACGGGCCGGTGGCAGCAGCGATCCTCGAAAAGGAACATGTGCCAGCCCCAGATGAGTGGAAGCAGACATTCACCGACCCTCGGCTCTGCACGGCGATCGTGGACCGCGTCACCTTCAACGCCCACATCGTCGAGACCGGCACGGACTCCTACCGGTTCGCCCAGACCCAGAAGAAGCAGCGGCGACGCTGACCTGACCCTCATGACCACTGCGGCCGGCACCCCTTCGGGGTGCCGGCCGCAGCCATATCGGGCCCGACCGCAGGGTCCCAGTGCCGGCCGGGCCATCGCCCGTTCTCGTCCAGACGCCACGGGCACTGGGAGGCCTGCGACCTGAGTCGAGTCGGGTCGGCAGACTCCCGCACCTGTCGGGGGCGCGATTTCGAAGCCTGTCCGAGGCCTCAAAACTACCGCCCGGCCCCCCACCCCCGGCTAGCGAAACCACCCGATCGAAGTGGGGCCAAAACAACTTGCCACGGGGGCGCGAAGCACCCTCCCGCACGCCCCCAGCAGCCCGCCAGTGGGGCCAAAAGAACTCCGAACACTGGTCCCCAAACAAGTCCTTATAAACACCCGCGCACGCCTGGCCTGCCGCACGCGACTGGGAACTCCACGCACGGCGGCGATCGGCCCACGCCTGCCTGTCCCGGCCGCGAACGGCTTGGGCTGCCTGTTGAGTCGACCGACCAACAGGCAGACGGCCGCACCGACAGCAGCAACGGCGAGGGTGATGGTGATCAAACCGGCTCACCGTTCCTTTCGATCAGAGTGATGGCATCTCCGTCCTCCAGGGAGACGGACACCTCAGTCAGTTCCGCGGACTCTCCGAGCACTGCCTGGACGTCGTAGCTCTGGACGGCTTCGGCCACCTCACGTGCGCACCTGTAGGACGGGGCCTTGACCCGCACCACAGCGCTCAGCTCGAGCTCGAACGCGTACTCGTTCATCTCCGCGGCAGGCGATCCTTCACTGCGGTCGACGGCCCCCGGCCGCTGCCCTTCTTCAGCGGGGACGACCGTCACGCTGTGCGCTGGAACTCCGTAACAGGCGCTGGCCGTGCCTCCTCCCGAGCGAGGGCGGGAGTGGCGCAGGATCTCCACGTTCACCCGTCCTGCCGGGGTGAAGCCCTTGACGGTTCCCTCAGCCATCTCTGTGGAGTGGGCGCTGCGTCCCCACTTCCGCGGGAAGAGCACTCGGGATTCGGGGGCGATCGGTGTGCCCCTCCAGTCGAGCAGCGGGGTCTGCATGGGTGCCTCCTGTTCGTGTGGTGTCTCCGGGGCGGCGGGGTGCCACTCCCCGCCGCAGGGCGGGGCGGGACCGTTGTCCCGCCCCGCTGGGGTGGCTACTTGGCCTGGTCGAGCCGGATGGGCATCAGTAGGTGCCGGTAGTCCTGGCCGACCATGTCGGGCCCTTCGGTGAGGAGCACCGGCTTGGTGGTGAGTCCGTCCTTCATCTCGCGGATGTGCAGCGTGATGGTGTCGCTGGTGAACGTGCCGAGCGCGTCCAGGAGGAAGGCGGGGTTGAGGGCAAGCAGGTTGCCCTGCAGGGTGTCGGCGCTTCCGTGGGTGATCGTGGACGGGATGGTCATGCCCTTGGTGCGGGCCTGGTCGTCAGCGGTCCCGATGCGCGGGGCGAGGGTGAGGGTGCCGTCAGCGTCCCACCCGAAGCTGACGGGCATGCCGTTCTCGCCCTTGGCCTTGACGAGGGCCTGGCACTTCTTCGCAGCCCGTACGACCGTGGCGCGCTCCACCCGGACGGATGTGTCGCACACGGTCGGGAACAGGCTGCCGTGCTTGGGCAGGCTGCCCTCCAACGGGCGCATCGTGATGGTGGTGTCGCCCATCGACAGGGTGGCCCGGGCGACGACGCCCTCACCGTTCTCGATGATGCCAATGCCCACGGGCCCCTCGTACGACTTCAGGCGCTTGGCCAGAGGGGCGAGGATGCCGGCGGGGATGAGGGTGGTCAGCGGCTTCTGAAGCGGCTGCACCGTGGCGGTGGCGGGGACTTCGGCGACCGCGAAGCGGTAGCGGTCGGTGGCCGCCATCGCGAGCGTCTCGCCCTCCAGGATCATCTGGACACCGGTGAGAGTCGGCAGGGTCTCGTCGCGGCCCGCGGTGGGCAGCACGCGGTTCAGCTGGGCGAGGAGCACCCTTGCGTCCATGGTGGCCATGGCGGGCACGGCCTCCGGCGGGTGCGTGAACTCGTGGATGTCGAGCGCGGTGATCGGCACGGTGATGTGCTCGGTGGCCAGCAGGTCCCCCGCGAGCGAGACCGGCGTGCGGGCAGCGACCGTCTTGGGCTCGCCCGCCACCATCGCGGCGAGCGCCTTCTTCAGCTCCACGAAATCGAGCAGCGAATATCCCTTCGCGACGGGCGTGCCCACGGGCACCGTGACCGACACAGCGGTCCAGAAATCGAAGGTGCTGAGGGTGAGCCGGTTGCGGCTCGTCTGGATAAGCACGCCGCGCTGTGCGAGCGGCTGAGCCTGAGTCGGTACACCGAATTCGGCGATGCTCAGCGCCTCGGTGATCTGCGCGTGCATTCCGGCGAAGTGCGCGGTCGGCTTGACGGGCTTCTTTTCGTTCTTCGCGGCAGTCTTCTCGGCGGTGACCTGAGTCTCGGGGTGGGACATAGCTCTCCCTCGGGTTGGGGTGTGCCTTCGGTTCGTTGGCCGACTGCCACCGCCGACCAACAAGACAACTATACCATTCACGAGTCACTAAAGGGGGGTGTTTCGCGGCGGTTTCTGGGGTCAATCTCCGCTGGTCGCCTGGCATATGGGTGACGGGGGCGGGGCACTGCGCGGCGGGCGTCGGCGGTGCCCCGTGGCGCGTAGCGCCGAGGGCAAGGAGGCGGGCAGTGCGGAGCAAGGGAGCGGGGCGCGCAGCGCCCTCAGCGACCGGCTGACCGGCCTCCGCGGTGCGTGAGAGCGCGCAGCGCTCGGTCCGGGCCGCAGCGCAGCGGAGCGCCCGGCACGCAGCAAGGGGCGAGGGCCGCGAAGCGGGCCAGCCCCGGCCGCCGTGGTCCGCCGCGCGGCGCCCCGCCCCCGTCAACGAAAGTGCTGCGCACATGCGTCACTCGCGGCGGTGACAGGACGGGCGAGCATTGACCGAGGGGCGGGTAGGCTCCGGGCATCCGCGAAGCGGCCACCTCAGCGGCCGGCGGATTGTCTCGGCGCCCGCGGCCCGGACTTCATGCTGAGCACATGAACGACTGGGACGGTCCCGATCCGCCGGACTGGCAGCTGTACGTCGTCGGCCGACTGGGGCCCGGCGAAGGGCCGGTCAGTGGTGAGAGCTATGTGGTCTAGGTACGGCCGTGCTGGCAGTGCGGAGCGCCGGTCGGCGAGCTGTGCCTGCCACTTGCGCGGGCGCGGCGGTTGCGAGGTGCCCACGCAGCGCGGTACGCGAACCTGACGTCGTACGACATGGAGCGCAACCGGGAGGCTCTCCAGCGGCCGTGCCCGCGATGCGCTGCGGCCGCGGGGGCGATGTGCCGGATGGTACCGATGGACGGGAGCCGGCCGCGGGAGCTGCGGCAGACCGTGCACACGGCCCGCGAGGGACGGCGCCATGGGCTGACGGGACGGGCTGCGCCGCCGTCTGACCTGCGGCGGTTATAGAAATTCGACCGTGAATGAGGCGGCGCAGCAGAGGTCTAGGGCTGGGGCTCGGCAGCTTCCTTGTACGAGACGTGGCCGATCGCGCGGTACGCCTTGTCCAGGCCCTGCTCGACGGCCTGGACGGCTTCGCTGGCTTTGGCGAGGCCGGCGCGGAAGTCCTGCAGCTTCTCCGCCAGCGATGCGCCCCTGAAGTCTGTTTCCAGGCGGTCGCCGGCGCGCAGCCGGTCGATGCCGCCCTCCAGGAGCTCGAGCAGCTGGGGCAGTTCGTGCGCGCTGCGTGTCAGGCCGCTGAGGATCCGGTACGCCTCCAGCGGGTACTCCAGCGGCACGTCGACCAGCCGCCGGGCCAGCTCGGTGTGTGCCTGGGCGGCGTCCATCGCGTACTGCTCAACGCGCTTGTCGTCTTCGATCACGAACAGGCCCTTCTTCGCCTCGGCGAGATGGTGCCGAGTCTGGCATCGGGCGAGGTGTTCCGGGCCGGAACGGCGTATCGCGCGGCAGCGATCGCGGGCTGCCTCGTTCGGCCCAGACTGCGGCCGTGTTCACGGTATCCCGGCCCGCGACAGGGCAGCGTGGGGAGCGGAGTCCGCCCGGGAGTCCTTCGCACGTCGACCGGGCGGACCACTCTTCGCGGTCCTCAGAGAGCGCGCAAGACAGCAACCACCTTGCCGGGGTCGGGTCATTCCCAAACGAGGCGCAGGGCGCGGGGCGGGGACTGTCGCCCGGCCCTCCTGGGAAGCCCCACTGGATGCTGTCGAGGACGATCCGGTGACGTCGTCGAAGCTCCGGGGCGCGCTGGCAAGCCGGCTGGTGAGCCCCACCACGTCCACCCGCTCGCAGCGGATCACGGAACGCATGAGGTCAGCCGCGCGTCGGAGTCAGCGGGCAGGCTGACCGGGACGATGTCCGCCTCGGGGGTGATGAGCAGGGCGTCGGGCGTGCGGGTCATGGGTGACTCCATCTCTCGCAGAGGTGTGTTCTCGGTGTTGGCCGACTGCCACCGCCGACCAACAAGAGCAAGGGGCAACTGTCATTCCTGGTAGGCCGGACCACCGCCACGCAGCGCAGGATCCCCGTCCAGCTGGTTCATCGCCGAGGCCGCCGACGCAGCCGAAGGAGCGTCGCGGTCAGCTCCGGCAGAGCCTTGACCACAGCAACCGTGTCAGTGCGATGGGCCCGGATCAACGCGACGACACAGACAGCCGCCGCGCACAGGATGCCGAAGCAGACCACGAGGAGCGGCAGCAAGAACAACGGGTCGATGGGCATGACGGGCCTCCAGTCGGTTGAGAGAAGTCCGTCCCCTCACGGGCGGACGGAAGGACGATGGAAGCCGAGCGCCCCAGGCCCGCAAGGGCGGCGGTGTGCGTCTGGCATCCGAGCTCAGTCAGCCATGCAGCCATTGCGTGCTTTCCGGATGCTTCGCGGGGTTCTAAGGTCCCGGGTTGTGGTCAGAGGTGAGCCCAGTGGGGCGGATCGGGAGTTGGTCGCACGCCTGTCGGCGCTAGGGCTGACGGTGTCGGCGGCACAGTTGGAGCGGTGGCGGGCAGCCGGGTTGCTTCCAGCGCACGAGCGGCGGTGGCTGGGGCGCGGGCGGGGCTCAGTGTCAGTGCTGCGGGAGCCGGTGGTGGACGTCGCGTCCGCACTCGCGCGGCACGCGCGTCAGGGGCGCGATCTGCGATGGGCGGTGATCGGCTGGTACGCGCAAGCCGGGCGCCAGCCGTTCCCCGGTGGCCAAGCAGTGCCGGAGCCGCCGTGGCCGGCCGTACGGGAGGCCCTGCTGTGGGCCATGGAACGTTCCAGGATGCAGCGGCTTATGACGCAGGCCCGTACGGGCGGCGAGCGGCAACAGGACGCGTTCTATGCGGACGCCGAGCGGGCGCTCGCGCACGGGCCGGCCGGAATGCCGGACCCGGACCAGGTACGCCGGCAGCTGCAAGACGGCGCCGACCTGGTACCGATGGTGCGCGGCCTGGACGCGGCGCGGCGGCGTGCGGGCACGCACCTCATGGCGGCCAGCGCGATGGGGGCGGACGAGATCGGCAGCCAGGTGCTCGTCGAAACCCTCCGCGTGCTGATGCCCGACCTGAGCACCGAGGCGCTCGCCGCGGCCGCCGAACAGGCCGAGACCGACGGCACGCTCGGCACATGGGCCATCGCTGGCGCGTACGATCCGCTCGCCCTCCTGGCCACCGCCGGCGAACAGGACATGGCCCGCGCCCGCCAGCGGGCGCAGCAGCTCGCCGGCATCGCAGGGCTGCTGTTCTTCCACGGGCTGCTCATGCCGAACACCCCCGCCCTCGCAGCCCTCCGGGCCGCGTTCACCGCCACCGGCCTGGCGCCGCTCCTCCAGCTGATGATGCCCCAGATGCTCAACCCCACCGGTGTGCCCCACGCCCTCGCCACCTGCCTTACCCCCGCCGGCGCCCAGCTCGCCGATCTCGTCGAGGCCCTCCTGCTTCAGCACGCCGAGCACGGGCTGCTCACCGGTCCCGGAAGCCAGCACCCCACCGCAGAGGCCTACATGGCCGCCTGGCTCGATGCACTCGACGACGCCCTCGCACGTACCAGGACCGCCAGCCCGGAGCACGGCGGGCCAGCGGGCGCCTGACGCCCGCCGCCGGTCCTGCGGCGTCGCAGGCGGGGAGCCACTGGCGACGTCGATGCGGCGCCCCGCACGTCCTGTGACCGCTGCGGCAGCGCGCCCAAGGCAGCCTCATAGACGGCTGCCTCGCCGCCTGACGATCAACCCCTGACCACAAGAGACGACATCACGAGTTCAAGCTCAGTAGTTTGTGCTACAGATCGAATGTTGAGGTGTCTATTCCGCGACTGGCAAGGAGTTCCTTCACTTCGACGTTCAGATCCGGATACCCCTTCTCCTTGCCTTTCTTCACCCGCTTCTCTGCCGCCGCCCGTGCCCTTGGCACGCCATACGAGGCAGACGGATAGCCATATGACTTGTACCTGTCGTTGAACCAGGCAATGCGCTTCTCGTCGGTGATCTCGGCAAGAACCTCATCGATCTGGTCAAGAACATCCAGGACATCGGTATGCGCCGACAGGTACAGGTCCCGCAGGCTGCTGTCCTTGTACATGGCACCGTCCCGCGGGGTCCCTTTCCCGTCCCAACGGATGCAGAGGTCCATGGACACAAGCCAGACGACGGGGTTCTTGTCACTCTTGGCCCGATTGCACTTGTGGCAGATCGGCAACAAGTTCGGAAGGTCGTCCAGGCCACCATCCGAGAACGGTATGACGTGATCCATTGTCTGGGACGGGTTGCTGCACCAGAAGCACTGACCGTCATTCGCGAAGAGCACGGCCAGCCATTCCCAGATCATGAAGCGTCGCCGCTTTCTTCCCACCCTTCAGTCCTTCCATGTTTCGTCATTCAATTTCCGTATCCTGCCCGACGAAGCCGGCGGGCAAGCGGCCCGGCGTCGGGCTGTGCCCCTCGGCCGACCGCCCTGGATCGTCCTTCACTGAAGCTGGCGCGTCGTCGACGGCGACGCGGTAGCAAACCCGGTCGGGTGCTGCGCCGGTCCGGGTCAGTAGCGGGGGCCGTAGGGGCTCAAACCGCCGAGGAAGGGCTTGAGATCTTCAGCCCGTTGTTCCGGGATATCCGGGAGTCGGAGCCCTCGAGCCAGAGGGTTGCCTCGTGCCACATGCCGCATGGCCCACTCCACCCACTCCTCAGCCTGGGTCCTTGTGGAGCCGGGTGGGAGGGACGCCACGTGTGCTCGGGCGGCCTCCAGATAGTCGCCCAGCCGGGTTGCGTGGCGCCAATCGGCATGCTGTGATTCCAGCTGCTTAACGCGGTATGCCTCGGCGTACCGGTCGCGGGCCTCTGCCATCGCAGCTTCCCAGCGCAGACGCTGTTGCCGAGCTGCTTCAAGGTCGGCCTGGCGTTTGCGCTCGGCGGCCTGTCCGCGCAGTCCGATCTCCTGCACAATCTCGGCGAGCTGGTCTTCCAAGCTGCGTCCGGAGCTATCGGCCCACTCGGACGCGCGGTGTGGCTGGCCACCGCTGAGGACGAGGCGCAGCCGCTCCGAGGGCGTGTAGTCGAAACGCGGAATCCGCGCCCATGAGTACTTCTTCGCTTCGGCGCGCTCCTTGTCCGTCGGGATGTGCTCGCTTCTGTCCTTCTCCTGAAGGACACGGAACTCCACCGTCTGCCCCTGGGCAGTGATCGTGAAGTGCGGCCGAGCGCTGAGCCGGCGGTAAGGAAGTGGTGCGGCGTCCACCACGCCGGGTCTGCAGGTGTGGCCATCCGCTTCCACGGTTGTAAGGAGGGCGTGGAGAAGGCGGAGTGTGCGTTGCTGGACGGGCTTGGTCAGGCCGAGCGGGTGGCGCACCTTCTGTATGGCCTGGACGACAGGGTGCGGACGGGTCAACCGTGCCGACACGACCACCTGTTCCAGCACGGCCAGACGCCAGGCTGGAATGTCCACGAGCTTGATCTCGACGCCTTCCCGGCACCGGTACCAATGCAGCTCCTTTGTCTTCGGGATCCGTTCGGACCTGCTCGCCAAGGAGGCACGTCTGTACCAGGCGTCTGTGTCTGGTCCGGACTTCACGATCCTGCCGCCGGCTGCTTCCAGTTCCTCCAGGAGCTGGTGGGTGAAGGTCTTGCGCGGCTGCGACGGCCCACATGGCGGCGAAGTCGTGGCCGGTCCCGAACTCGTCGGCGCGGGGACGCGAGGCAACCGGGGCATGGGCAGTTTTCTCGCCGGCGCATTCTGGTCTGGGTAGGTGCCGTGGGCCAGGTAGTGGCGCCCGGTGTCTGTCAGCACCGCGTTCCACTGACCGCCGCGTCTGGACACCTTAACCAGCCCGCGGTTCTGCAAGGCCTGGCAGCTGGTCTTGTGGGTATTGGAGTCCCAGATTCCGTCCGGACAGCCCTTACCGACCCACCGCAGCACTGCCAGCTGCCGTTCGTTGAGCTTGTGCCTCATGCCCTGCCTTCGACCGGTGAACAAGCGCCTGGCCTGGATGCTGTCAGAGGGCGTTAAGTCCGTTTCTGGTAGTGGCCTCGTCCGGGTTGGGTGAGGAAGCCTTGGCGGGTGAGGCGGCCGAGGCGGCTGCGGGTGATGTTGACGGACGCCTCGTCGGTGGGCATGCCGAGGAGTTCGTGCAGCTCGCGAGCTCGGAACACCTGGTCGGGGTGCTGGTTGAACGCGTTCACGATGTCCTGATAGGTGGTGTTCGCCTCGGGTGGGCCGGGCTCTGTTTCCGCTGGTGCGATCTCCATGATGATCTTTCGGGTGGTGTCCAGATCCGTGAGTCGCGCCTCGTTCTCGGCCAGGGCGGCGGTGAGGTGCTCGATCTGGCCGCGTAGTTCCGCGGCCCGCGCGGTGGCCTCTTCCTGCTGGGTTTGAAGGCCGGCCAGGAGCTCGGGGACGTTCATGCCGCCAGCCCGAGGGTGTCGCGCCAGGCCGGGGCGGGTGTGGTGAGGCGGCGGGCCATGTTGGCGGTGGAGGCCCAGTAGACGCGTGAGGCGGAGGTGTCGAGCCGGTGGTCGTATTCGCGGGCCAGGCGCCGGTGCAGCATCAGCGTGCCGTTCGTCTGCTCGACCACCCACCGCTTCGGCTGTGGGACGAATCCTTTGCCCTGGTCAGCGGGGTTGCGGCGGACGACTTCGACGTCGATGTCCAGCAGGGCGCCGTGGATGATGACTTCGTCTTTGAAGCCTTGGTCCACCAGCGCTTTCTCCAGGCGCATCCCGCACCGTTCGGCGGCCTGGTCGAGCAGTGCGGTGCCGGCGGCGTTGTCGTGTGCGGAGGCGGCCAGGACGACGACGCCGATGATCAACCCCAGCACGTCGACGGCCAGTCCCCGCTTGCGCCCCGACACCTTCTTGTTCGCGTCCAGCCCCGTCGTGGTCCTGGGAACACCCGCCGCGGCGCGGATGGACTGGGTGTCGATGATCACGAGGGACGGGTCCTCTAATCGGCGCGCCTTCTCCCGCACCTGGCAGCGCAGGAGTTCCTGGATCCGCTGGTCCAGCCCGTCCTGGCGCCACAGGCCGAAGTAGTAGAACACCGCCGACCAGGCCGGGAAGTCATGCGGCAGGAAACGCCACTGACAGCCCGTCCGGTTCTGATAGAAGATCGCGTTTACGACCTCCCGGAGGTCGCAGGACCCTGGATCTCCGGTCGCCGACCGCGCCACCCGGTCCTGCTTCCAGGCCGTGATCATCGGCTCGATCAACGCCCACTGCTCGTCTGATAAGTCGCTGAGGTACGGCTCTCTCTTCACGCCCTCATCTCAACATGGACATGCCCACCAGACGGCCCGGACAGCGATCAGTACCACGATCGAGCGATCACGAACCGAGGAAGACCGGACTTAACGCCCACTCAGAGGCGGGGCCTCTCGCATCGCCGTTTTGCGGCCGGATTAGCCCTACGAGGTGGATCGGTTGCCGACTCCACGCGGCCGGAACTCGGACAATGCGGGCCGGGTGTCGTTGGCACCTGGAATGGGGCGGGCGGAGTGATCTGACGGGTGCAGTGGGAACGGCTGCGGCCGTGCCTGCCGGTCAGCAACGGTCGTTGTGGCCGGTGGCGGGGCCGCAGGTAATCAACGGAATTCTGCACCTGGTGCGGGCCGGAGTGCAGTGGCGTGATCTGCCCGAACGGTTCGGCCGTGGATCAAAGCGGTCGTCCGATCTCGGCGCTGCCGTGTTGGGAGCGCTGGTCGGTGCGGCCGCCCCAACATCTTCATGACCGTCGCCCCATTGTCGTTCTCAGAATGCGTCGACAACCGCTCCTGCTTGTGACCTACGCAGCTAAGCAGGACCTCTCTGCGGGCCCACGGGCCTCGTGATCTCGTCGTGGCTGACATGCACCAGGTGCTCGTCTGCGAGGTGGGCCACCCTGCGGCGTACGACGACGTACAGGTGCAGGGCGGGCACCGACCTGCCTGGCCATGCCCGCGCACTCCCAGCTGCGCAGCGTCGAGCCACAGACCGTCGAGGTTCAGTTTCGGCGTATCGCCCGGGGCGGGACCAGGCTGACGGCGTATCACTTCGACTATGTCGCACCGACAGGCACCGCACTCCAGGACACCACAACGCACGTAGGGCGGCTGTTTTTCTCGGTCACACCGCACTCTTGGCCCCCGACCAACATCCACGTGCTGATCGGCCGCAACGGCGTGGGTAAAACGACCCTGCTGGGCAATATCGGCGAGGCGGTGGTGAACCCAGCTGCGGAGGCCAGCGACGTCGGTGAGATCGTCTGGGCCGGTGACGGAAGTGGATCGTTCACCAACGTCGTGTCCGTCACGTTCAGCGCCTTCGACCCCGCTCAGGAAAGCGTTGAGGCAGAGGCAGGAGGCAACGGCGAGGATCGACACCCGCAGGTGAGGGGCTGGGATGGGGGCAAGGACGTTCCGGGCGACCAGACGCCGCCGGCTGACCCGGTCGAGACGCCCGTGTCGTACACGTATGTAGGCCTGGCCAAGGTCGATGTCTTCGGGCGTCCTACCAGGGAGCGCAAGTCGTACGACGACCTGAGCGCGGAGTTCAGCAAGAGCGTCGAGGAGGTTACTGCCGCCGGGCGGGTGGGCCGCTGGATAGCCGCGCTGGACGTGCTGAGCAGCGACCCGCACTTCTACGAGTCCCCCATCCATGCCTTCGCCCGGTCCATGCAGCGCCGCACGACCTTTCATGAGCGGGACGAGAAGAAGGCGCGGGAGATCTTCTCCGGCCTCAGTTCGGGGCACGCCATCGTGCTGCTGACCATCACGCGACTGGTGGAGACCGTTGCCGAGCAGTCCCTCGTACTCCTGGACGAGCCCGAGGCCCACCTGCATCCACCGCTGCTGGCGTCCTTTGTGCGGGCCCTGTCGGACTTGCTGACCGACCGCAACGGCGTCGCGTTGATCGGGACCCACTCCCCCGTGGTCTTGCAGGAGGTTCCTCGTTCGTGCGTGTGGAAGGTAAGCCGCTGGGACCGTCACCCGCCGCAGCGGCCCGATCTTGAGACCTACGGAGAAAACGTCGGGGTCCTCACCCACGAGATCTTCGGCCTGGAGGTCAGGGAGTCCGGATTCCATGCCGAGATCGCCAAAGCCGTTGACGAGCTGGGGTCTTACGAGCAGGTCCTTGACCGCTTCCGGGGGCAGCTCGGCGGGGAGGCGAAGGGACTGGTCCGGATCCTGCTGGCATACCGGGCCGCGGCCAGGTACCGCTGATGTGGCCCCTTGACCCGCCGGCGCTTTCGGCCAGGGACAGCTATGACGCGTGTGTGCGCGGCACCAGGAATCTGCAGCGGCGCAGTCTGCTGCAGGCTGCCAGTGACAGTGTCGAAGCCGCGGGCGAGCGTTTCCGGCAGGCGGCGCGGCACGGCAATCTGCACGAGCTGAACAGTGCGGAGTTCACTGTGCCGGGAATCTCAGCGAGCGATGCGGTGCGATGGGCCTATGAGAGTGGCATGGTCAAAACCCGGGACGGCCGAGCCGTCTACGACCAGATCATGGCCGCTCCCGCGGACGAGAGATGCCCTCTGTGCGGCCATGGCATGGTGCGCACCCTGGACCACTTCCTGCCCAAGAAGATGTTCCCCGCGCTGTGTGTTGATCCGCTGAACCTGGTACCGGCCTGTGCCGATTGCAATCACGCCAAAGGCGAAGGCCTGCCCTCGGGCGCCGAGACCACACCGCTGCACCCCTACCTGGACCGAATCGACCACGACCCCTGGCTCGATGCGAGGATCGTAGACAGCAGTCCCCTCTGGCTCGACTTCTTCGTCAGCCCACCGCCTGGGTGGGAGCCGATCCTCATCAATCGGACCCGGCACCATTTCGACCTGTTCGGGCTGGCCAGACTCTTCGCTGTCCAGGCCAATCGCACCGTAAACAACATCCGCCAGCAGCTCACCATGATGGTGGACGCTGGCGGGAAGGACATGGTCCGCGCCTATCTGTCGGGCGAAGCAGCAACGCGCCTCGCTCACCGGCTCAACGGCTGGGAAGGAGTGACCTATCGAGCCCTGGCACGTGACGACACGTTCTGCAGCGGCGTCTTCACCTCATGACCAAGGGGCAAGGATGTCGACACCATCAAAGCGCCAGAGTTCATGCCCGAAGCCATCCGCTGGGAGGCCCAGCCCGGCCAGCCGGTCGCGTCCGTGCGATCCGCCGTACGGGACGCGATCGGCGACGTGTGGAGTGCCGGCAGGCGAAGCGCAGGGTCCGGTCCATTGGTCTCAGGACCGCATCCCGCAAGCGCCACACTGGGGGCAGGTAGCGGGTTGCCGTGCAGGTAGGCGAGGTGGAAGGCGGTCCACTCGGTCTGGGTCAGCTTGCGTGGCGTGGTCACCTGTCCTCGCCGTCCTATGCCGGTACTTCGGCGTGCAGGATGTTCGCGAACTTCTCAAGGCCAACGGATTTGGACGCCTTCACCAGGACGACGTCGCCGGGGGCGAGCAGGCGGTTCAGGAGTGGCAGCAGCGCATCCGGGTCGTCGGCTGACTCGATGCGCAGGGGCGAGAACGGGCGCGCGGCGTCGGCTAGCACGATCATCTCGTCGGTGGTGCCGACGGTGACCAGGACGTCGATGCCCAGGTCTCCGACGAGCCGGCCCACCTCCGCGTGGGCCGCCTCGGCGGTGTCGCCGAGTTCCTTCATCTCGCCCAGTACGGCGACCGTCCGCCGGCCCCCGGCAACGGAGGTAAGGGCTTCGAGCCCAGCGCGCATGGACTCGGAATTGGCGTTGAACGCGTCGTTGATGATCGTCACGCCGTCCGGACGCTCCAAGACCTGGAGCCGCCCGGCCGACACCGGATCGGCGGTGGACAGCGCGTCGGCGATCTGGTCGGTGTCCATGCCTACGGCGTGGACGGCCGCGGCGACGGCGAGGGCGTTGTGGACCTGGTGAGCGCCGAGGAGCCGTAGCGCAACGGGGGCCGTGCCGTGTGGGGTGTGCAAAGTGAAGGACGCGCGGCCCGCGCTCACCTGGATGCCGGTGGCGCGGATGTCGGCGCTCTCGCCAGTTCCGTACGTCACCACAGCGGCCGAAGTCCGGAGGGCCATCGCGGCCACCAGCTCGTCGTCGGCGTTGAGGACCGCGACACCACCCTGGTCCGCCGCAGGCAGCGCCTCGACCAGCTCGCCCTTGGCCGTCGCGATCGCCTCCCGGCTGCCGAACTCCCCGACGTGGGCGGAGCCGACGTTGAGGACGACGCCGATCTGCGGCGGAGTCAGCGACGCCAGATACGCGATGTCGCCCTGGTGGCGGGCGCCCATCTCCAGGACCAGATAACGGGTGGACTCATCCGCGCGCATCACGGTCAGCGGCAGGCCGATCTCGGTGTTGAACGAGCCGGGTGTGGCGACGGTCTCCCCGTGCCGGCTGAGGACCTGCGCGAGGAGGTCCTTGGTGCTGGTCTTCCCGGCAGAGCCGGTCAGCGCGATGATCTGCGCGCCGGTGCGGGTTAGGACGTGCTGGGCGAGGCTGCCCAGCGCCGTGGTGACGTCGGGGACGACGACGGCGGGCACGCCGACCGGGCGGGTGGCCAGCACGCAGGAGGCGCCGGTGGCCACCGCCTGGTCGACGAAGTCGTGACCGTCCACGCGAGCCCCGTTGACCGCGACGAACATGCCGCCGGGGCCGACCTCGCGGGAGTCGCTGGCGCTGCGGCCGGTGATCCGCAGCTGCGGGTCGGGAGCGTCGTGGAGGGTGCCTCCGGTGGCGTCGGCGACCTCGGCGAGCGTCAGCGTGATCACTGGGCGGTCCTTCCGGCGGTGAGCAGAGCGAAGGTGATAGCACGTCCGGTGTAGGAGGCGGCCAGGCGGCTGAGCGGTACCCGGTCGTGACTCTGTCCCCAGGCGGAGGGGTCGCGGATGAGGATGTCCGGGTCCTGCCCGTCCCTGTAGCCGCGGGCGATGACGAGGTGACCGCCCTTGCGGCCGTCGTCGGGGAACTGCTCGGTGACCGAGACGATCAGCGGAGCGTCGACGAGTCGGACGAGTAGGTCCCCGGCCGTGACGGGCTCCGCGCGGCCGGGGACCTCGAAGCCGGTGGCCAGGTCGGCGATGCCGGCGTGGAGCCAGCCCCGGTCGGTCAGGGCCTCGTGCTTGACGCCGAGCTTCAGCAGCTCGGTGACCGACGGCGCTTCACGGCCGTAGGCGAGAAGGATCATCCGCAGCGCTGCCATGCCGCACGCCCGGTTGGACCACTCCATCCGATCCCCCAGCGCCCACCCTCCGTGGAGGTCCCATTCCGCGGGATCGACGAGCTGGCGGACCATGGGCACATCGTGGGCGTGGGACACAGCAGCGAACTCCTGATGTCGCGTCAGGCAGCGGTCTCCCGCACGCTCGGTGTCGCAGTCAGTACGGGAATGGGCAGGGGTACATCGTATGTGGGGCGGGTCATGGCTTCGTGGAGAAGGGCCCGCACGACATCGGTGTGGCTCAGCGAGCACAGGGCGGCGCCGGTGACGAAGTTCGACTCCCTCGACATGCCCGGCGTTGTGTTCACCTCCAGCGCGTACACCTTCCCGTCGGTGGTGACCATGAAGTCAATGCGGGCCGCGCTGCGACAGCCCAGGCCGTCCCACAGTGTCCGGGCGTGCCGGGTCAGCGCGTCCAGTACCTCGGCGGGGAGGTCGGCCAGGGCGACGGACACGGTGCCCTTCGCGTCGGCGTCGAGCTTGGAGGCGGCGTCGTAGAACTCCCCGTCGTGGACTTCGGTGGCCAGCGGCGGGAACGCGAGGACTCCGCCGGGCAGCTGGAGCAGGCCGACGGTGACGGGCAGGCCGGTGACGTACTCCTCGACCAGAACCGTGGAGGGGTCTGTTTCCCAGGCGTGTTCGAGAGCCGGTGCGAGCGCGGCTTCGTCGCGGACCAGGCTCATCCCGACGCTGGAGCCGCCGAGCGCCGGTTTGACCATCACCGGCCCTCCCTCCCAGCCGGCCGCTTCACCCGGCTTCCACGCTTGCCAGGCGGGTGTGGGTACGCCCAGGCCCTCCATGGCCTGCTTGCACAGAATCTTGTCTGCGGCGATGGCGGAGGCGGCGACCCCGCTGCCGCAGAACGGTTTGCGCAGGTAGTCCAGCAGCCCCTGGAGGCGGCCGTCCTCCCCGTAGGGGCCGTGCAGGTTCGACAGGGCCACGTCGAAGGTGAGGAGGTCCCGGATGAATCCGGGGTCGCACGGGTCGAGGATCTTGAACGTCGCGCCGATCTCGATGAGGGACTCCGCCAGGGCGGTGACCGACATCTGCTCGGTGGGGCTTTCGGTGATGTAGAGCCGGTCCTCGGCGGACAGGCCGCCGTAGACCAGCGCCACGTTCAGGGTCTGGCCGTCCTGCTGCCACGTCCGTAACACCTGGGCCTCGCGGTGGATGGCGGCGGCGTCGAGGGGGCCGATGACAGTGGTCATACGAGTTCTCCTTGGTAGGCCTGTGTGACCGGGCCGCCGATCCAGAAGGCTTTGCCCCGGCGCTGGGAGTACGGGCGCACCATCAGCGGTGTCCCGGAACGGTTGTGGACGGTGACCTGCTTGTCCGCGACGAGCCCGCGCATGGTCGCGATCACGACGGCGGCGACGGCTCCGCTGCCGCATGACAGCGTCTCGGCCTCCACGCCCCGCTCGTAGGTGCGGATCTTCAGCTCTTGGGCGCCTGCGGCCTGGACGAAGTTGACGTTCGTACCCAGCGGTGCGAGGTCGGGGTGGTTGCGGACCAGACGGCCGCACACCACGGCGTCGACGTCGTCCACATCCGCCACGACCGCCACGACGTGCTCGGTGCCGGTGTGCGCGGAGTCGAACCAGATGGGGCGCCCATTCAGCACGGCCTGGACGCGCCGGGGGTCGACGGCGCCGACTTCTGCCGTCACCCACACACCGTCGTCACCCACCAGCGCCTGGTGGGTGACGCCGGCCATGACCAGACTCATCTCCTTCACCAAGGCGCCGGAGTCCTCGGCCGCGCACCAGGCGGCGCACCGCAGGGCGTTGCCGCACATGGTGGCGATCGACCCGTCGGCGTTGAAGCAGGCGACACCACGCAGGCCCGGGTCGGCGAGCGGGGCGCTGATGACCAACCCGTCTGCACCGATGCCGGTACGCCGGGCGCACAGGTCTCTGGCCGTGTCCGACCAGTCCTTTTCCAGGTCCGCGGCGGTGCCGGTGAGGAGAACGAAGTCGTTCCCGGCTCCGTGAACCTTCCGGAAGTTCAGCACGGATCTCTGCCCTTCGATTGAGGCGGTCAGGGATGAGGCGGCCCCGGGCCCTGGGCCGCCTCTGGCTCTGAGAATCCGCCCGCCGCACATGGCCTGACGAGTACCGTGGGTGTCGCGAACCGTGGCGGAAATGCCACGCTCCGTAATGGAGTTCAGGGAGGGTGAGGCCACGGTGGGCAGCACGAGCACCAACCCGTATCTGGCGCTGTGGATCGCCGCGACGGGCCTCTCGCACGGCGAGATCGCCCGCCGAGTCGCCGCCGAAGCGATGCGCCGAGGTCACCGTCAGATCGCCCCGGACGCCACCCGCGTACGCCGCTGGATCGACGGCGAACGGCCCCGCCCACCGGTCCCCGAACTCCTCGCGGCCGCATTGTCCGAAGCGGTCGGCCAGACGCTCACACCCGGTGACCTCGGACTGACGGCCGCCGGGGCGGTGCTCGATACGATCCAGCTACCGCTGCTGACCGAGGCAGCCGCCCAGACCCTGGCCGGATGGACACAGATGGACCTCTTCCTGGACCGCCGCGAAAGCCTCAAGCTCGCCATCGGCGCCCCGCTGGTCCTGGCCGCCGAACGGATGCTCGGCGGTGTTGCCCGCCGGCTCAACCCGGGACACCAAGGCTTCGATGCCGACACCGTCACCGCGCTGGAAGAGGTGACGACGTTCTTCTCCCGCGCGGACGCCTCCAAGGGCGGCGGCCTCTACCGTTCTGCGATCGTCGCCCAGCTCGCCGAAGTCGCCCGCCGGATCCAGGACGGTGTCCCCGCCTCCCTGCGCGCCAGGATCTTCGCCGCGACCGCCGACCTGGCGGCGCTGGCCGGGTGGGTCAGTCACGACTCGGGCCGGTACGCCACCGCCCAGCGGTACTGGAGTTACGGGATCTACGCGGCCGGTGAGGCCGGCCAGCGTGACCGCGGGGTCGAGATCGTCACCCGCATGTCCCACCAGATGATCTACCTCGGGCGCCCCGACGACGCCCTCGGCCTGCTCGAAGTGGCCGCCGCCAAAGCCGACCGGCCCGCGCTCAAAGCCCTGGTGGCTTCACAGACCGGCCGGGTGCACGCCGCCCTCGGACAGGAACAGCAGGCCGATGCCCACCTCGGCCGCGCCGACGAACTCGTGGCCGCCGGGCTCGGCAACGACGTTCCCGAATGGGTGGCCTACTTCGACGCCGCCGAACACGCCGGCGCCCGCGCCGTCTCCGCCCGCGACCTCACAGCCTTCAACCCCAGCACCAGCAGGCGAGCCAGCACCCACTTCCGGGACGCACTGCGGCTACGGGCGCCCGGCTTCGACCGCGTCCGGACCATGGACCGCATCGGACTCGCCGCCGCCCTCTTCGACGAAGCCGAGGTCGAACAGGCCACCACCGCCGCCCAGCAAGCCCTCACCGAGGCGACGAGGGTCGACTCCACGCTCGTCGCCTCCCGCCTCAACACCCTGCTCGGCGCCGCCCGCCCCTACAAGACCGCCGCCGTCGACGAACTCCGCACCCGCGCTCGCGACCTTGCCAACACCCAGCCCACCACGATCGCGGCCTGAGACGTCGCCGCCTCGTATACGTCGCGACAGGCTCACTCTCCACCTCGCATGGCTTCGCCTCGGCCTCTAGCCGTAAGCGCACCCCCGCGGCGCACTGACCGTCTGGACACCGGAGTGACCTCGGTCCGTTCCCAAACTCCCTTGACCCACGCCGTCGACGAAAGATCGAAACCGCCTTACGCTACGTGCCCGGAGGGTAACTAGCTGGGGGGCGAATGGCCGATCCGATCGAGATCGAAGCACCGGACGATACGGGCTCGCCCACGTTTCGCCGGTACGAGTACCAGGTCCACATCGCTGTGCAGGCGGTCTTGGAGATGCTGGCGAGCGGGACGGTCCAGCACGTCACCTGCGAGCACATCGAAGACATTGTCGTAGCGCGCAGCGGTGATCCCCGATGTGTCGGCGGTGGCCTGTTCTGGGACTTCCAGCAGATCAAGACCCGCGATTCAGTCGAGCCCTGGTCCCTGAAAGACGTGATCTCCAAAGGGCCGTTGAAGAGCCTGTGGCGCACTCACACCGCCGTACAGGGCAGCGGACTGGTGCTCATCTACCAGTTGACCGCTGGCATCGAAGGCCATCTCGATCCTGCCGACGCCCCGGTCACCGCGCTGTCGAGGGGAGAGGGCGCAGCGAACGCGAATTGCCGCAAGCGAGTCGCCGCGCACCTCGGCGTACCCCAGGACGATGCGTTGGACGGCTTCCTCGGGCTCGTCCGTGTCCGTACCCTGGCCCGGCGCGAAGACGTCGAAGCGCGCAACACGCGCGTCCTGGCTGATCTGGCGGGTCCAGAGATTCCCATAGGCACGGTCGACGCGCTGTACACGGAGTTGCTGCGCCGCACCCGCGAAGCCACACAAGGCCGCCCTCCGGCCCGATGGACCGAGTTGCTGGCCGTCGATACCTCTCCGCCAGCCGTGCTGGGAAAACGGATCACCATGACTGTCATCGCCGACGTACGCCAACGGCTGACCCGTCCCGACCACGTGCTGCTCGAGGACGTCTCCGAGGCTCTCCATGGGCCCGAGACCGCGCTCGTACGCAAACTCCGCCAGGGGGCCGCCTCCAAGGACGTGATCGAGGACGCGAAGATGCTCCGGGCTCAGGCAGACCACCACCGGCTGAAGGAACAGGCCCTGGGAACCTGGCCCGACAACCTGGCCGTCCAGACGGACCTGGACCAGCGGCTGCTGCTGCTGGCCCGCCGCGTCGGGCGCTCCCACAAAGAGCACCCCCAGCCAGCCGACGCCATCTTCGACGGCCTGCAGGCAGCACTCCAGGACAACCCAGGCGCGTACGACCGTCACCCCCTCTACGCCCAGGACGGCGTCCTGCTCATGGGACGGGCATGCGCCGTGTCGGACGAATGCCGATTCAACTGGGGGGACGTCCGTGACGCCTCCTGACACGGTCGCACCCCCGGCCGCAGCGCCGCCGGCCGACGGCCAGCCACCCTCTGCCGACGCCCAGGCACGCCTGCTGCTCCTGATCGACGTCTTCTCCGAGACCAAGCGGAGCAAAGGCATCGAGGGCCGCATGAAGCTAGCCAAGCTCGACTTCCTGCTGCGCTATCCCCAGCACCTCAGAAAGCTCATGGCCGTCCGGCGGCCCAATACGGACGTCGGCGAAGACCCCTGGCTGACCGGCGCCATCGAACAGAGCATGATCCGCTACCGGTACGGGCCCTGGGACCCGACCTACTATGCGCTGCTCGGTGCCCTCACAGGCAAGGGCCTGATCGAGCCCAAGCACGAGGACGCCGTCGCCACCTACCGCACCACCGCCGCTGGCCACGACATCGCCGTCGCCCTGGCGGACACCGAAAGCTGGCGCCCCGTCCGCGACCGCGCGCGGCTCCTGCGCCGGCACCTCGACCTGAGCGGCACCACCCTGAAGGACCTCATCTACGAGACGTTCCCCGACATCGTCGAGGCGGACTGGGGGACCCACCTGTGAGACTTCGGATCGAAGAACTGACCCTGGTCGGCACCAGCCGCACCGTACGTTTCGAACCCGGCATGAACGCCATCGTCGGCGCGATGAGCGGCGGCAAGACCGCCACCGTCAGCTGCCTGCGGGCCCTGCTGGGTGCCGACGTGAAGGTCGTCCCCGAGCTGAGGGGACGGACGATCTCCGGCACCGTGCTCATCGGCCAACGCCGCTTCCGCATCGTGCGCCAGCTGGTCACCACCTCGACCTCCAAGGTCGACATCGCCGAAATCGGCGGCCAACAAGAACTCTGGCGACTCCCCGCAAGCGAGCTGCAGGCCGGCTACGACCAGACGTTCCGCAACTGGTGGCTCGACATGCTGGACCTGCCCGCCATCCGCGTCCCCCGTGCCCCCACGGATGACGCGAGCCCCCTGGTCCCCGTGACCATCAGCGACTACCTCATGTACTGCGTCCTGAAGCAGAAAGAGATCGACAACTCCGTCTTCGGCACTCCGGACAACAACCACAAGAACATCAAGCGCAAGTACGTCTTCGACATCCTCTACGGCCTCTACGATCCCGAGGCAGCCGGACTACGCGAACACCTGCGCAAAGTCACGACCGAGCTCAACGCCCTGACCGCGGATGCGGCCACCCTGGACCGCATCCTCGAGAACACGACCTTCGCCTCCCGTGCCCACCTCGAAGTCCAGCGGCAGCAGGCCGAGCAAGAGCTCGCCCAGGCCCGGCAGACCGATCTGAACCTGACCCAGGAGCTCACCGACACCGCCACCGTCTCGCTGCGCACGCAGATCAGCGAGACGGAAGCCGAACTCGGCCGCATCTCCGACGCCGCCGCGGCCGAGGCCGTCTCTCGATCCCGCCTGGAGGAACTGCGCGACCAACTCATCGCGCAAAGCCGCCGCCTCACCCGAGCTCTGGTCGCCGAGCGACTGCTGAACGATTTCGAATTCCATACCTGCCCGCGCTGTGGCGCCGGCGTACCCGACCGGGGCGACGCGAACAGCTGCAGGCTGTGCCTCCAGACCCCGCCCCAGACGCCAGCGCCTTCCACACTCGCCGCCGAGCAAGACCGCGTCATCGAACAGGTCACCGAGACAGAAGAACTCATCAAGCGCAGCACGAGACGCCTCGACGAACTCCAGGCAGCCCGCTCCGCCCAGGCGCGCCGCCGCACCGAGCTCGGCGAGCAACTCGACCGTGCCACGGCCACCTACCTCACTGACGAGACCGAACGCATCCGTGCGGTGGCCGCCCAGCAAGCCCGGCTGGAGGAACACCTCGCCCGCCTGGACGACGCCCTGGCCCTGCACGAGCGACTTCAAGGACAGAACGAACGCATCGCCGAGCTGGAGCGGGAGCAGGAAGATCTCAACGACCGTATCGCCGCCTCCCGGCACAGCAACGCGGCCGTGCACGAGCGCCTGGACACGCTCGACGCCGCCTTCGAAGCCACCCTCCGCAGCTTCGACGCACCCCGCTTCGACAACCAGCCCGGCTCCCGCGTCAACCGCGAGACCTACCTGCCCGTGGTCGACGGACGCTCCTTCGGCGACCTTCAGTCCCAGGGGGTCGAAGTCCTCGTCAATGTGGCCCACGTCCTCGCCCACCAGAAGGTGGCGCTCGACGACGACGCCATCCCCCTGCCCAACCTTCTGATCATTGACGGCATCAGCAGCAACGTCGGTCACGAGGGCGTCGACCTGGAACGGCTCCGCAAGATGTACGCCACCTTGTTGGAGACAGCCACCGAACACATCGACCGTCTGCAAATCATCGTCACGGACAACGACTCGCCGCCCATCGACGGCATTCACCGAGCGCTCGAGCTTTCCGACACAGACCGGCTCGTCCCAGCAGCACCATCAGCCGCTGAAGGCGATGAGGCTGAGCCCGGGAACAACGCCCGCGACCCTTCGTGAACTGCCTCCCCGACCTCCTCGCCGCCTCGTCCCACATGCTCGCCATCGCCCGCACCGTCAGGTTCCGCCGCAGATGCCCTGACGGGACAGCTCGCGCAGCCGGCGCCGGGGGCGGTTCTCCGCTCCTCACCTTCGTCGACCGAACCAGCGCCGCAAGCCTCGCCCACGGCCGGGCGGGGCAGCCGGCTGCTGGGGGATCGGCGGAGCAGGCGGCATCGGCGGTAGTGCTGGCGCTGTGGGCTGCGGCGGGGCCTCGGGCATCGGCTCGGCTGCTGGTGAGGGTTGGGCCGGGGGGTCGACGCGGGCGGCTCGAGTTTCGACGGCCGGTTCCTCATGCGGGTTCGCGGCAGCGGGCGCTGAGGTGGACTCGGCGGGGGCCGGCGGTTCGGGCAGGACAGACGGCGTGGTCGGCGAGGCCGGTGCTGCGGGGCGCTGCTTTTCGATGCGTCGCTTGCGGGCTTCGGTCTGGACGATGACTCGCTGGCGCGCGGTGGTGGGGGGTGGGCTGGACGGTTCGGTGAGTTGGCCGGTGCCGTCATCGGTGGTCCAGTAGGCGATTTGCCAGTGGTGTTCGGCGAACAGTCTCAGCTGAGGGGTGAAGCCGCCGTCGAAGATGCTCCAGTCGCCGACGGCCAAAACGTGAGTGCCGACAGCGAGCGGGCGGATGAGGGTGTCGAAGTTCGAGCGCAGCAGGATGTGGAAGCGTTCGTCGTCGGCGGGAACGTTGACCGCGAGTGTGGCGTAGGGGAGGCCGTTCTTGTCCCGCGTGATGCGTTGGACGGTGCCCTGTAGGGCGATCGGGTGGGGACTTGTCTTCCCCGTACGTAGTCGCTGGTACAGCGCGGCGTAGGAAGGGTGGGCGGGCCCGTAGCAGAACCTGCTCCAGGCTATGGGCCGTTGCCCGTGGGGCTTGACGCGGAAGCGGTCGACGGTGTCCGGGTCGAAGCCGTGCATCTGCAGGAAGCGGGCGATCTTCGCGGCACTGGTGATGGCCGGTGGCAGGTAGGGCCGCACGGTGGTGGTGTCGCGCTTGCGGACTGGGGTGTCGGGGCCCGTTTCGTCGTCGGGGGCAGGAAGGGCGGCATCGCGTCGATTCGCTCAGGCAGCTCAAGGCGGAGAATGCCCTGGTCGGTGACGTGGGCCAGGCCGTGGGAGCCGTGGGCGATGCCCCGGACGAACTCGGTGGGGTTGAGGGCGCAGCCAGGCTGGTGAAGCGTTCCCTTGAGCAGGCGAAAGAGGTTCGGAACGGTCTTGTAGCCGCGGACGGGGCCGACGGCGCTGTCACAGAACTCGCAGGCCAGCGGTCGCTTGAACGTCTCGGGTACGGGCCCGATCTCGTCGGCGGAGACGAGCCTGCCCCAACCATTCGGACGCTTCTCCCGTGCGTTCTTCATCTACTCCCCCGCTGCTGATGATCAGTGGTCGATGGCCAGCTGCACTCCGGTGTGGATGCCCCAGCGAACCAGGGCACCAGCTTCCGCTTCCAGGACGTGGCGGGCGCGCCAGCGGGGCAAGCCGAGGCGGTTGGGCTTGATCGTGTGGACGTCGATGACGCGCATCTGCCGGTCCAGGTATGCGACGTCGATGGCGAAGCGCATACGCAGGGTGTGAACGCTGCTGGACGGCGTGATCAGGATGGCTCCGTCGATGCCGTCTCGGCCCAGTAGCCCGCGGGTTCGGGCTCGGGGCGAAGCCGCAATCTCCAGCGGCACCAGGTGGCCAGCCGCGCGCAGGCGGGCTGGCCCGTCGTGCAGCTCAGTCGTCCAAGTGGGCACGCTGGAGTCCTTCCGTCAGCGGGCGCGGGTCACGGGGCGGGGCAGCAGGTTCCGCAGGAGCTCGGCGGTTTCGGCTTCCATGTCGACGCCGCCGAGGAGCTGTTCGTTGATGCGGGCGAGGCGGGCGGCGGCCTCGCGCAGGGCGTCGATGTCGCCAGCGCCGTGGTGGGCGAGGAAGATCTGGCGGTGCAGCATCTCGCTTTCCTCGGCGGCGAGCAGTCCTCGCTTGGCTGCCCACAGGGCGCCGGGGATGTCGTCGGCTTCCCTGCGGCGGGTGGACAGCTCGTACGCGACGTCCACGACTGCGGAGACCATCTCCTGGATGGCCGGCTCGGCCCAGGCGTAGCGCTGGGGGTCGATGCCGGTGAAGGGCCGGCCGCGGACCAGGGCGAGCGCGCGACGCAGAGCGAGGTCGCCGTCCTCGTCGTGGCGGGCCAGGCCGGTGCGGGCGAAGCGCTGGAAGCGGGTCCAGTCGCAGGTGACGGCGGGGCCGAGGCGGTATCGGCTGTCGCCGGTGTCCTGGACGCGCGGCAGGTGGGCTTGGCCGTCGGCGTCCTTGCCCAGCCAGGAGCGGGTCCTGCTGATGACGGCGTTGCGCATCTGCTTGTTGACCAGGCGTCCGGGCCAGAGTGCGTCGTCGATGCCGTGGTGGTCAACGCCTGGGTTGAGGGCAAGGAAGGTGACCAGCTCGATGCCGGCGCTGCGGCGGCTGGAGTCGATCCGGCCGCTCGCGCCTTTGATGCTGATGGGCCCGAGCAGCAGGACGGCCGGCCCTGCGTCGGCGGCTGCTTCAGCCCCCGGCTCAGGCCGCCCGGCGGCGGCTGTGTCTGCTGCCACCGGTGCCGGCGGGTCGTCGTCGGCGGCGGGGTCGGTGTCGCCAGCGGAGGCCGGTGCGGGGATGGTGACGTGGACGGCCGGCGCGGCAGGCGTGGCACAGGGGCTGGTCAGGGCGAGCGCAACGTCCGCCGGTCCGGAGGCGGGTCGGGGGCCGTCGTCCTTCGTGTCGCTGGCCCTCGGGGCGGCTGTGACTGCGTCGCCCTCGTCGTCGGCGGCCAGGACCTCGGCGAGCGAAGGGCCAACGGGGGCACCCTCCGGCCCGTCCTCGTCCTCGTCCTGGCGCTTGACCAGGTCGGTCGCCGGGGCCGGGACGGCGCCTTCTTCGAAGCCGTCAGTACCGGGCAGCTGCTCGTCGTCCTCGGAGGCGGCATCCTGCTCGAGCTCGGCATACTCCGCAGGCAGTCCGTCTTCGTCCGCTGCGCCCTCGTCGGCGACTTGCTCGGCCTCTTCATCGGGCCCTGCTCCTGCAGCATCCGCGCTGCCGGCGCTGTCGTCGACGCGCCCGGGCCCGTCCTGCTCGTGCTCGCCTTGCTCGTACTCGTCGTCGTCCTGGTCGTCCGCGGCGTGGGCCCAGTCCGGGGCCGGGACGTCGGCGTCGCTGGCCGCGAGGACGAGCAGCTCGATGGCGTCAGCGAAGTGTTCGTCGCTCAGGCCTTGCAGTTTGACGGGGAGGTTCAAGCCGGGCAGGGCGATGGTGTGGTCCGGGCCCTGGCATTCGAGGGTCCACGCGGTGGCCGGAAGCTCAGCTGGGGCGCTGGCCGTGATGACCGCGCCGGCAGCGCGGGGTTCTTCGGTGAGGGAGTCGAAGAGCGCGGTGCGGTCGGTGCCGTCCGGCAGGGACTCCGCAAGCAGGATGTGCGGTGTCCAGGCGCCGGCGGCGTCATCCATGAGGCGGGCGGCGCGCAAGCTGTTGGCGCCGACGGCGGCCAGGGCGCGGCGTTGGTCGTCCGTGTGGCTGGCCAGTTCGGCGGCGGCGTCGGCGATGTCGGCGATGCGGACGACCCGCTCGGGGGCGGCCGCATCCAGGCCCGGCGCGGTGTCGTCCAGGGCGGTGACTTCGAGGTGACCGGGCAGCGGGGTGCTGGCCAGCTCGACCGCGATGGCCTGCAGGACGTGCCGGGCGAAGTCGTCGTCGCCGGCCAGGTTCAGGATGCCGACGTGCTCCAGGTCGACCAGGACCAGGTGGCCGGTGCCGTCCCAGCCGATCGAGACCAGCGCCGGGTACGGGGCGTCGGCGTCCTTCAGCCGCTCTTCGTCGGCCAGGTCCGGACTGGAGGCTGGGCAGACCCATAGGTCCTGACGGCCGGCCGTCTGGGTGAAGGGCTTCATGGGCGGGGTGTCCTCGGCCAGGTGGAGTTCCACCTTCGCTTCGTGGAGGACGACCGCTTCGATGACGGGCAGTTCGCGGCCGGCGGTGGCGAGGTTGAGGGCGAGGGAGCGCAGGGCGGTGCCGAGCAGGTCGAAGCCGGTGGGGTGCTGGGCGGCGCGCAGGCCCTGTTCGGTTGCGGCCGCGCGGCCGGCGGGCATGGGGATGCGGAGGCCGGGCCGGCGGCGACGTTGCTGCAGGATCCGGCGGGTCGCCAGGGTGCCGACGAGCGCGGCCGCCAGGGCTCCGGCGCCGGCCCATACGGCAGCCGGTGCCAGGGCGGTGTCGCTGCTGGACTGTGCGGCGGGCACCTGGGTGCGGTTGCTGTCCTCGCTGGGCGCGGGGGCGGCGGTGCTTGGGGCGGGCTGTGCGGTACGGGAGGGCGTGGGGGTCGCGGCTGGCGGGGTCGGCTTGCCGGCCTCCGCGTCCCTGTCGGCGTCCTTCTCCGGAGTCGTCTCGGGCGCCGGCTTCTCGTCCTGCTTGTCCTGGGGACTCTCGGGCGTCTTCGGGTCGGCCGTGTCCTGGTCTGCGGGCGACGCGTCCGTATCGGCCTGGGGCAGGTCCAGCTCCTGGCCCGGGAAGATCAGGTTGGGGTTGTTGAAGCGTCCGCCGCCCGGGGCGGGTTCGCCCTGGTTGGCCTCGTAGATGGCCGGCCAGTCCTCCGGGTCTCCGTGTGCGTCGGCGATCGTCCAGAGGCTGTCGCCCGCGCGGACCGTGACGCTGGCCGGCCGCTCTGCTTCGTCCTCGCCAGCGGTGGAGTCGCTGCCGCTCCTGTCCTGGGCCTGCTCCTCGGTGCGCTGCTGCCCGCCGGTCTGCTGCACGGGGGCCTTGGTCTGCGGACTGCTGCTCGCCTCGGGGGCGGGGCTGGTGGCCGGGGCGACGGGCCGGGCGTCGGCCGGCAGCTTGATGACGGCGCCCTTGGGCAGGTACTGGTCCCCTGCCGCCAGCTGCGGCATCTCGGGGTTCAGCGCGGCGATGTCCTTCCAGCGCTTGCCGTCGCCGAGATACTCCTCCGCCAGGTCCCACGGCAGCTCGGTGGCGGAGGCGACGGTGTGCTGAGGCCAGTCGGCTTCGTCGGCCAGCCGCGCGGAGGCCTTGGCGCTCGGCGTTGCGCTGGTACCGCTCTCCCCCACGGTGTGCACGGTGGTTGCAGCAACGGCCGGCCCCGTGGTGGCTGCGGACGCTGCGGTGGGGGCGAGCAGCACGATGCCGCCGATGAGGAAGCTGGCGAGCGACTGCAGGCCGCCGATGCCCTTGATCTTGGGTGCGGAACGCCGGCGCAGCAGGGCAACGATCTCCACAATTGCGGAGAAGGTGAAGGCGGCCCAGCCTGCCCAGCCGATGCAGGTCAGCACAACCAGGAACAGCGACCCGTCGTCCTGCTCCAAGAGGTTGATGCCACCGGCCAGTTCGGTCGGCTGGTGGCCCACGGCCAGCAGCAGGTACGGGACGCCTGCGATCAGGGCGGCCAGGACGGCGAGGCCGAACAGGGCCCGCAGCAGCACGCCAATGGCGCGCAGCGGGGCGGGGGTGCGATGGGCCATGGTCGGCTCAGCCTCCAGCGGCTTGGGTCTGCAGTTGTGCTTTCGCGGTGCCGGTCACGCTGATCGTCCCGGCACCGACGAACTGCGCGAAGTAGGTGTCGTAGCTGTCGTGCACGGTGACGGTGAGGCTCTGCCCGCCGTCGGTGATCTCCACGCTGCCCTGGACGTTAGCGGCGGCGAGGTAGTCCTGGGCAGCCCCGACGGCGGCGTCAGGGTCGATCGTGATGGCGGTGCCTTCGATCGCCTGGGCGGGGTCGAGCTGCTGGCCGGCGGTGCGGGCCGCCTCCTGCGCGATGGAGGTGGCCCGGTTGGCCGCGTTCAAGGCGCCTCCGCCGTCGACGAGCAGACCCATCACCATCAGGATCGCCAGCGACGACAGCGCGAAGAACAGCGACATGGAACCGCGGTCGCGGCGGCGTCCGGCCAAAGCCGCACGCCGCCGCGCCACGATGCGGTGAACGAAGGTGTTCACGAGCGGCCTCGGTAGGTGTCGATCGGGCTGGTCCACGACGCGGTGAGCGTCTTGGCGCCGGGCAGTCCCGGCAGCCCGATGTCGGACAGGTTTGCCGTGCACGCGATTGTCGCGGTCACGTTCGCCTCCACGCCGATGTCGAGCGCGTAGCCGGAGGTGTCGACCACGACGCTGGAGGCCTGGCAGGTGATGCCCTCGCCCTGCAGGCTGCGGTTGGCGGCGGCCTGCGCCTCGGCCTGGGCGCTGCCGGCGTCCCTTTCGAGGGAGGCAGCACGGGCCGCCGCACGGGCTGCGGAGTCCACGGCACCGTCGGCGTCCGTCACCCGCCCGAACGCGATCATCAGCAGGAGCAGCCCGATCATCACCGGTGCGAGGATCGCTGTCTCCAGCGAGTAAGAGCCCCGGTCGCGGCGCAGCCCCCGCGCGAGGCGCTGTCCGTAGGTTGGGGCCCTCATGGGTTGGTCCATCGTTCGATCGGAGCGTCGGCGTGCTGGACGACGTCCAGCGTCAGGCCGGGGACCAGGGTGGCGACGCTGCCGCGCACGGTGATGCGGATCTCCTCTGCGGTGCTGCCGGCCGACGACACGCTCGCCCCCTGGACGCTTCCTCCGAAGCGAGCGAGGAACGTCTGCGCCTGAGCGACGCCGTCGCCTTCGCTGGCGCCGAACTGCCGCCCGGCCTCGGCACCCTGGCGGGCGGCGGACTGGGCGACCTTGCGGGCGTGGTAGTACAGACCGACCTGGATGGCGGTGAAGATCAGCGCGAGCACGACGACGGCCAGGACCGCGAACTCCACGCTGCCGAAGCCACGGTCACCTCGCAGCTGGCGACGACGGATGAAGCGTCGCAAGCCCCTCAGCATCCGTGATCTCACGCCTATGTCCTCCCCTCGCGGTCGTTGGCAGCAGCTGATTACCCGCCGTTGATGATGCCGATCTTCTCCATGAGCTTGGTGCGGATGGCGAGTACCAGCAGGCCGGCGCCGACGAGCAGCGCGCCGGCGATGAGGGCCAGCTCCGTCGAGGTCTGTCCGGCGTCCTTGCCGGCCTTGAGCGCTTCGTAGCGGCCGCGGATCCACACGGTCAGGGTCTGGATGTCCATGGATAGGTTCCCCCTTTGGTTCAGCTTCCGAGGATGGTGATCGTGATGGGGATCATCACGAAGACGAGCATGAGGATGACGCCGGCGGTGACCGGCAGGATCATCGCGGCGCTCGCCGCGTTGGCCTGGGCCTTGGCATCCGACAGCAGCGCGATTCGCAACTGGCGGGCCTGGGCCTGGAGGGTGGTGTAGACGGCGGCGCCGTCGCCGGCGAGGGCGAGGGTGTCGGCCGGGCGGGTCAGCTCGGGGATGTCGAGCTCGTCGCCGAGCTGCTTGAGCGCGTCCCACACGGTGACGCCGGCGAGGTCGGCCTGGTGGAAGACCTGCCGCATGCGGACGAAGATGAAGCCGTCCCCGACCTCAGCGGTCTGGGTCAGGGCCTGCGCAGCGCCGGAGTTGGCGATACGTGCGAGCGCGACGCGCTCCAGGTAGGACGCGGCGGCGTGCCGCACGATCAGGCGGGCCGCGGCCGCGTCCCGGGCGACTTCCTTGCCGGGCCAGAACCAGAACAGGCCGGCCATGGCCAGGGAGACGAGCGTCGGAAGTGCGAACGGCAGTGGGCTGCCGGCCAGGGCGAGCAGGGCCTGGAGCAGCTGCGGGAGCAGCAGTCCGTACAGAGCGAACAGGAACCTCTTGCCGAGGTGTTCGGCCGGGCTGATGCTCAGCAGGTTCAGGTCCTTGGTGGGCAGCGTGATGCGGCCGCCGAGCTCGCCCAGCAGGCGCGTGCCGACGCGCTCGGGCAGCGTGCCGGTGGTCTTGGGGGCCGCCGACGGTAGGAGGGGCCCGCTGGTCTTCGCGACGTCCAGGCGATCCAGCACGGAGGCGAGGTCGCGCCGGGCGGGCATGGCGGCGCGGACGGCCAGGCCAATCAGGGCGCCGGCGGCGGCTGCGGGCACTACGGCCTCCAGCGGGATCATCGGGGGCCTCCCGTCATGGTGAGAGTTGCGTTCGCAGGCAGCGGGTCGATGAGGCGCGGGTCGGGCTGGGTCCGCGCGATCTTCCGCAGCCAGCGCAGCGTGTACGCGAACAGGCCGCCGAGAACGGCCAACACGATCTGCCCGAGCGGTGACTGGTACCAGCCGCTCCAGGCGTCGTTGAGCATGCATCCGACGACGACCACGCAGATGACCACGGAGACCATGCGGGAGCTCTTGCGGACCTTGGCGCGGTCGGCCTCGATGTCGCGGGCGTCGGCGGCCTGCTGGTGGATCGTGACCGCCAAGGCCTCCAGCGTGTCCGAAAGACCGGGGCCCTTGTAGACGGCGTGAGACTGGAACAGCAGCACGACGTGGTCGCTCACGCCGTCGGCGAGCTCGTCGGCGAACAGCGCGAAGGCGTCCTCGGCTTCCATGCCGGAGCGCAGCCGGTCCGCGAGCACCCGCACGTTCGGCGCGATCGGCGTGGGGGCTGCCTTGGCGGAGGCCCGCATGGTCTGCGGCAGGCTGATTCCGGCCTGGTGGACGCCGGCGAGGTGGTTGAGCCACTGCCCGAGCGCTTCGAGACGTTCGATGCGCTGGGTGGCGGCGGTGCCGGGGTTGAGGACGTAGGGCAGGCCTAGGACCGCGGCGCCGGCGAGGATGCCGTGGACGGGCCAGCCGGTCCAGGCCCACACCACGAGCGTGACGATGCCGGCGGTGGTGACCAGGGGGCGCCAGCGGCGCTGCCACTTCTCCGGCAGCTCTGCCTTGGCGCGCTGGATCCGGCCGGTGAGGCGGGACTTCGGCTTGGTCGGGTCGGGGACGCGGCCGCGGATCTCCCGTACGGCGCCCACGGCCGCGATGACGGCGAGGACGGCGCAGCAGGCCGCGACGAGGGCGAGCTGGGAGGTGTTCACCGGGTAGCCCTCACCGTCGTGAGGGGCCCCATCCAGGCGCCGAAGGGATTGTCGGTGAGCCACTCGCGTCGCAGCAGGCCGGTGAGCTCCAGGTCGTCGATGAAGGTGGGCATGTTCTTGTAGACGGCGCGCATCTCCCCGGCCTGCGGAGCGAAGAGCTCGGTGGTGACCGGGCGGCCGCCTTCGCCGACGACGTCGTGGACCTCGTACATGTGAGAGACGAACCGGTGCTTCTGGCCGCCGATCGCGGTCTCGTCCAGATAGGTCAGGTAGACGACGACGTCGATGGATGAGGCGATCAGGTGGTGGGCGGCCTCGGTCTGCATTCCGGCCTCGGTGCACAGCTGAACCAGGCGGCTGATGATGGCGTGCGGTCGGCGGACGTGCAGGGTGCACATGGAGCCGGAGCCGCCGGCGGACATGGCTTGCAGCATCGGCACGATCTCAGTGGAGCGGACCTCGCCGACGATGACGCGGGTGGCGTTGTAGCGCAGCGCGGTGGCGAACATGTCAGAGATGGTGACCTCGCCAGCAGCGTTGCCGCCGCGGACCTCACCGTTGGACTGCCGCGCCTCGAACGCGTACGTCACCGGACCGGGCTTCGGGCCGGGCTCGTCCAGGTAGAGCTCGCGGTCCGATTCGAGGGTGACCAGACGCTCCGAGGGCGGGATCTCCCGCCCGAGCGCGCGCAGCAGCGACGTCTTGCCGGCACCCATGTCGCCGACGACCAGGATGTTCATCTTGGCGTGGACGCAGGCGGTCAGGAACCGCTCCAGCATGGGGTTGATGGAGCCCCACTGGACCAGTTCGGCGATGCCGTGCTGCCGGATGCGGTGGCGCCGGATGACCACCGAGGGGCGGGTGGTGAGCAGGGATGCGGTGACGCGGGAGCCGTCGGGCATGCGGAAGCCGACCATGGGGGTGGCCTGGGTCAGGGCGCGCTCGCCGTGGCCGGACAGGCGGGCCATGCGGTTGACCCAGCTGATGAGCTCTTCGTGGCTGTCGGCAACCTTCTCGATCGTCTGCCGGGGCCGGTCGTGATACTCGACGTGGGCACGCAGCCCGTCGACCATCACGTCCTCGACGCCGTCCTGGTCGAGCAGCGACTGCAGCCGCCCGCCCCGGTACATGGAGTCGAACACGGCGGTACCGATCGCCGCTTCCTGCTCGGCCGTGAGCGGGGTGTTGCCCTGGGCGTACTTCGTGGCCCAGTCCGCCACGGCGTTGCGCACCAGGCGCTTGGCGAGTGCCCGGCGGTCGGCCTCTTCCAGGAGCTTGTCAGGGTCCTCGGTGCTGAGCTGCTTCGAGACCAGCGCCTGCAGGTCCTCGATCACGTCCCAGCCGACCGGGATCTCACCCGGAAGACCGGCCAGCCGCGGGATGTCCGCGGCACCGCTCACGCCGGCCGGGACGGCGGCGGGAACGCCCGGCGTCGCGGGGGCGGCCGGTGCGGGGGCGGCCGGACGGCCCTGGCCGATGCGTCCAGTGAGCAGTCCGGCGATGTCCTCGCGGCCCATCGGGGCCGGCTGCCCGTTGAGACCGGGGCGCTGGTGGGTGTCAGCCACGGGATCCTCCCCTCTCGCTCAGGCGCTGCAGCACGCCGGCCAGCTGCGGGTTGGCGGGCCGGGCCGGGTACTTCTGCTGGATGTGCCGGCGGGACGCGGCCGCTTCGAACTGCTCGGTGGCGGTGCGGGCATGGCGCAGCAGAGGGCTGCGGCCGTAGCCGCGGGGCGGCCGGCCGCCGTTGGTGAAGTAATCCGCGGTGCCGGGGTCGAAGGGCAGGGCGGCCAGGACGGGGGTCCCCAGGGCCTCGGCGACCTGGTGGGCGCGGTAGGGGCCGTCCTCGATGAGCAGCAGCCCGAGCGCGTCCGAACCGCTGCCGCGTTCGGCCAGCTCGGTACGCAGCGGGTCGATGACGTGCCGGGCGAGAGTCAGGGACTGCCAAGTACCGCGGACGACGAGCAGGACCAGGTCCGCCTGGTGGAGCAGCGGCGCCGGAGTCAGCGTGGTGTGCAGCCGGCCGGACTCGAGCGCGAGACGGCCGGCGTCGACGAACACGTCATAGCCGGCCTCGTCAGCCAGGACATGCATGACCTCCGACAGGGCCGGCCAGGTCCGGCCCAGCGCGGCAGCCTGGGCGGGATCGGTCAGCCCGGGCAGCAGCTTGCGGTGACCGGCCTCATCCATCGACCACAGGTGTGACGCGAAGGCCTGGGCGAGGACATCCGGGCCCGTGCGCTCGGCGGCCGCCAAGTGGTAAAGGCCGAAGCCGGCGCCGACTTCGCCCTGAAGAAAGCCGGCCCTTATGGTGCCGCCGGCCGGATCGCACTCAGCGAGCAGGCTGGGCCGCTTCGAGGCGAGGGTGAGGGCGAGGGCGGCGGTGGTGACGCCGCAGGACTTCGCGGAGACGAGTGCGGTAACGGGCATAGGTCAGCTCCGCGGTTCGCGCACGATGGCGATGCGGCCCTGCGCGGCGCGCGTGGCCAGCAGCGGGCCATCCGTCGAGGAGACGGCGAGGTTGACCACAACGTTCCCGGAGGCGTCCGGACGGGAGACAGTGACGACGACGGCGCTTATGGTCGACGGCGGCACCTCGGCTTCCTTGCTGGACTGCTGCTCGCCCTGGGCGGGCGTGGTGACGGCGAGGACCTCGTCACCGGGTGCGAGAGTGCCGGCCGGGGCCTGACCGCGCTTGACCTGCACGCCGACCTGCTGTCTGTCGTCGCCCAGGCCGGTGCCCTCGGCGAGCTGGGACGTGGTGAGCAGGCCTCCCTTGCGCAGATCGACGGCCGGCCGCTTGCCGGCCATGGACGCCTTCTGCGACGCGGGCACGGGGGTGAGGGCAGCGTCGGCACTCACCTCGGCGACGGTCAGATCTGCCGTGGTCAGCGCCTGGCCGGCCGGGACGTCGCGGGCGATGGCCAGGACCTTGGTGCGGTCGCTGGCCGAGGTGACGGCCGCGGCCGCGCCGAGGCCGGCGAGGACGGCCAGGACGATGCACAGCGCGGCGACCGACCAGCGGCGCTCCCGCTTGACCGGCGCGGTGGTGGTGATGGGGACCTCGGGGCGTGCCGGAGCGGCCGGGCGCGGCACCGGCGGCGCGGGGGTTTCCATGCGGTGGTGTGCCTCTCGAAGTGCTGGGCGGCTCGGAGCTAGTTGAGGACCTGGACCTCGGCGACGGTGATGTCCACGGCGCTGTCGCGGACTTCGATGAGCTGGCCGGTCTGGCCGCCTCCGGTCACCTGCCAGTCGATGGTCCAGGTGGAAGTCGCGGTGACGTGGAACTTCCCGGACGAGGTCGTCGAAGATGGGACGTTGTAGCGGTGGCCGCAGTCCGGTGAGGGCTTCTTGCCGTACGAAGCGTTGTAGGGGGTCCCGGCGGTAGTGCAGGTGACCGTCTTCCCGTCGCCCATCGCCCATACGATCTTGCTGACCTTGGCGGTGGCGGTCACAGTCATGCCGCCGGCCGACGCGGCAGCGGTGTTCGGACCGTAGGTCTCGGCGCCCTTCTCTGTCCACAGGTACACCGGCATGCCGACCACTCCCTTGCCGCCCGGCTTCGGTGTGATACCGATGTCCGGTCCGCGGAGCAGCATCTTGTCGATCGCCTGCTGGGCCAGAACGGCAGGGTCGATGGCTGCGGCTGCGGGCGGCTCGGCCGCCCAAACGGCGCCAACCGTTATCTGGTCGCCGGAGGCGCAGTGGCGTTCGTACACGGCACCGTCGCCTGGCTCGTGTCCCTCCCACAACAGGCTGCCAGCGTCTGGCTGAGGATCCATCTTCTTGTAGGTACAGGCCGACGGGACCCCACCACTTTCACTGCCGGTGTTACCGGTCTGCTGGTCCCCTCCGGATCCGCTCGGTTTTCCGTCCACACCAGCGTCCACACAGACGAAGTCGTTCTCGCACCCCTGGACGCCGGTACCCGGTCCTTCCGCGTTTGCCAGCCCGGTGAACGCGAGGAAGCTGCCTACGAGAGCGGGCGTCATCGCGCGCGGAAGCGTCAGCATGCCTGGCCAGTCTGAGGCTCGTCCTTGATGACCTTCCAGCCGTCTGACCACCGCTCGACTGTGGACACAGTGACGTACTTCGTCAGGCGTTTCGTGGGCAGAGCCACCGGCTTCTTGGTGGCACGGTCGATCACCTTCCAACGTGAAACATCCAGACAGCTGGAGATCGTGACGTTGGGGACCTTCCGACCGAGTTCGGTCTTAGTCACGGTTGGATTGCCGACGGTAACGCCTCCGGTGAAAAGGCGTCCGGACTGATGCATTCTCTTGGTGTCCACGTCGGTTCGGCTGAGTGCGGGGCCCGCCGCGTACTTCTTGATGTCTGTGCCTTCGACCTTGGCGGTCGCGTAGACGTGCTCCATCTCCTGCCAGTACCGCATATAGGTGTCGATAGCATCGGCCTTGGCAGTCTCGGTGGGGTCCGCTGGCTTTGACTGCTCGCTAGCCGACACGGTCTGGGATGCCTTGGGCGCGTTCGCTGAATCGTCGGAACTGCACGCGGACACGGCCGTGAGCGCGCATGCCACGAAAAACAGAGTTGCGAACCGGTTCTCATTCCGTTCGCGAAGTCGTGCTGGACCCGATCGTGCCGACAGTGCCACTGCGCCTCCCCGTGCGTCATTCGACGGTGTCTGTCGACCTACGGCACGCTGCGCACCGTGATGACCCCGTCGCTACCCCAGCCGCCACAAGTGGCCAGTCCGTTCCCATACGTTACGCAAAGATCCTCCAAGGGCCCAGTCTGTTTGGGCAGTTCACATGGAACATCAGTGTGGTTTCGCAACCAACTTCTGGCCCGGCTTCTCCGACCACGCCTCGACAGCGGCGGCCGGATCCGAGCTCGGCCTCTGCTCACGCAACCGGCTGAGTGTGAGATCCCCGCCCAACTTGCCCCGTGTCCCTGAAGTTTCCCCGTGATCTTGGGCACGTTGTTGTTACGCCGCGAGGGCTTGGTCTTGCCGGTAGCGCAGGCGTGTTTCGTGGGGCGTGAGGTAGCCCCAGTGGATGTGCTTGCGCAGGCGGCGTCTGTTGTAGAAGGTCTCGATGAAGTCGAAGATGTCGGCGCGGGCGCTGGCCCGGTCGGGCCAGAAGCGGGTGCCGATCTCCTCTTTGAGTACGGCCCAGAAGCTCTCCGCGGCGGCGTTGTCGAAGCAGCTCCCGGTCCGGCCCATGCTCTGCCGGTGTCCCAACTTGCTTATCCTGTCGCGGAGTTGTCCGGAAGTGTATTCGGATCCGCGGTCGCTGTGGATCACGCAGCCGGGTTCCAGGCGGCCCAGCCGGGCGGCCATGTCCAGGGCGTCGACGACGAGTTCAGCGCGGTGGTGGTCGGCCATCGAGGACCCGATGATCTCGCCTCGTGGCCAGGTCCAGCCACGAGGCGAGGTAGAGCCAGCCCTAGTACTGCAACTGCAACGGTGTTTGTTCTGACTGGTGGGCAGGTGTTATGGGCTGTGTCCTCGTCGTTTGTGGTGGCTGACGCGGGCTTGGTGTTGTCGCTGCGTCGCCATGTCGACCAGTGCAGGATGTGGTCGACAGGCGGGGGCTGCCGGTGGGTGAGGCGAGTGATCAGGCGTCTGATCTCGGCGAGGCTGAGGTGGATGAGCTGGGAGGATCCGTTTCTGCTTTCTCCGTATCGAGTTCGCGGGCCCGCAGGACAGTCAGGCAGGCATGGACGGCCATGGACAGCGTCACGTGGCGATGCCAGCCGGGATAGGCCATGCCCGCGATCCGGGGTGTCACCTCGACTTCGGCGGCCACGACCCAGGTGTGTGACAGGTCGAGGGGCTCGGGCTTCTCCGGTTCTGCCGGGGGCGCCAGCTCGGCCCCTGCGGGAGCCGCGGCACGGCCTTGGCCAGGGCAACGGGCACGAACGCTTCCACCTACTCAGCGTCGGGTGCTCGCCGACCTGGCGCACGTATGCGACATCCCGCGGGTTCGTTCTGGCTTCCGTCTCCCGTTGCCGCAGGTCAGCCAGGCAGACGGGAGAGATGGGTCCGCATAGATCATGATGAACCTTCGGGCCGAGGGCGACGAGGTGCCTGGTCAGGCCCCATGCCGAGGAACCGAGGGGCACGGCGAACTCGCGGGATGTTGCACATCAGCGACATACGCAGCTGGCCATGCCATCCCGGATGCTGATCTTGGGCCTGCATTTCAGCGCATCCACATCACACCTGCCTGCGCAGGCGCCGTTCCACAAGTTACAGCGTTTACCATGGGGCCCGTGAATATGAGTGGGGTCGACATCCTCGGGGCGAACGTTCTGCATCCTCGCCACCATGGTCCGGTAGTCGTCTTCCGTCGCAGCGGTCCAGACCTTGACGTCCGCACAGCCCTCCTCTGACAGTGTCTTCAGCTTGAATCCCCACTCGGAGTAGATGTTCATCGGCAATGGTGGGAACCCGGCGGGTAGTTGAATCGGCGCTCCGACCGGAAATTCGATGAACTCGTCCTGTCCACCGAGATCGGCCACATCCTGCGAAGCCATGGCGCTTCATCCTCCGATAAGAAATGGAAGCCCAAACCGAAACCCGATCGTTGGGCTTCACCATTCTTCCGTTGCGGCGCCGGTCACCACTGCATGACGGGCGACGACACCTGACCGATCACCCATCTGACTGTGGAGGGCTGCTACCGAGGGCGTCAGCTGCTCACCCTGAAGTGGCGAAACATGTCCGGGAGGAACTGCAGCAGAAGGGCTTGGGCATCATCAAGGCGCTTCAGCTCGTCGTGGCCGAAGCGGAACACCTCGTACCCCCTGAGCTTGAGGTCGCGGTCGGCGGCAACCATCTCCGCGTACTTGGCAGTGTCCGGAGTACGGCCGCGGTCGCGGGTGTAGTGCTGCGATCCGTCGACCTCCAGGACGACGCGCTGTCCGTGAGGCAGCAGCAGGAGGAAGTCCATACGGGAGCGCAGCAGCGCCTCGGGGCCGCGGTCTTGAACGGTCTTGTGGTCCCAGTGCAGCCACACTTCAGGCAGGAGAGCGGGATCATCCACGGAAGGCGGGAGAGCCGTGTGGTAGGCCCTGAAGAGGTTCTTCTGGCCAGGCGAGTTGGCCGGCAGGCTCTTGAGGAGTCGTTCGTAGAGATCCGCCCTAGCTGCGGTCTCACTGCTGATCTTGCGGGTGTCCTGCCACCAGGCATGCAGATCACGCCAGCGTAGGCCCGCGGCGGGGATCTCCCGGTCATATACGAGGGTGTCGTCCGGGTGCCCTCCGACGATTTCGATGTCGTTGTCTACCGAGGATCGGAAGCGGATGTCCGGTTTGCGTAAGGAGGCAAAGATGATGTTCTTCGGCCGCCGGTTGCCGTGCAGCCGCGCCGACACCATGGTGAACAGGGGATAGCCGCCATCACTGCCGGTCTGTCTCAACTCGATTCCGGCAGCAAGGAGATGACCGTTGATCGTGCTGACGGTCGTCTCCTGGAGGTTCTCATCAAGGAGGACGTCCGCTGATACCAGGCCCTCCAGGAAGCAGGCGAACCTGGCGTCCCCAGCCTTGAACATGCCGAGGTTCTCGAAAAGGTCTTCTGCTGACCAGTCTCCGGGGTTGCGGAAGACGTGCCGCTCGATGCGGTCTCTCAATGTCACCGGCCGCATCCCGTTCAGCAGATGCTCGAGGCCGAGGCCCTGCTCCTCGGTGATCCAGAAGCGGTCAAGTAGCTGCAGGAAGCGGTCGTGGTGCTGGGCGAGCTCCGACAGGTCGAGGGCGCGCGCCAGCTCACGTCGGGCCCTCTTGGGTATCTCGGGCGGTGTGTCCTCTTCCCACAGCAGGTCCTCCAGCTGATAGCGGATCGACGGACTCACATAGACGTGGTTCTGTTCCAAGATGCGTCGCGTAACCTGTGGCAGTTCAGAGTCGGGTACCTGACGGAAACTCAGGTCAACGCGCTCGCGCTTGGTCCAGGCGTCCTCAGGGACCGGTGGCATGCCCAGCTGTTCGAAGGCCGGGTTAAGCGTGGCGTGCGTCAGGCCGCTAAGGCGTGCGACGACCTCGCCGACCAGTGTGCGCAGCGCCGAACGATCCCTGCTGTCGACCATGAGAAAATGGTCGCAGAACCCGAGGGAATCCGGCAGTGGTACCTGGCAGCTCCCGATGCAGCTGTCATTCGCCGCCCGGGTCGGTCCCGTACACCGGCACCCTGCTGAAGGGGTCTCTCTTCGCGTCCTTCGCCGGGCGGACGTAGACCTTGCGGGGAATCGGCGAGTCGGGGCGCCAGCGTCCGGCCTCGGCGATCTCCTGGTCCGTGGCGTCCGCCAAGCCCAGATCGGTGGCGCCGCCGGCGCGAAGGCTGTGCGAGGACACCGGTCGCCCGTCGGTGACGAGCCCGGCCGCCGTGAACCAAAGCTTCACGCGCTCGTTGACCGTGTGCCCGCGCAGGTAGTCGCCGCGCCTGGTGGCGAGGACCCGGGACCCGAGCTGGCCATCCTTCTGCAGGTGCCGGAAGACGGGGCCGGTGGTCACGCCGAGGGAGGCGAGATAGCCGAGCCACCGCCGCATTCGCGGTACCAGGTTGAGGTCCGGCCGATCGTGGAGTGTGACTGTCTGTTCCTCGTTCTGGTGCGTCTTGTCCTTCACCAGCCACACGACGATCCGGTCGTCTGTGATGGTCAGGTCCTCGATGTCCAGGTCGACGTCCTCGATGCTGCGGCCGAGGAAGCGGTACCCGAAGGCGAACATGACGGCGTCGCGCCAGCCGATCGGCCGCTCATCCTCCTCGGCCTTGAGCATCATCGGCACCAGGTACGGCATCGTGATCGGAAAGGCCTGCTTCACGCGGGACGCCCGCTTGTGGGTTCGCCGGTAGACCTGCAGGAGCCGGAGGAACAGCGTGTTGTCCGGCTGTTGGCCCTCGGGCATCGACGTGCGAATCAGGCTCATGTAGTTGCGGATGGTGGAGACCTTCAGACCCCGGTCCATGAGGTACCGGCCGTACTCCGTGTAGGTGGCCGTCGTGCACGGCACCGCCACGCGCCCCTCCTTCGCACACCACGCCTCGAAGCCGCGCATGGCCGTCCGCCGCGGCGGCGAGTTCTCCGCGCTCACCTCGTCGAGGGCCTTCGCGGTCTCCTCGGAGATGTAGAGGTCCCGCTCCGTGTAGCTCGGCCCCCGGTCGGCGGTGGTCGGAATCTCCTGGCCCGGGCGTAGCACGGTGTGCTGATCAACGCGAGGCCGCGCGGCCGGTGTCGAGGGCGCGGGCACGACTGCACCGGGCTCGACCAGCTCCGCGTCGACGATCTCGTCCGCGTCGCGCAGGCTCATCCCGCGGGCTCCCGTACCTCGGCCCAGCCCGGCGGCACGAGCAGGGGAAGGTCGTTGGAGCGCATGAGAAAGCTCATCGCAGCCCCCACTTCCAGCAGTCGGGCGTGCAGTCGGCGGCCATGTGCCACTTCGTCGACAGTCCGGTGAGGGCGCGGGCGGCGTCGTAGTGCGCGCCCGCGACAAGGGCTTTTGTGATGACGGGGTCCTGCCAGAAGTGGCCGCCGCCGTGCCCCTCGTCGGCGGTCCAGCCTGGCGGGATTCCCTTGGTGCAGGGGTTCCCGGTGTCGGGGCTTGGCACGGGGCAGGGCATGGTGCCGTCGGAGACCTCGGAGCCGGTCACTGCGGCCACTCCGAAACAGTGGCGGGTGCCTGGGGACGAAACAGCTCCTCGAAGTCGGGATGGTCGCAGAAGCGGGCCGCCACGTAGGCAAGGCCATTGCGAAGACCGTCGACTACACCCGGCGAGTATTCGGGGCCTGCGTTCCGTACGTGCGGCAGGATCGTCGTGAAAGCAGTGACCAGGTCACCGAGGCCTTCATTGATCGTTCGAGCGGGGCCGATGGTGCCGCGCGCTTCCTTCAGTCGAGCAGCGACGAACCTGGCCAGGCGCACGCTCGTCTCGTGGTCCCTGTTCGCGGCGTCCATCTCCGTCATGCTGCTTCCGTCCCTGTCACTCATGAGGCCTTCCTTGTGGTCAGTGGGTCGGGGCCGACTCCGAGCCACCGCAGGGGGCGTTCGGCCCGGCGTCCTCACTTCTCGGGCTTCACGGCGGGGCAGAAGGTGCCTTCCATGAAGCGGCGCATGGCGCCGGCCTGGGCCGGGGTGCCGCCATTACTGATGTCGTCGGCCTCGTGGCCCTCGTAGGTCCAGTCACCGGCTGCGATCTCCCGGCAGACGTCCACCAGGCGGAGGGCCAGCATCTGCACGCCGTCGGGGGTCATGGGGATAGCGGCGGCGTAGTTGTTGGTCTCGGCGACGTTCGCGACCCGCTTGAGCATTACGTCGTCGATTCCGGCGTTCAGGAGGAATTCGGCCACCTCCGGGTCTTCGGTCTGCTCGATCGGCTCATCCTCGGCGGGTGCAGGGTCGTCGAGGACGCTGCTGGTGTCCTCGGTGTCGTCGACCGGTGTGGGCTCGCTCTCTCCGCAGCCGGTGAGGAGGGCAACGGCCAAGGGGAGAGCCGCGAGGGCGGCGAAGGCGCGCGCGCGGGTGGTGACGTGTCCGGCGCTCACTGGTCTCCCTCCCGTTGCAGGGTGGAGTCGAAGCCGACTTCCCGGTAGGCCGCGAGCGCTTCCGCCTGGACGTGGTCGCGGAGCTGCGTGAGGCGTTGCCCCGGAGCTGCTTGGTTTGTCAACTGGTCCTCTTCTTGTCGGTCCTCATCACAGATTTCAGTCGCCGGTGCCCTGACCTGGGCACTGAAATCTTCCGTGCGGTGACTGGCGGGCGGTCGGGCGTACGAAAGACTTCAGCGTGCAGCTCTGACAGTGCGCACCGCAGACTCGCCGGACTCGTGGCCTGGGTAGGCCGGTCAGTGCTGCTCATCGGGGGTTCGTTCGGTCGGGGCATGCTCCGAAAAGGCGTCGCTGGCATGGTCGTAGACGACCCTCTTGCGCCTCATGTACTTGGTGCCGCACTTGAAGCACAGCGCTTTCCCGTCATCCTGCGGGTTGTCCGCGGTGGCCACGTGGAAGACCAGCGTGCGCTCGTCGCCCACCCTCCGATTTCCCGACGCACAGTCCTCGCACGGGATGACTTGTCCGTCGTCTGGGCCTGTGACCAGCACGACGTACTCAGAGGCCAGGTCTCGGGGCAGCCAGGCCTGCAGGCAGAAGCGGCACTGCGGTTCACTGCCCACGAGTACAGCGAACTGCCGACAGGCCGGGCACATAATGGTGTTTCCTAGGAGTTCGCCCTTGAGCTCCGCGTCGACGTCCCGCATGCGATCTGCGACAAGGGAATCGATGTTGCCCAGGACGGCCCGGATACGCCGCATGGAGGTGTCGAACTCCTCGTCGAAGTCATCGGTAGGAACGTGCAGCTCCTCCTCAATGAACTCGATCAAGAAGGCCAGCACTTCGGCCGAACGGGATTCCACCACGAGCGCGGGCACCGAGTGGCCGTAGTGCGTGAACGCGTTGCGTGTATCCCCCAACCGCTTGATCGCCTGTCGGGTCTTGTCGCTGATCTCGACCTGCGCGATGTCGCGCAGCCGGGCGATGGCGCCGTCCACCGTCGTGCTGTTGAAGCTGCCGGCCTGAAAGTTGGCGAGGGTCGCCTTCCCGGGGTCGGCGAAGACGAGGCTCCAGTGTTCTACCTCAAGCCGCGCCTTGAGCAGGACCTCTGTCGCGGCGTGGAGGTGCAGGACTCCGTACTTGAGGTCGCGGTCGGCAGGAAAGAGGTCGCGATCCCTGCGAGCCGTCAAGTGCTCCACTGCGCTCAGAAGGTAGTCGATCCCGTTGCGGACGGGGCGGAAGGTGACGTCAGGGCGCTCAACAATGCGTCGGACAAGGGACACTCTGTCGTAGGGCACCCCATCGAACGGATCTCTGTTACCCATTCCACCCCCAGGCTGATTGATTGTCGGTCCTCACTGTCTCTCCCTCTGAGCCACGGACTGTACGTCCAGGGCGCCCTGCTCAACGCGTCTGCGTACTGAAGCGTTCGGTGCGGTACTGAAGGACCGACTGAAATCTTCCGTGCGCTACTGAAGTCTGCCGTGTCGGCCGACACTTCTGACGGAATCTGATGGAGCCTAGATTACCGACAACAACATTTGTTGTCGGCTACCGGAGGTAACACATATCTCGTTCACTCGAAGGTGATCAAAGGGCTGACAGACAAGGGGGGCGCGGGTAGTGTGAGGCCTCGTCAGTTCGCATTCATACGCGTCTGATGTAAGGGAGGACAGCACATGGAGATCACGCTCACGGTCAAGGAACCCACCGACGAGTTCCGCAAAGACGTGCTCGAGCTCCTGGCGAAGCACGCCGCGAGCGTCACCTTCGACACCGAGTGGACCGTGGAGCGCGCCCAGCGCTTTTACGCCGCGGTGCCGGCCCGCGCCCAACGCATCCTCCGTGAGGCGGCCGTCCGAGACGGCTGCTTCGTGTCCAACGACGGCTTCGTATCCGCCGACGAGCTGCGCGACAGCGACGACAGCAGCCTCCGAGGCCACAGTGCGCCGCTGAAGCAGGCACTCGAGCGGGGAGTGCGCAAGGGCTGGTGGCCGGAGGGAATGCGGCCGCCGATCGAGCCTCGGGGCCCCGGCTTCGGCCGAGTTCAGGGCTACCAGATGCCGCACGACCTGGTTGAAACCTTCTTCACCGCCATCATCAAGACCCTGCAGAAGGACAGCGAATGACGGCCACAGCCTGGGAGAACCTCCCTCACCTCATCGCGGTACACGGCGGGTTCCTCCGGTGGCAGGTGCGCGAGCTCCGCACCCTCACCGGCAAGAAGCAGACGGGAGCGCGGGTCGCCGCGGCCATCGAGCAGCAACTCGCCGCCCACCGCATCGGTCACCTCCCGCCGACCATCCCCCGCGATCAGAACGCCGAGATCCTGCTCTACAACCAGGACAAGTTCAACATCGGCCTGGTGCTGCACCTCACACGACAGCTCGCAGAGGGCAAGAAGGACGCAGGGCGCACCATAAACGACGAAGTCAGCATGCTCGACAGGGCTTTGCGGATGCTCGTCCCACCACCCAAGTCGGACAGCGCCGCATAACCGCACCACAAAGGCTTAGGGCTTCGCATCGGTTCGGCAAGGTCTTTCGAGGAGATACGCGCGGTAGCGCCCGGGGCATGCCCCGGGCGCTACCGCGCGTATCTCCTCGAAGACCAACATGCGAGCCCACCAGTCCCAAGGCCGTCAGAAGAGGGCGATCGGCTCGGGCACCGGGGCTCCTGCGGCGGTCTCGGGCAACTCGTCCTGATACGCGGTGGCATCAACCGCGGGCACCCGTGCCATGCTGCCCGCGCAGAGCACCAGTGCGCGGCGATTGCGCTTGTGGTCGTGCACGGACACCATTCCGAGCGCGCTCGTTGGCGCGCCGGAGCCTGTCAAATCTGGTGAGACACATCAGGCTGCTGGTTCTTCCTGGGCTTCCTCTTTCGTGGGTTCGTTGATCCAGGCTGCCTTGGGCAGGTGGGGCGGGGCCGGGGGCCGGCGGAATCGGTGGGGGTTGGTGGCGTAAGCGTCGGCCAGCACCGCGGCGCGCTGGGCACGGACGGTCACCGCGGTGCCGTCGTGGACGGAAGCGGGGGTGTGCAGTCCGATGCCGGAGTGCCGGTGGACGGTGTTGTAGTAGGTGAAAAACCGCCGGCAGAAGGCGCGGGCATCGGCCAGCGAGCCGAACCGGTCGGGGAAGACCGGGCAGTACTTCAGAGTTTTGAAGTTCGCTTCCGAGTACGGATTGTCGTTCGAGACCCGAGGTCTGGAGTGCGAGCGGACGATGTTCAGGTCGGTCAGCAGCTGGGCGACCGGCTTGGAGGTCATGGAGGTGCCCCGGTCGGCATGCACCACGTCAGGGACGACGCCGCCATTGACACGGAAGGCGTCCTCGATGAACTCCCGTGCCAGCGCAGCAGATTCACGCGGCACGACCATCCAGTGCACGGCCTTGCGGGAGTAGATGTCGAGCATCACGAACAGGTCGTAGTACACCCCGCGGTCAGGTCCCTTGAGCTTGGTGGCGTCCCAGGTCCACACCTGGCTCGGTCCGGTGGCCACCAGTTCGGGCTTCGTTCTGGGCGGGTGGGTGGCCTGCGCGCGGCGTTCGCGGACCTCGCCGTGTTCGCGCAGCAGCCGGTACATCGTCGAGATCGAGCACAGGTAGGTGCCCTCATCCAGCAGGGTGGCCCAGATCTGTGCCGGGGACTTGTCCACGAACCGCTGCGAGCGCAGCACGCTCAGCACCCGTGCCCGCTCCAGCTCGGACAGGGCCGCCGGGTGCGCCGTCAGCGTCCGACGCGGCCCGGCCACTGAGGGCTTGGGGCTGCGCTGCCGGTAGACGGTGGCCCGCGAGCGGCCGGTCAGCTCGCAGGCCGGCTTGATCCCGATGACCGGCTCCAGTACGGCGAACGCCTCGGTGATCACTTCGTCCGCTTGGACTCGGAGCCCTCGCTCTCGGAGAGCAGTTCCAAGAGCTCGTGTGCTTTTCCCAGGATGGCCAGCGCCTTCTGGGACTTGGCGAGCTCGGCGGCCAGCCGCTCGTTCTCCGCCCGCAGCCGCTCGGCCTCCTTCTCGGCCGCCGTCCTTCCCGCTGGTCCGGACGGTTTGGCGGCCAGCGCGCCCAGCGCTCCGGCGTCCCGGGCGGTCCGCCAGTCGATGATGTGTGAGTGGTACAGCCCCTCCCGGCGCAGCAGCGCGCCCTTCGCCCCGGGCTCGGTCAGCCGCTCGTACTCCTCCACGGTCCGAAGCTTGTACTCCGCGGTGAAGGACCGCCGCTTCGGCCCGCCCGCGCGGGGACCGCGCTTCTTCTTGCCCACGGCCCCATCATCGGCCACACCGGCCTCAAGGTCGGCACTGCTCAGCGTCACGCTCGAAAGATCCTGTTCTCGCCCCACTAACAACAGAAGACTCGATTGTCCTCATGTCTCACGAGAGTCTGACAGGGAGGGGTTCGCCGCGGCCGTGCCCGGCACCTACCACTACGAGGACGAGTCGACGTACGCCGAGTACGAGGTCAACGTTCACGACGACGGCACTGCCCTCGCTCGGGATCTCGTACGTGAAGGTCGACGACATCGTGACGATCCTCGACGCCCTCGAGCGGGCGATCGCCGAGCAGCGCACCGCCTGACCCACTGGGGCAGGTGACGTGACGCGGCGTAGGTCCCCAGTGCCGCGTCACGTCACCTCCAGGCATCGGCAGCACGCGACGCAAGCCGGACCCGTCCCTACGGTCCGCGGCCATGCTCTCGACTGCCGCAAACGCCCCTCACCCGGACTGCAGCTCTTGCCGTCCGCGCCCGGAACATCGTCGGCTCCGGCCTGTGCACGCGGACATCGGCCGTCCCCGACTGGACCGTCCGCCTCGAGCAGCTCGAGCACCTGGCCGCAACGCCCGCACCGGCGCGCCGGGCCACCATCGCCCGCCTCGCCGACGACGAGCTGATCGACGTCCTGGTGCTGTCGTACCTGCGCACCGGCACGCCCTACGCCCTGTGGGCCGACACCCCGCGCGGCTTCGCTGAGGACATCCTCGGTGTGGCCACTGGCCCCGGCTCCGCCCGGGCCCGCATCCGCGCCCGATTCCCCGCGCCCGTCCCCGCGTTGCGGTGCGGTCCGTTCACCTGCGGGTGCGGCGAGGAGTCGCTACCCGAGGGGTGATGGGATGTCCCGCCGGACTGTCAAGTCCCGACTTTCCGTGCCGTGACCCGGGCTGCCGGCCCGGGGCTCACTGGAGTCACGGACAACGGCACAACAAGGCCGACAGGCCGCTTGCCCACTCCTCCATCCAACCTCTTTGAACGTTAAGGAACCCGCTCTCATGACCATCACAAGGAGCCGACGCTTCGTCCTCCTCATGGCTGCGACCGCCTTGGCTGCAGGAGGAGCCTCCCTGTCCACGACCGCATCCGCCGCCCCAGCGAGCCGGGACCCCAAGATCCCCGACAGATGCCAGTGGATCCTGACCGACGAGCGCAACAACCCCTGCTACAAAAAGCCCGGCCCCGGCGACGGCGGCGTCACAGGCGGCGACGTAGCCCCTCACACAGGCAACGGCGGCGACGACGGCAAGCTTCCCACCGGTCCTGAGCCAGATGAGCCTGAGCAGGGTTCCGAACCCGCACCGCGTCCTGAGCCAGACCCTGAGCAGGGTTCCGAACCCGCACCGCGTCCTGAGCCAGACCCTGAGCAGGGTTCCGAACCCGCTGATGAGGGCCCCGGACTCAGCGATGACCTCGACTATGGCGGCTTGAACGGCGATTCGGGCGGCGGCTCCGGTCCCGTCGTCAATTGATTCCGAGGTTCCCAGGGTGATGGCACCTTGTCGGATGGCCGCTGGCCGTGCGCTCTGTTGGTGACCAGGGCGCGACGCAAGCCGCGGCTGCGGCACACAGTCCCGTCCTCGCCCCGAGCGCAGCACTCAGGGCCGCCACTCGAGCGGCCCGGCGCCCGGGGCAGGATGGAGAACCTTCGCCGTGGCTCGACGTCGTACAGGCCCGACTGAAGTCGTCCGCCAGCTCGTCCACTCCCGGGACGGCGGGCAGTGCGTGCGCTGCGCCGCCGGGCACGGTCTGACGATCCACCACCGGGTGAACCGCGGAATGGGCGGCGCTCAGGAGGAGTGGATCAACCAGTCGCACAACCTGCTGTTGGTGTGCACCGTGTGCAACTCCTGGTTCGAGGACCACCCGCGGGAGTCGTACGAGAACGGGTGGAAGGTGCGCCGCCCGCAGCTCCCCGGAGAGGTGGAGGTGCTGTACCCCGACGGGCGGCTATACGTGCTGGACCCGGAGGGCGTGCGGCGCTCCACCATCGAGCCGGCGGGGGCAGGCCGATGACGCGGGGGATGCGGTTCTGGGACGCGGGGCGGTGGACGCTTGGGACGTGGCGGGTGTGCTCGCCTCCGGTGATCGTGACTGTGATGTGGATCCACCGCCGGCTCGAGGGCGAGTGCCCCTAAGCGCGTCGGGATGGAATTGATCTTCGGCCGGCGGTCGTGGTTGTTCTTCGCGCTCTGCAGCCGCGCCGAGCACGCCGCCTTCAAGGCCCGGCGGAAGGCGAAGCGGTGACGGACCGCGTGACGATGCGTACGAGGGTGCGCGAGCTGGTCAGAGGCACTTTTCGCTTACCTGACCACCCGTCGGACAGCCCCTTTCATGTAGGGTCGGGGGCTGGCGCGGTTGCGGAGTACGTCCGCCCCGTTTCCAGCCCCCGCCGCATCGAACCGTGCGTGCGGTTCTCCCGCACACGGCT
>NZ_JBFBAS010000029.1:0-77620 GCF_040682335.1 Streptomyces sp. NPDC051219
AGCCGTGTGCGGGAGAACCGCACGCACGGTTCGATGCGGCGGGGGCTGGAAACGGGGCGGACGTACTCCGCAACCGCGCCAGCCCCCGACCCTACGGTTGGGGCGGGTCCGGCCAGCGGCCCGAAACGCGAAAGTGCCTTCTGAACTGCAATGCCGGTGAGTTAGCACGTCGGTGCAGGTCAGGTGATCGACGGTGGGATGTTGGGGCGGCAATATCCCCTGGTGACGTTGCCCAGTTCGTCACCTCTGGTGATGTGCCAGCGGAGGCCGGGACGCAACAACGGAGTTCCCGGTGGGACAGAAGATCGACCAAGATCCGACCGTCCGCGAGGGAACTCCGTTGGGTGCTCAATGTGCCATCGCCCGCATGCCGTCTGCCATCGCCGAGGGTGATCAAGTCCCGTTAAAGGGGCTGGTGGCGCCGCCGGACCGGCGCTTTGGCGAGCATGTCCGTCTCGGCGTGTTGACCGAGGAGATCAGTCCTGAGCTGGTGGACGAGAGCGTGGAGTTGACCGGCTGCGGCGAGCGTCGCCGCCGATTGCTGCCGGCCCGGGCGGTGGTCTACTTCGTCTTGGCGTTGTGTCTGTTCAGCAGCTCCGACAGTGCAGGGCCACCGGGATACCGGTCGGTCCTGCGCGCGCTGAGGGAGAAACTGCGGTACCTGCCGGGCATGTGCGTGCAGTGTCTGCCCGCCAGCTCGGCCCTGACCCGGGCCCGGCAGCGGCTGGGCGACAAGCCGCTGCAGGCACTGTTCGAGCGACGATGCGGCCCGCTGGCCACGACCGCCACCCCGGGCGCGTTCGCCTTCGGGCAGCGTCTGGTGGCCTGGGACGGTACCGCGCTGGACGTCCCCGACACCCCGCCAACGCACGGGAGTTCGGGTTCACCGGCAAAGGTGGTGTCAACCAGAGCGGACACCCACAAGTCCGCCTGACGGCGCTGACCGAGTGCGGCACCCACGCCCTGATCGACGCGGCCTTCGACGCCGTGGCCAAGTTCAGCGAGCACAAACTCGCCCGCCAACTGCTGGCCTCCCTGCGGCCGGACATGCTGCTGGCCGACCGCAACTTCTCCGGCTACGAGCTGTGGGGCCTGGCCCGGGCCACCGGCGCCCACCTGGCCTGGCGGATCAAGAAGAACCTGGCCTTCGTCCCGCTGCGGGTACTGCCCGACGGGCCCTACCTGTCGGTCATGCCGACCCCGAAGGAAACTATCCGGCACGGACAAGCCAGGGCCGCCGGCCGCACACCGGCCGAGCCGCCCAAGGGCCACACCGTCCGTATCATCCAATACACCGTGACGGTCCGGCCCCGGGTCGGCCTGCCCCGCACCGAGACGTTCCGGCTGGTCACCAGCCTGCTGGACCACCGGCTCGCCCCGGCCCGCCAGCTGGCGATGACCTACCGGCCGTCGGTCGACAGCCGCCTCTTGCCGATGCGACGGCCGAGCGGATCGTACTGATAGCGCCAGCGTGTTCCGTCCGGAGTCACGACCGAGACGAGCCGATCCTCGGCGTCCCATTCGTAGCGCCATGTGTCGGGCTTGCGTGAGAGGTCGTTAAGTCCCTTTCTGGTAGAGGCCCCGTCCGGGCTGGGTGAGGAAGCCTTGGCGGGTGAGGCGTCCGAGGCGGCTGCGGGTGACGTTCAGGGCGGGGTCGTCGGTGGGCATGCCGAGGAGTTCGTGCAGGTCTCGGACCCGGAATTCCTGGTCGGGGTGCTGGTTGAAGGCGTTCACGATGGCCTGGTAGGCGGTGGACTGCTCGGCCGGCTCGGATGCGGTTCGGGTCGGTGCAAGCTCGGCGTAGACCTTTCTGGCTGTGGCCAGTTCGGCCAGACGGTCCTCGGCGTCGGCCAGGGCGGTGGCGAGGTGTTCGATCTGCCGGCGCAGGTCATCGGCCCTGACTGCGACCCGGTCGTGCTCGGCCTGCAGGCTGGTGAGGAGGTCGGTGATGTCGTTGTTCATGCGGCCGCCACGATCTCGTCGCGCCAGGCCGGGGAGGGGGTGGTGAGGCGGCGGGTCATGTTCGCGGTGGCCGCCCAGTAGACGCGGGAGACGGAGTTGTCAGGCCGGTGGTCGTACTCGCGCACCAGACGGCGGTGGAGCATCAAGGTGCCGTTGACCTGCTCGACCACCCACCGCTTCGGTTGCGGGATGAACCCTTTGGCCTTGTCCTCGGGGTTGCGGACCACTGTCTCGACGGTGATGCCGAGCAGGGCGCCGTGAATGATGGTCTCGTCCTTGAACCCCTGGTCCACCAGGGCTTTCTCCAATCGGTTCCCGCACCGCTCGGCGGCCTGCGTGAGCAGGCCCGTGCCGGCGGCGTTGTCGTGGGCGGAGGCGGCGAGCACGACGACTCCGATGATCAGGCCCAGGACGTCGACCACGAGCCCGCGCTTGCGGCCCGGTGTCTTCTTGTTCGCGTCCAGTCCCGTCGTTGTCTTGGGGACCCCGGCCGCCGCGCGGACGGACTGGGTGTCGATGACCACGAGGGACGGGTCCTCCAATCGCTTGGCCCTCTCCCGTACCTGGCAGCGCAGAAGTTCCTGTATTCGCTGGTCAAGGCCGTCCTGGCGCCACAGCGTGAAGTAGTAGAACACCGCCGACCACGCGGGCAGGTCGTGCGGGAGGTAGCGCCACTGACACCCCGTCCGGTTCTGGTAGAAGATCGCGTTCACGACCTCCCGCAGGTCACAGGAGCCCGGATCCCCCGTCGCCGACCGCGCCACCCGCCCCTGCTTCCACGACTCGATCATCGGCCTGAGCAGTTCCCACTGCTCGTCCGTCACGTCACTCGGATACGCCGGTCTCTCCATAGCCGCACAACATCACTCACACCCCGGCCAGCACGTCAGTACGTCGAACGACCACACGATCGAGCGATCACGAACCGTAGATAAAGGAACTGGAAGCCCGAAGCCGACGAGTGGGCCGCCGACACGCGCCTTACGTACGGCTCGCGGCAGTAACGTTCCGGGCGTACGCCCAGCCCCTATAACCTCGACACCAGAAAGGTTCCCTCTCCATGCCGCTCGAACTGCCCGATGACATACGTCGCAGCGTCACCCAGGCCACCACTATCACCGCGCCCGGCGTTACGGCGCTGCTGGACTACCTCGGCGGCCTCGCCACCGAACACGCCGCCGATGAGCCGAACGTCAACCGTTCCGCCGCGCTCGAAGCCGCGTCCGTCGTATACATGTGCGCAGCCGGGGCCACCCGCACCGAAGCCGACCGGCCTGGGACCCGTACGACCGTAAGCATCCTCGCCCTCGTCCGCGAGGCCGACCAGCTCGTCTGCTCGGGGATGCGTGAGTACGACGCGCACGCCATCCTCGCCCACCTGGCCGCCGGGTCCGACAACGTGCAGCCCTCCGCCCCCGACCGGCGCTTGAAGCAGCCCGCGGCACGACAGGTGACCGATGCCTGGCGGCGCATCGCCGCATGGCTTGAGGTGAACGCGCCGGCCTCGCATGCTGCGCTGCTGCCCGGCGCGACCAGGCGGGACGTGGATGTCCTGGAGCGGGAGCTCTGGGTGCCTGTTCCTGTGGAGCTGCGGGCGTTGTGGGCCCTGTGTGCAGGGGGCCGGGATGTGCAGGGTGCGGGGCTGGTTCCTGATCACGGGTGGGCGCTGATGCCGCTGGATTCCGTGCACAGGGTGTACCTGCGTCAGTCACGGTGGCAGCGGGAGCACGAGGGCGAGGGCTGGTTGTGGAAGCCGTCCTGGATCCCGTTCGCCTCGTGGTCGGTGACCGACGTCAGTACCGGTCTGTTTATCGACGCCGAGACGGGCGAGGTCGGCCATTGGGACGACACGGCTGTGCGGACCGTGTGGGACAAGTCGCTGACGGAGCTGCTGGAGGAGATCGCTGACACGCTGGAGCACCCGCAGCTTGCTGTCGGCTACCGGCCCGGTCTGATCGGTGACCGTCTGGTGTGGGGTCCTCCGCTCGCTGCGGACGAGGCCGCGCTGTGGCGGCCGTTCACGGGCTGACACGAGAGAAGGGGCGGACAGGCTGCTGCCTGTCCGCCCCTTGTGCTGTCTGCCGTCAGCCGCGGCTTACACCTTGCGCCAGGTGCAGGTCACTGCCACGCCAGAGCAGTGGTTGAACCCCGGCGTGTCGATGAAGAACCCGTCCCCGTCGGTCAGCCGCCACAGGCTGGGCTGGAGCTTGTGGAAGGCGCCCTGGTTCTGCGACGAGTCGATCGCCGCACGTCCGCACCGCTCCGTTCCGGTCGGGCCGTTGGTCGCGACGCGAGTGTCCGCGAGCAGACCGAACGACGTCGACCCGTCACCGACCCCGTTGAACACCCAGTCGGTGTAGAGCTGGGCGCACTGGTTGCCGCTGGTGACCTGGTTGAGCCCGCCCGGGTATCCGCCGCTTTCGTGTGTGGACGCCGGCGCGTACTCGTCACAGTCGGTGGTGCCGACGATGCTGTCGGCAGGGTGCTTGGTCCACGTGGTGGGGCAGACGACCTTGCGGCTGTCGTCGGACGACCAGACCGCCCCCGAGGCGTTCCTCTTGGCGGTCTCCGGACCCAGGTAGTGCGCCAGGCTGTCCCACTTCTTGGAGCCGGCGTGGTCGGGCATCCGCTCCTGCATCAGCCAGTAGTAGGCACCGGCCGCCGGGTACAGGTTGGTGTCGACGGTGAACGTCGGCTTGAAGAACGGCAGCACACAGCCCGGGGTGACCGCACCTCGGGTGATGTCGTCGCACCGCGGCGCGAGTTCCCGCATGGACGCGACGCCGCTGCTGCCGAAGTCCGCCGTCGCATCGACCGAATCACTGGCGTCGACGGTTGCGGTGATCGACCAGTCCAGATCGATCTGCTCCTTCCCGGTGCCGAGCCAGCGGGTCACCACGGTGCCCCACATGCTGCGGTAGTCCTGCGCCGAGTCGTAGTCCCAGCTCGCGCCGTCGACCGGGTTGGCGCCGTCGTCGGTCCACTGGATCGGCGCCACATCGCACGCCGAGCACGACGAGTCGATGTCCCACCGCATCGTGACGCCTTCCAACGCGGGGTCGATGTAGGTGGGTGCGATCACGAGCTGCTGGTCGAACTCGGCGAAGTCGCTGCCGGATTCGGTCTTGTTGCGGTAGGTCTTCATCCGCTGCTCGAACAGGAACGTGCCCCGGCCGATGGCCGGCTTCTTCGGATCGGCGTCGAAGAACCACAGCTCACCCTCGCCCAGGGTCTTCAGGCAGGCTTCGGTGCGGTTCATGTAGTCGAGGCCCTCGGCGGCGTTGGTGCACCAGTCGACCAGGTCGACCGCGTCGTTACCGCCCGGCGTCGACATGATCCCCGCCGACTCGGCCGACTTCGCGGTGAACGTCTGCTTGGTCTCCCGGGTCTTGCCGGGCTTCGGCGGGGCCTGCACCGACTTGGCCTTGTCCCGCTTGACCATGCGGAAGCACACCATGCGGTCGGCCTTGTCCTGCTTGGAGCAGTCGTCCTTGTCGAAGTCCGCCAGCGTCGGCGACGACTGCGCCGTGGCCGTGGACGACGTCGCCGTGGCGGACCCGTCCGGGTCAGTGCGGGTGAACTCCACCGTGGTCTGCGCGGTCGAGTCGATCCCCGACGTGGACTGCGCTGTAGGGAACGTCACGTAGGGCTCAATGCGGAACTTCGCCCACGGGGACCAGGTCGTCTCATACAGGCTGCCGTCGTAGGCGTTGGTGTGCATCAGGTAGGTGGTGCGCGGCTTCAGCCTGCCGTAGTCGACCTTGACCGACGCCGTGCTGCCGGACGTCACATACGGGGACACCAGCACCCCGTACGGGTTGGCGTCGGTCAGGTTGACCTTCGTTCCCGGTGTGCCGTCCGCATTGGCCGTGTACACCTCGAACGTCAACGTCGACTTCTCACCGTCGGCGTCGGTGACGGTGTTGCGCAGCACGACCTCGGGGGCGACGACCCGCCATGTGTCACCGGACTTGGTGAACTTCGGACCGGCGGACGGGGACTGGCCCGACACAGGCCGCGACCCGGCCATGACCGAGAACGGCTCCGCCCCGTGGACCTTGGGCGGTGCGCTCGATGGCCCCGACGGTCCGTCTGCTGCGACGGCGGACGGTATGGCGGAGGCCATCATCAGCCCGGCGACCAGGACAATCCCGGGGCGCAGGCATCGCTTTGCTATGGAGCTGTGCAACGACACGAGCTGCTGTGTCCTTTCCTAGGTAATGAGACATGTGTGCGAATGGCGCACAGTCGCAGGACAGTAGGCACAAGCAGGCAACGTGTAAAGGGTGTTACCTCGGGGGGTGCTCCAACACCCGGCTCTCAGTTCGGAGCCACCAGCGGTCCCCGAGCTAAACGCGCGATACCTCACACACCTCGTCCACGTAGCGGACTCCTCGACCGGCGGATCACCCCCGCGCACGCGGGGATGAGTCGTGTGCCGGCTTTACCTTCCACTCAGCCCGGACGGGGCCTCTACCAGAAAGGGACTTAACGACCTCTGAGATCCGCGCCTTCTGGCGCAACGTGACGCGGCCTTGGGCGTCGTGTTCGTAGCGGACATCGCCCGCCCGGTTGATGCGGGTACCGGAGTAGTCTCGGAAGCCGGTCGCTCTCTCCCCGCCGCCGGAGGGTTCGGCAGGAACGCTCGCTCCAGTCGTGTGCGCTGACCCCCGTGACTCGGCCAACCGGGCTCAGCTCGAGCTGCCGCCGACCGTTCAACTGGTCGTCGACAGCGGTGATATGACCGTCCTGCCGGTAGGAGTACGCGCGGCGCTGGACGACCCGGGCGTCGGCACTAAGCACCAGTTGATCGCTGAGACGCCCCAGTGAGTCGAAGGTGTGGTTGAGGGTTAGTGTCTCGCCGATGCGGCGCGTGATTTCACGTCCGCTCTCGTCGAACTCGAAGGCCAGGCGGTGGCCCGAGGTGTCCAGCTCGACGCGTCGCTGTGCAGGGTAGGTCCATGAGCTGACCGCCCCGCTGGGGGTGGTGCGGCGGGTACCGCGGTCCGTTGCGTCGTAGACATGGATCAGTTCACGGCCGTTGCAAATCTCCTTCAGCACCCGGCCGGCGCTGTCGCGGAGGTAACGCAGTTCGGCATCAGGCCGGCCAGCTCCGGTCATCCGGCCGGAGCGGTCGTAGGTGAAGCTGGTGATTGTGCCTGCCACGTCCTTGGTGACGATCCGGCCGCCTGCGTCGCGCTCGAACCGGAGCGTCTCCCCGAGACCGTTGGTGCGAGAGGCGAGCCTGCCCGCCTCGTCGTGCCGGTAGGCGATCAAGCGCCCGTCGAAGTCGGTCTCGCGCGCCAGTTGCCCGGCCGCGTCGCACTCGTAAATCCAGCGCAGCCCCTGGGGGTTGGTGACGTTGGAGATGCGCAGTTCGGTGTCGTGCGTGAACTCGTGGCGTACACCTTCAGGTGTGGTGCGTGCGGCGAGCAGGTCGAAGTGGGTGTACTCGAACCGGGTTGCACCCCCGAGAGAGTCAGTGCGGATGAGGCAGTTGCCTTCGCCGTCGTAAGTCCAGGACTGCTGCGATCCGTCCGCCTCGATCTGCCGGGCGAGCTTGCCCTCGACCGTCCACTCCATATAGGTCGTATGGCCGTGCGGATCGGTGATCAGAACTGGCCGTCCGAACGCATCGCGCCTGTAATGCGTGACCGTGCCCAGAGGACTCATGATGGCCACGGGAAGTCCGGCGCCGTCGCAGTGCAACCGGTTGACGGGGCCCAGGGAATCACCGAGGCCGGTGAGGTGGCCCGAAGCGTTGTGTGTGAAACGCGTCGTCGATCCGTCCGGGCGGGTGAAGGAGACCGGATTGCCGCGCTCGTCGTATTCCTGCCGCCAGGTCGCGCCATCCGGGCCGGTCACGGCTGTGAACTCCGAGAGCTCGAACAACGCATCCGCGCGCCGGGTCAGACAGGAGTAGAACTCACCCCGGAAGCATGACAGTTCCGCAAACGGATCCTGCCCGACAGCATGATGCAACAGACTCATCCCCACGGCCTTCGTGCTGAGCTTGTGTGTTCCTTGGTCGGATCACATGCTCAGCCGAAGGCCGCCTGCACGCAGGGCAGTTAGCGGACCAGTTGATCAAGTACGAGAAGCCGTTCGACACCCGAGGTTAAAGATCAAGCTAGTGCCGTGCCGACGATGCGAACACGCCAAGGTCCATGGTAGACAAGGGATTTGATGGGTCCTGATGAATCGTCGGGTACGCGTGCGGCTGCGGTTCGCGGGTCGTCAGCAGCAGCCGCCTTCCGCCGCGCCGGCGACGGCTTCGAGACGGCAGTAGCAGGACGCGTTGATCGGTACGTCCGCCATGGCGGAAGCGAGCTTCAGTTGCTGGGCCACGATCTGCGCTTCCGCACTCTTGCCCAGGCGCAGGAGACACTCCTGGAATCCGTGCAGTGCCCACACGTTGCCGGGGTGTTGCGAAGGACGCGGCAGCGTGTCGTCGAGGCCCAGGTCGGCCCGGTAGACGGCCTCCGCCTCTTCCACACGTCCCTGTTCGAGAAGCAGGGCGCCGTACGCGTGCCGTGTGGGCTGCATCCATCCCCACGGCTCGTCGTAGGGAAGGTTGTCGTCGAGTGTGATCGACCGCTCCAGTGCGGCGAAGGCGGCGTCGTGGTTCCCCTTGCGGTACTCCAGTTCGCCGTCGAGCATCTCCGACGCGATCGCGAGGATGTCGACGCAGGTGTTGTTGAACAGCATGCGTGACTCGGGTACGCGGGAGACGGCCTGACGGAACAGTTCGCGTTCGGTCTCCGCCTCGGGAATCCGGCCGGTCGCCGAGAAGGCGACGCCGCGGGCGTAGTGGAGCATCGCCGTGGTCGCGCAGTACAGCTCCGGGTCGGCGGGCAGCGGCAGTTCCAGGATGTCGGTCCAGCGGCCGAAGCGGATGACCACGTGTACCCGCATGGCGAGGAAACCCTCCAGCCAGTCGGCCATGGGCGGACTCTGCACCCTCAGCAGTTCCTCGGGGATGGAGGCTTCGAGCTGTGCGGCGGTCTCCAGGGCGGTCGCCGACTGACCGAGGAACATCGCACCGTAGATCTTGAAGTGGTAGTTGTGCGATCGGTACAGGGTGTAGAAGTTCATCGCGCCGGCCCGCGCGTAGTACTTCTCGTCGGCGGCGATCGCGGTGGTGTTGTCCGACACCACACGCCGGTAGTCCCCGCAGAGCACCTCCAGGTGTGTGGGCATGTGCTGCAGGTGCCCGGCATCCGGCACGAGGCCGCGGAGCCGGTCCGCGACGGGCAGGGCGGCCTCGGGGGTCGGGGACATCTCCATGAGGTGGATGTACATGTGCAGAAGGCCGGGGTGCGTCTTCCCGGGCCCGGTGCCGATCGCCCGATCGAGGACCGCCTTGGCCTCCAGCGTGCGGGAGCCTTCCGCCGGCAGCCCGGTCCGCAGGTCCCACAGCTGCCATGGCGTGAGGTTCATCTGTGCGTCGGCATGGAGTGTGGCGACATCGAGGTCCTCGGGAGCGAGTTCGTACACGGCGCGCATCCTGTCGGCGTAGGGCTTGTTCCACACCGAGCAGTCCTCGACCGCTTCCGCCTGCGGATACCGGTACCGCAGCGCCTGGATCAGGGCCTGCTCGACGGGAGTGGCGCCGGCCGCCCTCTCGTGGGCGCGTTCGACGGACGCGTGGGTGCGTTCGACGGTTCGGGCCAAATCCTCGCCGTCGAAGAACTCCCAGGGCTTGTTGTAGTTCGGACCGAGGGCGTAGGCGATGCCCCAGTAGGCCATCGCGCAGTCCGGATCCGCCGCGGCGGCGGCTTCGAAGCAGGAGACGGCCTCCTCGTGGTGGAAGCCGTACGACCAGAGCAGCCCGCGGTCGAACCACATCTGGGCGGACGGGGAGGACGTCGTCACGGGGCGGGTGTGGGTGCCGAGGTCGTAGTAGTCCATCCGTCTCTCCTGAAGGTACGGTCCGGTCAGCCAGGTGGCGCGTACGAGCCATTCGGCCCGGCCGGACATGTGGACGCGCCGCGACCGGCACGCACGGTCCCAACGTGGTGAGGTCTCCGGGGACACCTGTGGCCGAGGGTAGAACCGATCTCGCCCGGCCGGGAAACGCACGCGTGCGTGCGGGTTCCGCGGGTATGTCGGGGCGGTCCGGCGTCAGCCCGCCTGCTCAGGTAGGTGGCACCCAGGGTGGCGATCCCCGTCAGTCGATGCCCGCCCGCGCGCCCCGGCCACGGCGTAGGGGGACGAAGGTGCTGCTGTTCTCGTCGATCGCCGGCCGGCGGTCCAGGGGCGGTACGGCCCGCTGAGGGCAGTCGGTGCGTTCGCAGAGGCGGCAGCCCATGCCGATGGGCATGACGGAGGAAGCGTTGTCGAGGTCCCTGTACGTACCGCCGCCGCTGCTTCACCGCATGGTGGAGGCGGGGCTTCTCGGCCGTAAGAGCGGTTGCGGGTTCCACACCTGCGACCGGGGCTGAGGCGCCCGGGTCCGTCGCGTGCCGAGGACCCTCCGGCTGCTGTGGAGAGGGGCGCGGAACCAGACTGGTGATCTGTTCCTTGCCCCTCACGCGTTCGGTCGACCGGCCGAAGTTGCTGGCCGCCTCGTACTTCGGGCGGCTCCGCGACGCGCTGACCGTCTGGCCAAGGCTCCGGCCGAGGGCCTCGCCCTCGCTTCACCGAATCGGGCAGCGCCCACCTCGCTGGCCCGCGGGCTGCCCGGCAAGCGCCTGGTCGAGGGTGTCGTCAACGGGCGCAACATCTGGATCAACGACTACGAACAGTCCCTCGCCACCCTCGGCACGCTCCTCGGCCTCGCCGACCGCGTGGTCGTGTCCGCGTCCTGCTCGCTCCTGCACGTTCCGCTGGACGCCACCGTCGAACGCGACATGGCCCCGCAGATCGCCCGCCGGCTCGCTTTCGCACGGCAGACTTCCGCGCCGTTGGCTTCTGCCCGCGCTGGTACGCAACCCCCTACTGACCGGCCCACCTGGGGCAACGACTACGGCGGCGGTCGGTCAGGAGGTGGCGTCAGCGAGCTTGGTGAGCTGTTCGGAGACGACGTCGGGCGCGGCAGCGGCCTGCCGCGAGTTTCGTGGGCCCTTTGCCTCTAAAGCTGGGCAGCGTTCAAGGGCCTGGCGCAGAAGGCCCAGGTAGGGCGGTACTGTTCCGGCCACGGCGGCCGACGGGGTCGCCGTGGTGCCTCGGGGAGGGGCGCCGATTACCCGTGGGGGTCCCGGTCGTGCTCAGAAGTCCTGTCGGTCTGTCCTACGCGGTCGTGTCCCTGCTCGGCGCGATCATCGTGTCTGATGTCCTCGTACTCATCGCGGCGTTCCACGTCCGTGGCATGACGTCCGGGATGTCGGCGGACCGGCTGGACCCGGCGGTGTTCGAGGACCTGAACCTGGCCGTCGCCGAGGGTTTGTCCCTGCTGCTGTATCTGGCGACCGGGGCCCTCTTCATCATCTGGTTTCACCGGGTCCGCAAGAATGCCGGAGTCTTCGGGCCCGATCTGCACAGGGGCGGACCCGGCTGGGCCATCGGCTCGTGGTTCATCCCGATCGCCAACATCTGGCTTCCGCGCGGGGTCGCTGCCGATACCTGGCGGGCCAGCCGCCGTGACCCATACGGCGACGGCAAGGCAGAGCCGCTCACCGTGCTCAACCTGTGGTGGTTGTTCTTCGTCCTGACGCAGATCGCCGACTTTGTCGCGGGCGAGGCGTACGACGACGCCGACACGGCCGAAGAGTTCGCGACCGCGGCCGGTGTGGTGATGGGCTCGGCCGTGCTGGACATCGTGGCGGCCGTACTCGCCGCACTCTTCGTACGGCATCTGACGGCGATGCAGCACGCAAAGGCGCTGCGGGGACCTGCCGTGGGTCACAGTGTGATCCCGCCCGGGGCGTAATGCCGCCTGGCCAGGAAGAACATGGCTGTATTGCGCCGTGGGGAAGGGTGCGGCCTGCTGACAAGACCTCAGCCGTCGTGCTGGGGGGATCTGAGGGTCGCGACAGCTCCCTCGCCTTTATGCCGCCCCTGGGATCTCCAGGTCAACGTGGACCGGCTGAACGCGGCTGCCGACAGTGCGGCCAGCCACACCTCCCGCACGCAGCTGCCGGCCGGATCCGCGGCTGGTCGGACTCTGCCGTCTCCCGAGATCCTGACGCAGTCCGCTGCCCGAGCCGGCTCGCGCCGGCCGGGCCGGACGGAGCGCTTCGCGTCGACCGCTCACGTGCTCTCGTCGCCGGTGGCGAGGATGGTGTGGCAGGCCGCGAAGAGCCGTGCGCAGCGTTGCGCCATGGCTTCGGGTGACTGGTTAGGGTGGTTGACCCACCAGCGGACCAGGGCGGTGCACAGGCCGCGCCAGGCGTATTTGAGGGCGTCGGCGTCAAGTGGGTCGTTGGATCCAGCCGCGTGCAGGAGGTCAGCGGTGCCGATCGCGGCGAGGTCGTCGATGGCGCCGCGGTGGTACGCCGCGCGTTGGGCGGCGTCGCTGTCGGGCGGCAGCGTGGCGTCGTAGAGGACGAACCACGCCTCGCGCTGCCCGTCCAGGGCGGTGAACAGGGCGTGCAGCACGCGCAGGGCGGTGGGCGGCGCGCCGGAGGCGTGTTGGGCCATCGCGGCGCGGATGGCGGCCAGCAGCCGGTCGCCAACCGGGTTCAGGCAGGCGAGGTAGAGGTCTTGCTTGCTGCCGAAGTAGTGGTGCAGCAGTGGCTTGGTGACGCCCACACGGGCGGCGATGGCGGCCACGGTGGTGGCCTCGTAGCCGTGGCGGCTGAACTCCTCGGTGGCCGCGGCCAGGACCTGTCGTTCGCGCGCGGCCCTGGGCACGCCCTTGGTGCCGGCCCTGGAGGGGTGCGTTGTCATGGATTCGATATTACCCTAGGGTAATTTTCTGTTGGGTAAATTGCCTGGACCTCGCTGGGAGCACAGTCATGCCTGCCACCCCGTCCGACTCCGGCACCTCCCGCACGCGATCCTGGTGGGGCTGGGGCTACGCCGACGCCCACCCCGACGACGCCGAATGCGCCGCCATGGGCGCCCTGCTGCCGGGCACCCTGGCCCGCCCGCTGCCGATACCCCGGGTCGCCGACCTGCCCATCGCCCGTCCCGGCGCGACACCCCCGCCCGCACTGGCGCACCTGGTCACCGCCGATCCGGAAGCGCGCGCCGCACACGCCATGGGCAAGGCCTACCGCGACGTCATCCGGGCCCTGCGCGGCCGGCCCGGCCGGATCCCCGACCTGGTCGCCCGACCGACCGACGACCAGGAGGTGGCCGACCTGCTGGACTGGGCCGGCGGGCACGGCGTGGCCGTCATCCCCTTCGGGGGCGGCTCCTCGGTGGTCGGCGGAGTGGAGTACCGCGGCGACGCACACTGCGCCGTGCTGTCGCTGGACCTGACCTCGATGGACCGGGTCCTGGAGATCGACGCCGACAGCCGCTCAGCCCGCATCCAGGCCGGCGCGCTCGGTCCCGTGCTGGAAGAGCAGTTGCGGCCCTACGGCCTCACCCTGCGCCACTTCCCGCAGAGCTTCGAGTTCTCCACCCTCGGCGGCTGGCTGGCCACCCGGGCCGGAGGCCACTACGCCACCGTCCGCACCCACATCGACGACTTCGTCCAGTCCCTGCACGTGGTGACGCCCGCCGGAGCGGGGACGTCCTGGCGGCTGCCCGCATCCGGCGCCGGACCGTCGCCCGACCGGCTGTTCCTCGGCTCTGAAGGCGCGCTCGGCGTCATCACCGAGGCGTGGATGCGCCTGCAGGAGCGCCCCCGGCACAAGGCCTCGGCGTCCGTGGCCTTTGCCGACTTCCACCAGGCGCTGGACGCGGTGCGTGCCATCGCCCAATCCGACCTCTCCCCAGCCAACTGTCGCCTGCTCGATTCCGGCGAGGCCGCGCTGTCCGGCGCCTCGCACGACGGCTCCACCGTCCTGGTCCTGGGCTTCGAATCCGCCACCACCCGCGTCGACGACCGCCTCACGAGCGCCCTGGACCTGGCCCGCGCCCACGGCGGCGGCCGCGGCGGGGCGCCGACGGCGGACCGCGACGCCCCGGCCGACACGGCGGTGAGCGCCTGGCGCTCGGCGTTCCTGCGCATGCCCTACCTACGCGACGGCCTGGCCCGCATGGGCGCCGTCGTCGAGACTTTCGAGACCGCCGCCACCTGGGACAAGATTCCCGCCCTGATCGATGCCGTCCGCACCCAGGTCGGCACCGCCGCCTTGAAGGCCACCGGACACCCGGCCACCATCAACTGCCGCCTGACCCACGTCTACCCTGACGGCGCCGCCCCCTACTTCACCGTGGCCGTCGCCGGCCGACCCGGCGACGAGGTTGAAGTCTGGGACGACATCAAAGCCGCCGCGAGCGACGTCCTGCACCGCTACCGCGCAACCATCACCCACCACCACGCTGTCGGCCGCGACCACCGCCCCGGCTACGACCTCCAGCGCCCGGAGCCCTTCGCGCTGGCCCTGCGCGCCGCCAAGGACGCCCTGGACCCCCATCGCATCCTCAACCCAGGCGTCCTGATCGACTAACAGAACGGCGGCATACGGGCGAGGGCGGCGTGATCTGTCCAACGGCTTTCACGCAATGGCCCCTTCGGCAGCGGGGTACGGATGGCGATGTCCTCCACCCCGTTCGTGTCCTGCCGGACATCGCCACCACACCGATAGCCGCACCTTCGGTGTTGCCTTCTCGGGCTTCGCCCTCGGCCCGGACTGGAAGGTCAAGCCTTGGGGGTGCTGGCGTTCTCGTGAACAGTGACCGAGGCAGAAATGAGGTGCCTCCCGAAGTCGTGCTCGAGTGCTGTCGCTTCTCGGGTTCTGGCTCAGCTTCTGTTTGCGCCGTGAGGCGCTGTTGGTTCGAGTGGAGGTGGAAGACCTGCACCAACCCGCTGTCGCAGCAGCAGGGTTGAAGCTGAGGGCAGCCTGATCCGGGTGATGCCGGGGAGGGCGAGAGCGGCCCTGACAAAGCCGGGACGTACCCAGAACTGCCAGATGGGGCGGGTCCGGCAAGCGTGATGGAGAGGAGTACGCGAGGAACCGGCGTTTTACGTCTCTTAAAGGGACACCGGCTCGAACCTGGCGGATCTGGGCCGGAAGCGGTGCGTATCCAGGTCATCCTTTCGGGTGATCTGACAACTCCTGGGCCGGTCTACAAAAGCTGGCCGGGAGGCCACGAGGAAAGCCTGCGGCGTACTCGTGGCGATGCCGCAGGGACACGGTCGGGCTCCTCCTTCATGGAGCGAACCACGGTGAACACGGGAACCGTCCCGAACCTCGCCCCCTCACCTGCCTCCAGCAGACTGCCCGGGCTGGGCGCATCGACCGCTGATCGGTTGGGGACGGGGCGGAGCCGCCGTAGTACTCCGAGGCCGGGAGAGCCGGCCGCATGGGGAAGGGCGGCAGCGGTATCGAGAAGGGAAGGATGCTGCAATGCCGGAAGACGCCCCGCCGAATGGCGGAGCTCCGGGCCCTCGGGCCCGGGTACTGGAGATGCAGACCAAGCTTCACCGTTGGACGGTGGCCGATCCTGGCCGCCGGTTTGATGACCTGTTCAACTTCGTGCACGACCCGGCGACGCTGTTGGTGGCGTTCGACCGGGTCGCGGGCAACCAGGGAGCCCGGACTCCACATTGGTTCGAACGGCCTTCGGCCACAGCACGTCCGCACTCACTCCCAACGCGGCTTCGATGTCCAGGCGCGTCCGCGGCCGGCGTCGACGGCCTGACTGCCATCGATGTCGAGGAGTCGATTGGTGTTCCCGGAAAGACCGGGCCGGACCGGGAGATCGTCGCCGCGTACCCGTACCGCAACGCCTGCCTGCTGGCGACGGTGCTTCTGATCGCGCTCGGCGTGTGGCTGGACTGGCTGCCGACTTCCGGCTGGCAGGGCCCGCCGAACATGGTGCTGCCCGCGCTGGCGATGGGCGTTCCGGCGGGCGGGCTTCTCGGCCGGCTCGTCGACGACGCCCTGCCCGCCGCGTTCGGCGAACGCTGGGTCGGACTGTGGCGGGCCTCGGGTGTCTTCGCGCGGCGCATCGCATTCGCGGCGCTGCGCCGGTCCGTGCCCGCGATCGTCCCGCAGTTCGGCCTGGTCGCGGTCGGGCTGACCGGCGGGGCGGTCCCGGTGGAGACCGTCTTCGCCGTGCCCGGCATCGGTCGTACGGCGCTGGGGGCCGCCAAGGCACAGGATGTGCCGCTGCTTCAGGGCGCGGTGCTGGTGCTGCTCCTTCTCGGCCTCGCGGCGGGCGTTCTCGCCCACCTGGTGCGGGTACGGCTGCTCGGCCCCGGACTGCGGGACGCCGCCTTGGCATTGCCCGCGCCCCGGCAGGCCCCGGCGGGCCGCCTGGCCCGGGCGGTACCCGTGGCACTCGCGGCGGTCCTGCTGATGGTCACCGGCTGGGGGCTGCTGCGCGACCCGTACACCGTGAAGGCCACCGCCCGCCTATCCGCCCCCTCCTGGCCGCACCCACTGGGCACCGACGGGCTCGGCCGGGACGTACTGGCCCGGCTCGGGCACGGCGCGGCCGCGACGCTCAGCGTGGCGTGGCGGTCCGCCTGGTCAGTTATCTCTTCGCCCTCGCGATCGGCTTCCTGCCGTCGATGTCCGCCGGAGTCGCCGACATCGCCAACGCCCTGCCACCGGTCATCGTCGGCATCCTCGTCGCCGCGGCCTTCGGCCCCGGCACCGCCGGCGCTTCCGTCGCCGTCGGGCTGATCTCCTGGCCACCACTCGCCGCGCACGCCTCCGCCCTCGTCCAGGAGACCCGGGCGGCCGGATTCCTCACCGCGCAGAAGGCGATCGGCTCCACCCCGCGCTGGATCCTCAACCGGCACCTCCTGCCCGCCGTGGCCGGCCCGGTGGCCCGCCACGCGGTGCTGCGGCTGCCGGGCATCGCCCTGGCCCTCGCCTCCCTCGGCTTCCTCGGCCTCGGCGCCCAGCCGCCCGCCCCCGAATGGGGCCTACTGCTCGACGAATCCCGGGCCTACCTCGAACGTGCCCCTGGGCGTCCCTCGCCCCGGCGACAGCCCTCGCGCTGCTCGCCGGCTTCGCTGTGTCCCTGCCCACCCTCACCGCACCCGGCCGCCCGGGCACAAGGAAGGAGGCGAAGTCGTGACCACGCCCCTCAGCCTCTGCTGTCCGTACGCGACCTGCGCATGACCCTCCCCGACGGCGTCCGGCACATCACCCCCGTACGCGGCCTTTCGTTCGACGTCCACGAAGGCGAGGTCCTGGCCGTGGTCGGCGAGTCCGGCGCCGGGAAGTCACTGACCGCCCACGCCGTCCTCGGCATGGCCCCCTACGGGGCGCAGCTCACCGGCAGCGTCCGTCTGCGGGGCCAAGAACTCCTCGGCGCGCCCCGGTCGGTGTATGCCGGGCTCTGGGGCCGGCACCTCGCGCTCGGGCCGCAGGATGCCCTCGCAGTGCTCAGCCCCGTGCACACCGTCGGAGACCAGCTCGCCGCCGCCATACGTTCAGTGCGTGGCCTCGGCCGCAAAACGGCACGGGCCGAGGCTGCGGCGGCACTCGACGGGGTGGGCATCGCGGACGCGGCCCGGCGGGCGAAGGCGTACCCGCACGAGTTCTCCGGCGGCATGCGCCAGCGCGTCGTCATCGCGATGGCGATGGTCAACGATCCGGAGCTGATTGTTGCCGACGAGCCGACCACCGCCCTCGACCCCGCCGTGCAAGAACAGGTCCTCGGCGTGCTGGCCTCGCTCCGTGAGGCGACCGGTGCGGCGATGCTCCTGGTCACCCACGACCTGGGGATAGTCGCCGGACACGCCGACCGGACGCTGGTGATGTACGCCGGACGGCACAGCGAGTCCGGCCCGGTGGAGTGGCTGCTCACCCGGCCGCGGGCCCCCTACACCGCCGGGCTGCTCGCCTCGCTGCCACCGGACGAACCGACGGCGGACCGGCGGCTCCCCGCCATCGGTGGCACACCCCCGTCCCCTTCCGAGCTGTCGGCTGGGTGCGCCTTCGCCCCGCGCTGCCCGCTGGCACAGGAACGCTGCCGTACGGACGAGCCGGAGCCGCAGCCGGTCGGCCCGGCGGGGCATCTGGTGTCCTGCCACCGCTGGGAGGCAGTACCCGCATCGGCGCGGGACCTGTTCCCCGTCGGGGGTATGGCATGAACGCCCTGCTGGAGGTCGCCGACCTCACCGTCAGCTACCCGGCGCGGCGAACCTGGGGCCGGCGAGCGGCCCCCCTACTCGCTGTCGACCACGTCTCGTTCACTCTTTCCCCCCGGCGAAACCCTCGCCCTGATCGGCGAGTCCGGCTCGGGGAAGTCGAGCACCGCCTCCGCCGTGCTGCTGCTGCGCCGCCCGGACAGCGGCCAGGTGCGGTTCGACGGACACGAACTGACTACCCTCGACGAGGCAGCGCTGCGGCCCCTGCGCCCGGCGATCCAGCCGGTCTTCCAGGACCCGTACGGCTCCCTCAGCCCCCGGCTGCGGGTCTGGGACGCGGTGGCCGAGCCCCTGCGCGTCCAGGGACGCTGGGACCCGCGGTCCGGCCCCGACCGGGTCACCGAACTGCTGGAGCTGACCGGGCTGGATCCCCGGCTCGGCGACCGGCTGCCACACGAGCTGTCCGGCGGCCAGTGCCAGCGGGTCGGCATCGCCCGCGCCCTGGCGAGCGAGCCACGGCTGCTCGTACTGGACGAACCGGTCTCCGCGCTCGACCTCTCGGTGCGGGCCGGGATCCTGAACCTCCTCACCGACCTCCAGGAACGGCTCGGGCTGGCGTATCTGTTCATTTGCCACGACCTGCCCTTGGTACGGCACTTCGCCCACCGTGTCGCGGTGATGCACCACGGCCGGATCGTGGAGAGCGCCCCCGCCCACACCCTGTACACCACCCCCGCCCAACCCCTATACCCGCGAGCTGCTCACCGCCGTCCAATCCGCCCGGACCCGCACGACCACCGCCACGGCGTGAAGGCCGCATTTTTCCGCAGGCGTTCGGTGGCGACCAGCTCAACCGCCTCAGGGCCAAGGCGGCTATTCCAGGCATCGGGTGGCGACAGTGTGCCGTGCGGGCAGCCGCTTACCGCCTGCCCGCCTGCCACAACTCCGGGCCCCTGCCGCACTCACCCACCTAGCGATCGTGAAAATCGTTTCCGACTTCGTACCATGGAGGACCTCACTCGCACAGGAGGCCCTCATGAACGACCCCGACCACCCCGCGTCGTACACCATCCGCCCCGCAACGAGTGGGGCCGCCTGCTGTCGGAGAACCAGCCGTACGCGGAACTGGCCCCCTGGACCGTACTGGGCCCGGCCACCGCACTCGTCCTCCTCTCCGTCCTCGCCGTCTCCGGCAGGCCTGGGGACGTGGCTGGGCCGGAAGCCACACCTCCGGGCCCGTTTCCTCTTGAGTAGGGTCGGGGACTTGCGCGGTGGCTGACGCTCCGTTTTCGGTCCCCGCCGCTTCAAACCGTGCATGCAGTTCTCCCGCACACGGCTTTCGGGCATCGTTCACCGACTGGCATGCGCTGTCACCTGCGGAGACATCGCCGCAGGCCTCGCGCTGGACGGCTCCTCGCCGCAGCCCATCGACTTCCTCTCCACCGTCGGCCGTATGGAGGCATGACCATGAGCGACACCACCCTCTCCGTCGGCTCCCTGGAGGCCCAGCCCGGCACCAAGGTCCGCGGCACCGTCCGCGCCGACCTGGGCACGCTCACCGTCGACATCCCGCTGACCCTCGTCAACGGCACCCGCCCGGGCCCCCGGGTCGTCATCACTGCGGGGGTGCATGGCGGCGAGTTCACGCCCATCGACGCCGTCGTACGACTGACGACCCTGCTGAAACCGGGTGAGGTGCGCGGGCAGGTGATCATCTGTCCGGTCGCCAACCCTCCCGCCGTGTACCAGGGTCGGCTCAACGTCTCCCCGGTCGACGGCGTGAACATCAACCGTGTCTTTCCCGGCGACCCGGACGGCAGCCCCACCGAGCGGCTGGCCGCCTGGCTCTTCGCTCACCTGGTCGACGGCGCCGACGTCTATATCGACCTGCACTGCGGCGGCATCGACCAGGTGCTGCGGGACTTCGTCGGCTACCGCCTCACCGGTGACCCGGACCTCGACAAGGTGACGGCCGAGCTGGCCGGGTCCTTCGGTATCGAGGACGTCATCCTCGGGGTGAAGGCCGACGGTGGCAACAGCCACGCGGCCGCCGCCCGCCAGGGCATCTCGGCGGTCCTCGTCGAGGTGGGCGAACTCGGGCAGCGCGACGGGGCCACGACTCGCCGCCGCGTCGACGGTCTGTACCGGGCGCTGCGCCACTTGGGTGTGCTGGACCCGGACGACTCCGCCCCGGCGCCGATCCGCGAGTGGGTCTGGGCCGCCGGTGTCACGGCCGAGGCCACCGGCCTGTGGTACCCGGAGTTCTCCTTCGACGCCGACGTCATCGGCGAAGTGGCGGAGGGCGACGTCCTCGGCCGCATCGTCGACCCGGCCGACGGCCGGGAGCACACGGTCCACGCCCCGGCCGGCGGGCGGGTCTTCTACGGCATGCACGGCCTCACCGTCGCCCCCGGCGCCGAACTGGCTGCCATAGCCGTCCCGTGGGACCCCGACGGGGCCACGCGGCCCGACACCCTCCGGACCCACGGCGCGGGCGTCGCACCCGACGAGGCGGATCCCCGCCCGTAGTGCCCCACTCCAGCCGCCCCCCTTCCCCCGTCGCACCACCCTCAGGAGGCACACGATGAGAGACGCCCGGGATAGACCGCCGACTCTTCCTGCGTGGAGTCGGCGGAGTCGCGGCGGGTCTCGTCGCCGCTCCTCCGCGCCTGCGGCACCGGCACCAGCCGGACCGCTGCCGGCAGCGGCGGCAAGAGCTCCAAGACTCTCGTCGTCCGCAACAGCGGCGGCACTTATGGCGAGGCCAACCAGAAGGCCGTCTAGGACGCTTTCACCAAGCAAACCGGCATCCAGATCAAGGTGGTGAACATCGCGTACGCGCAGCTGCTCGCTCAGATCAAGCAGGGCAGCCCGCAGTTCGACGTGATCGACACCTCCAGGGCCGACGTCGTGCGCTGCAAGGACGAGGACGCGACCGGGGAACTGGACTACGACCGGCTGAAGGAAGCCAAGAACGCGGGCATCGCCGAATCCCATGCGTGGCGGCTGCCCGGCACGATGCCTGCCATTGGGGTCCCGGTCGTCGAGGGGGCCGAGGGCGTCTGCGACGCCGGCGTCGCGGGCACCCGGAGAAACACCTCCACCCCCACCACAGCCGACCGGCATCACCTCCCCCCACCACGCTCACCATCCGGCACCACAGGAGGGGGGCACCACCACGTCACCACCCGACCACCGGTGCCCGTCCCCTTCTCCCTCCCGAGATCGCGCAGATCATCCAGGAGCACTGCGAAGTCCTGGCGTACCTGGAGCTTTTACCGAACGGCATGCCGAGCCTGACCGGCGCAGACAACCTGCCGCCCACGTGAACGACCGGCGGACCCTGCTTGCCGGGCCCGCCCCTGCTGTCGCCGGCCGGGGCGGGCCGGCCGCTACCCGCCTTCAGCTTCGGGCGGTTGCGGGGCTAACCGCCCGCCCGGTCAGGGTTCAGCGGCCGGGCCGGAGCAGCGGTGACCACCCCCGCCCCTCCGGCCCCGGCCCCGGCACCCATCCACCACACCACCTGCCCAGGGGGTCTGCCTTGACCACGCACATCCAGTACCCGCCGATCGTCACCGCCCGTATCGACACCGGCGCTCCCGCGCTTATGATGCCGCCCACCATCCCGGGCGACGCGTACACCGTCACCGCGTACGTGAACATCGAGCGCAGCAGGACTGGCCCGCAGACGTCCGGTCGCTGTCCGTCGGCGACGTTTTGGCGGTCACCGGGCCCGACGGCACGACCATCCACCTCAGCGTCGCCTCGGTGGGCTTCTGCGAGATCGAGCCGCCCGCGGTCCGGGTGGCGCTCTCCGGTACACGCGCGACATCCCGCGCCTCCTGATCCACCCCGACCTGTCCTCCCGCGCGGTGCGCCCCGGCCCCGCCACCCTGCCCGGCGTGCGGCCTCCAGCCGGTCCCGACACGGACCGTCCCCGGGGGCCGCTCCCGTCCCTGGCCCCCGGCCCCGCCCCGCGGGTTGCGCGGCTAGGTTCTGTCTCCTTGGTCATCTGGCGGCCGGAGCGCTTGTCGTTGGTCCATGGGGGTGCCGTCGGGCTTCCGCCCGAAGGCGGCCTCAAGAACGGCGGGGAGGTCTGCCTCGGGGACTGCGGCGCGCACCTCCGCCAGGACATGACGAAAGTCGTCCGCATCGGCTTCAACACGGTCGGGACCTGCGTCGTCCACGTCCGCTGCTCCTGCCCGCACGTCGACGGCCTCGCCGCCCACTTCGAACACGTCAGCCTCGCCGCCGACGGCTGGCTCAACCAGGACACCGCCACGCCGTGGGAGTTCTGCCCCACCTCCGCCACCATCCAGCCCGGCCCAACCCCCTGCACCAACCAGCCCGGAAGCCGACACGGCCCGCAACCGAAGGACCACCATCCCCGGGCGCCCGGCGCTCAACCACCGCGACCCGCCGGCCCGACGGGCCCCCAGGCCTGCGCGGCCGGCCTCCCACCCCCACGCGATCACCACACCCACGCACCCACCCACGCAGCGAACGGAGACACCGTGCGCACCAACGCCACCGCCCAGCTCACCGGCCTTCGCGATACGCAATGCGACGCAACTGCCGTGCGCACCGCCCCCACCGGCGCCCGCGCCTACGTCCTGCTGGACGGCATCGGCTCTTCCGAGGCGGTACGCCAGTGGACGCGCACCGCCGCCCGCCGCCTCGCCCGTGCCGCCGCTCACCGCGGCGACGCCGAGGCCGGCCTGCGCGCCGTCTTCGACGCATACGCCGCCGAACGTGCCCACGGCTCCGGCGGGCCGAAGGCCGCAGCCGTCGTCGCCGTCACCGTCCCCGGCCGCCCGCTCACCCTTGCGTGGTGCGGCGACTCCCGGGCCTACCTCATCACCCAGGAAACCGAGCTGCTCCTCGAACGCTCCAGCAGCGCTGCCGAATCCGCCAACGCCGTGCTCGCCCTGATACCCGCCCACCGCGCCGCGTGCCACACCGCCTGGACCCTGGCCCTCACCTTTCTCGGCACCCTGGTCACCGACGACCCCGCCTACCGCTCCACCGTCATGCCCGCCCCCGACCCGGCTTCCCGCGCAGCCCCCGACACCGACTACGCCTCCGCCGCGGCCACTGTCGCCGAGGCTCTCGCCCTCATCGACGACAACCAAGGCTTCGACGAAGCACGCGACAGCGACCCCTTCTGGCCCGCCGACGACGAAGGCGATGCCGTCCGCGCGCTGCGCCACCTGCGCGACACCCTCGCCACCACCCACAAGACCCCTACGACTTGATCCCGCCCCACACGCGCCATCGGCCCCCGGTACCTCACCCCAGCGGCGCGGGGGCCGCCGCCATGCCCGCCCGTCGCCGCTTGCTGCCCTAACTCCCGCCCGCAGCACGGTGAGCCCGCACCCAGGCCCCGGCCACCGGCCGACGCCCGCACCGAATAGCCCCGAGCCCCGCCCTGTACGGCCCCGTGCCCGGACACCGTCCACCGGCGCCGCTGCGTGTATCCCGCCTGCGGCCCCGCCACCACAACCCGCGTCCCACCTGCTGGCACCCGCGCCCAGGCCAGGCCCCCGACGCCCCCCAGCGCGCCTACCGTCCGATAGGAGACCGTCGCCACCGGGCGCCACACCACAACGAGAAGGGGGGACACCCGCTGTGCAGTACCAAACTACGATCAACGAACTCTTCGACATGCAGGGCTTGTTCAGCGTCGTCGACCACATCAAGGTCCCCGAGACCGACCCGAGCACCGGCATCACCGAGGAGGTCGTCCTCCCCCCGCCCCTGATCCGACGCTCCACCCGCCGCGGCGACACCGTCGTGTGGATCCTCACCCCGCCCGGCCTCCACGAGCGGATCTTCGTCGCCGACCGGGCCGCCGTCACCGTCTACTTCAAGGACGTCGACCCCGGCCGCTTTACCGGCCACCTCCCGCCCCAGGCCGCCCCGCAGCAGGCTCCCGCCGCCTGGCCTCAGCAGCCGGCCGCGCCCCAGCGGCGGCCCGCCGCACCCTGGACTCAGCAGCGCCAGGGCTGACCCACCCCGCACCACCGACGGCCCCGGCCGCCGCACCCCACCCGGGCAGCCGGGGCCGTTGGCACGCCAGGCCCTCGGCGCTCAGTCGGCAGACCCCGGCCAACCCGCTCCCGGCACCGACCCGTCACCCGTCCCCGGCGCCCCGACCGGACCGGCCGCAGGCGCGACGGGCGCAACGACCGGGGGAGCGGGCACAGCAGCCACCGGCCGCACCGGCGCCGGCCGCCCCGCCGACGCCCCCGCCGTCGGCCCGCCCAACTCCGGCGCCCGGGCCGCGTTCTGCCGCTCGCGGCCCGACTCCGGCGCCGCGCCCGACTCCGCACCCGCCTCGGCGGCAGTCTCCCGGCCCAACCGGCGCAGCTCCTTGACCCGGTCCGTCCCCACCCCCAGCCGGCGCGAGCACCCCGACACCGTCTCGCCCTTCACACCCATCGCCACCACCACCCGCGCCGCCACCACCCACGCCTTGTGGATCCGCGCCTGGCCACGCTCCCGCACCCGGCGCAGCTCCCCCTCCACCTCGGCCGCGATCACCTCTTCGTCCTCCCGCGCCAGCTCGAAGTCCGCCACCAGCTCGTCGAACTCCGCCTCCCGCCGCTGCCGCTCCTCCTCCGCCTGAGCCGCCGCCCGCCGCTCCTCGGCCACCCGCGCCGCGGCCCGCTCCAGCGCCGCCCTGTGCCGCGGCTCGCTCCAGCGCCGCCCTGCGCCGCGTCCACTCCTTGCCGCCCCGTGCCCTGCTTCGGCTCGCCGCCACCGCAGCCACCTCCCGGCCATCCGGACCCCGCCCAGCGCGGAACCTCTTGGGGCCAGTCTCAGCCGCCCGCACCGGCAGGATGCGCGCCCGGCACGCCCGCGTCCCGCGCCGTAGTACGCCTGTCGCCGCCCCTGGTCCCTCCTACGGGACAGGGACGGTCTCGGGAGGGTGGGGGAGAGGGGACGGACACCGGTTGTTGGCTGTTCACCAGAAGCAAGCGACAGCGGATGTCGATGGCAAGGAGCAGCACCCCCGGAGACCGGGAAGCCGGTGGTCGATGAGTTTCGACAGCACCCGCCGCCTGCCCCCTGTCGATGCATGGCAGCCAAAGCGTCAGTCAGCCAGACCCCCGAGCGATGCCTGGTGCATCCTGGCTGTCAGCCCCCTCTACTACGGTGCCGGGATGACTGATTTCGTACTCGTAGCGGGCGCGTGGCTCGGATCGTGGGCGTGGGACGACGTCGTCCCGGAGCTGCGGGCGGCCGGGCACGGCGCGCACGCGCTGACGCTGTCCGGGCTCGCGGAGCGACAGAGCGTGCCGGCCGGGCAGCAGACCCATGTGCAGGACATCGTGGGGGAAGTGGAGCGGCTCGGGCTGCGGGACGTCGTCCTCGTTGGGCACAGCTACGCGGGCATCCCCGTCGGGCAGGCTGCCGAGCGGATCGGCGACCGGCTGAACCGGATCGTCTTCGTCGACTCCGGTGTGCCCACGCACGGGGAGTCGATGGTCTCCGCCTGGTGGCAAGGGCAGGCAGTCTTCGAAGCGACACTCGCCCAGAACGACGGGTTCTGGGTCCCGCTCACCGCGCCCGAATATGCGGGGCAGGACCTCACCGACGAGCAGGTCGCCCGGATCGTCAGCAGGTCCACCCCGCACCCAGGTGCGACGGTCACCGAGCCGGCCATCCTGGAGCGGCCGCTCGGCGAGCTCCCGGCGACGTACATCAAGTGCCTGCTCGACGGGCCGGAACCGAGCGAGGACGTGGCGCGGCTGCTCAAGAGCGAGCGCTGGCGGCTGGTGGAAATGGACACCGGGCACTGGCCGATGTTCTCGAAGCCGCGTGAACTCGCACGGATCATGCTCCAGGACATCTGACGCGACCGCCGGGCCCTTTTACTGGGGCCCGGTGCACAGCGTCAAGCCAAGCGAGGCTTGCGACTTGGAGAGGCAGCAAGCCCTGCATCTCGTCACGGGCTCGGTGGAATCTGATTCGAAAATCCAGCACCTCCGCAGTTCAGGCGGTTCTACTGACTGCAGGGACACTTGATAACCGAGCATGTTGAGCTGGCTCACCAGGCGGCGGGTCTGCCGCGTGCGGCCGGTTCTCTGGAGGAAGTAGCGCTGGCGACGGCTTCGGTTGCCTATCAGGCCGAGGTGGAGATCACTGCTAGGACGCCTGCTGATCCGGCGAGAGGCTGCGGTGATGTTGCCCGCATCCCAACCAGCGCTGTAGAAGGGTTGCACGCCGCAAGCTCCGCTGTTTTCGGCCAGGTTCGGCGGTGACCGCCGGTGTCAGCTACTGATGTCAGCGGCTGCACGCGGTCGTGACGTTATGCCGTGTCTGGCACGCAGCGGGCTCAGCTAACTTTGGTGGCCTCCCTCGCCCGCGTCTACCGCCCCCGCGCCCTGAACCACCTGGCAGCAACTATGGCGAGACCTGCGATGGCAACGACCGTGACGGCTGCGCCGATCATGGCTCCCAGGTCCATTGTTCCAAGCATGTTCGTCTCCTTAGCTGCCTGATGGCAGTAGCCCGCGACACACGATCGTGTTCCGCGTGGGAGATGAACATGGCACCCCGCCCCTGCTCGTGGAACCCGATACGGAAAGTCTTGAGGATCATCTGAGCTTGGCTCTCGTTCAGTAGCGCATGCCGCACCTGCCCATGCTCCTCTACCCACCACTTACCCCAGCTCCCATCCCGTCCGCCTTCGACCCACACACCGTGGAGCGGGCGTTCCTGGCGTCAAGGTGGAGCGCGCCACTGTACGAACGACCTGAACGCCCTGGGCCGCGTCTGCTCGGCTCTGTCTGGGTCGAAGGTGGTCGGGATGGGAGCCCACACGACGCACGCCACGCTCCGGCCGGCACTCACGAACGGCGCCCCTCCATCTCCGAGCCCGAGCGCCCCTGCCGGAGGTTCGTTCTGACCGTGGCCGCTTGATGCGGTGATCGACTCATGGCCCCCGGGCCCTATCCATCGTGGGCGCGCGTCGGCGCAGCGCGCGCGGAGCGGGCCGAAGGCAGGAGAAACGGGCGCAGCCAGAGCCGGGAAGCGCGCCGGGCGGAGCGGAGCGCAGCCGGGTGCGATCGCGGTAGAGAAATCCGTAACCGCGTAGGCCCAGTACGAGGACGACCCTCCGCCTCGCGATCGCCCGCACCGGACGACGCGGGCTGCTCCGACGCAGGCCCTAGCTCTCCACGCCCACCATCCGCTGCAGCAGGTCCCGCAGCGTCAGCCGTTCCCCCTCGCTCAGCCCCGCCAGCGGCTCCCGGGCGAAGCGCAGGGATTCGCGCAGGCCGCGGGCCACCCGGCGGCCCTCGTCCGTCGCCGCGGCCAGTTTCACCCGGCGGTCGGCCGGGTCCGGGCGGCGCTCGACGAGGCCCCGGGATTCGAGGCGGTCGACGATGCCCGTGACGTTCGAGGGCTCGCAATTGAGCTTGTGGGCCAGCTTTCGCATGGGCAGGGGTCCGAGGGCGAGCAGGCTGAGCAGCCTCGCCTGGGCGCCGGTCAGAGCGTGCTCGGCGGCAGCATCCTCGTACTCCTCGTGGTAGCGGGCCACGACCGAGCCGATCAGGTCGACGACTTCCATGGTCAGCGCGTCGGGGCGGGTGCTCTGAGGTGTGGCCATGGTCGTCAGGGTACCCGTTTACTTGACACCATGAAATGTTTAGGCGCATGGTTGTTTTGTGTACTGAAATACCTGTGGTACCGATGTATCTGTTGGAACCAGGCACCGAAACATTGAGGAAAGCGCCCCCATGACCAACACCCCCGCACTCCCTGACGTCAACCGCGAGTGGCACCTCCTCAGCCGCCCCGTCGGCTGGCCCAAGCCCGAGGACTTCGCCCTGGTCGAGGCCCCGATGCCCACGCCGGGTGAGGGACAGGTGCTGGTGCGTAACCTGTACGTCTCCGTGGACCCCTACATGCGCGGACGCATGAGCGACGCCAAGTCCTACGTCGCCCCCTTCGAGCTGGGCAAGGTCATGCAGGGCGGCGCCGTCGGCGAGGTCGTCGCCTCCAACGCCGAGGGCATCTCCGCCGGCGACCACGTCCTGCACTTCTTCGGCTGGCGCGAGTACGCCGCCGTCGACGCCGAGAACGCCGTCAAGGTCGACCCGCAGGCCGCGCCCCTGTCGACGTACCTCGGCGTCCTCGGGATGCCCGGGCTCACCGCGTACGCCGGCCTACTGCGCACCGCCGCCTTCAAGGAGGGCGACGTGGTGTTCGTGTCCGGGGCCGCCGGCGCGGTCGGCAGCCAGGTGGGGCAGACCGCGAAGCTCAAGGGCGCCTCCCGGGTCATCGGCTCCGCCGGGTCCGACGCGAAGGTCAAGCTGCTCGTCGAGGAGTACGGCTTCGACGCCGCCTTCAACTACAAGGACGGGCCGGTGAGCGAGCAGCTGCGGGCCGCCGCGCCGGACGGGATCGACGTGTACTTCGACAACGTCGGCGGCGATCACCTGGAGGCGGCCATCGGCTCCCTCAACCAGGGTGGCCGGATCGCCATCTGCGGCATGATCTCCCGCTACAACGACACCGAGCCCGCCCCCGGCCCGCGGAATCTCGTCCGCCTCCTCCAGACCCGCAGTCGCATGGAGGGCTTCCTGGTCAGCGACCACGAGGACCTCCAGCCGCAGTTCGTCCGGGAGGTCGGCCCCTGGGTCGCCTCGGGCGCCCTCAAGTACCGCGAGACCGTCGTCGAGGGCATCGAGAACAACCTGGAGGCCTTCCTCGGCATCCTGCGCGGCGACAACACCGGCAAGATGATCGTCAAGCTCTGACCTGACGGCGCGACGCGCCAGCGGCCACTTGTGGAAGGTCACCTCCGGGCGCTCCGGCGACGGGCCGTCCAGCAGGGGCCAGGCCGGCGCCCTTCAGGTGGAGGTCGAAGAACGCCCGCCACACAGGCGCGCGTGATCTGCTGTGACCGTCTTTCCCGACTTCGACGGACAGCAGGTGAAGACCCCTCGCCCGACAGGGGCTCCTCCGGCGGGAGGAGCCCCGGCCGGTCGCCCAGCACCGGGACGTCGGTGAAGGACAAGACCAGCGGAGACTTTCCGCGTACGGGCAGCGCCCCGGCGCGGGCGGGGTAGTGCACCGGGGACTAGAGGCAAGGCCGTTCAGTTTGCGGGTGGGTGGGATTGTCCAGGGGCCGTTACTCGCGTCAGACCGAAACGGGGGACCGAATGCGGTGGTTATCCACGCATGTCCTGAGGACTGTGCTGCGGGCGGCCTGAGATGGCTTCCACGCCATTTGATGTCGCAGCGGCGCCTTTGATACTCGCGGGCCCGGTGGTCCGCCGGGTCGACGCGCACAGCGCCACCGTCTGGGTGGCTCTGAAGGCCCCCCGCAAGGTGACGTTCGAGGTCCGTGAGGGCGCGGCCGCCGCTGATGCAGGGGACCCGGGTGACCGCCCGGATCGGCGAGCACCTGCACGTGGTGTCCCCGGCCGGGGACACCGGGCTGGACAAGGTCACCCTGCTGGTATCGGCGGCCCCGGTCGTCGGCCATCCCTATCTGTTGGGCTTCGCCACCCCCGCGCTGCGGACGCTGCGCGGCGACGCCGCCGACCTGGTCGCGGACAAGGACGGCGGGACACCGCAAGCGCGCCTTCGAGGCGATGGTGGCGCGGGTGCTGTCCAACGCGGCCGCGGACGACGGCGGCGTGCGCCGGCGCCGGGTGGTGGCCCTCTCCAGGCCGCGGAAGGTGCCCCACGTGTGGATGGTCCGGCGCGGGAAGCGGGGGTGGGGGAGGGCGAGGGGGAGGGGGGAGGGGGAGGGTGGCCGGTTCCGGCGCCGGGCGGCGCCCCGCGACCGTCCGCGGAGGTGATGCCGGCGAGCGGCGGCTCCCTCGCTGTCCGGCCGCGGCAGCCCGGCTCGGCCGCCGGCGGCGCGCCGCGCGGCAGTCACCGGGCACCCGGGCCGGGTGGATCAAGCGCGGGAGACGCGCTCAGTCGGCCACGTCGACGGCCTCCTGTGCTGCTTCCGGCGCCGCCTGCCCCGCTTCCGGCGCGTCCTGCGCCTTCCGGGCGGCGTCGGCCCTCGCCGCATCCGCTCCCCGGGCGGCTGCCGCCTTTCGCGCCCCCGTCTCTCCGGCGAGCCCCGGCAACAGCCCGTACATCGCTTCCCGCTGGTCCGGCCCCATGACATGGGTGAGCGCGTCGACGACCGTGGTGGCCAGCGCCCCGGACGCCTCCTGCAGTAGCAGGCGTGCCTTGTCGGTGAGGGCGACCTCGACGCCCCGCTTGTCGCCGCACACCGACTTGCGGGTGACGAGGCCGGCGTGCTGGAGGCAGGCGATCTGGTAGGTGAGCCGAGTCTTGGGGCGGCCCAGCAACTCCGCGACGCGCGTCATCCGTAGCCCCTCGCCGGGCTGCTCCGCGAGCAGGCACAGCACCAGGAACTCGTCGTGCGAGACGTCGAGCTGCTCCTTCACGGCCGCGCGCAGCCGCTGCTCCACCGCTCCCACCGAGGCGAGCATCACCATCCAGGCCCGAAGCTCGGCGGGCAGTAGGCCGACCCCCTGAGCGGACGGGCATTCGGGCAGGTCGGGGCGGTGCTCCTCGAGGTCGGCCATGGCTCGAGTGTACCTGTTGTCCAAATTTGGAGGAGGGGTTGTCCGGATTTGGATGACCCGTTAATGTGAGGCAGGTCATCCAAATTTGAATCACTCGTTCACTCGCACAGGAGAACACCATGACCGTCGCCGTGGAAACCGGACTGTGGCAGCTTGATGCAAGCGCCTCCACCGTCGCCCTCCGGCACAAGACGATGTGGGGCCTGGTCACCGTCAAGGGCACCATCGCCGCCGTCGCCGGCCAGGGCGAGGTCCGCCCCGACGGGTCCGCCGTCGGCACCCTGACCTTCGGCGTCACCTCCCTGGACACCGGGAACGCCAAGCGGGACGCCCACCTGCGAGGCGCCGACTTCTTCGACGCCGACAACCACCCCGAGATCACCTTCGCGGCCAGCAGCGCCGAACTCCGCGACGGCGACGCCGTGCACGTAGTCGGGCAGCTGACCGTGCGTGGCATCAGCCGGCCGCTCTCCATCACGGCGCGCCTGACGGGCGCGGACGCCGACGTGCTCACGCTGGACGGTGAGTTCACCGTGGACCGCGCACAGTTCGGCATGGGCGGGGGCCTGCTGGGCATGATCCGCGGCTTGGCCACGGTCACCACCACGCTCCGCTTCAAGCGCGCGGCTGCCTGACGCCCTACACGAGTCATTCCGATGTGATCAGTGGTCATAAGCGATCCAGGAGCGCATGACGGGCTGGCCCGTCTTGTGGTTGTGCCAGATCGCGGCGGCCATCGCGAGGATGCATTGGGCGACGCGGACGGCGACACCTTCGAAGGTCCGGCCACCGTGCTGTTCCAGGTCGAGCTGGACTTTGAGGGTGTCGTTGACCGACTCGATCAGCTGCCGCACCGACTTCAGAATGCTCTCGCCCTTGAGCGTCTTCTCGCGCTTGAAGGAAGGACGCAGCAACTCCGCGCCCCGAAAGGCCATCGGCCTCGAACACCTTGGAGGCGAAGCCCCTGTCCGCGATCACCAGCAGGCTCGGCCGGTCCGTGGCCAGGTGCGGTTCGCGGTCCAGCATCGCCGACAGCACCTCCCGCTCGTCCAGCTTCGGGTTCGCCAGTGCCCACAGGATGGGCATCCCGGTCGGGGTCACACCAGAAACAGGCGCAGACCCCAGAAAACCGAGAGTGCGAAGCGCAATACCCGTATCCGGCCCAGCCGGCCATGTCCGACCGCTTCACCGTCGGACGCGAGCGGCCACACTCCACTGGCGTGGAGTCGATGACCCAGTGGTTGTCGAACCAAAAGTCCGTATCAACGGCCAGTAGCCGTATTGCCTTCTTGACCAGCGGCAACGCTGCCCGCAGCAACTTGTTCCAGCCTGGCTGCTCGGGCACGTACGGGAACATCGCTCCCAGCCGGGAGTCCACGAACCGCAGCCAGCGCGACTCCGAGGTGAAGCCCAGCAGAGCCTGCGCCACGGCAAGGGTGACCAGATCGGAATCCGTCAGCTGCGGCGGTCGGCCAATCCATCGGGTACCTCCGAGCTCGTCGTCAATCGGCCGCCCTCGATCGGCAGAAGCGTTCCTGCCTGGCCGGGGCCGCTCCCGCGAGAGTCGGCCTGGACGTTGACGACGGGGAAGCCGGAACGGGCGTTCTCGGGGGCGCGGTACATGCGGCTGGCGTAAACAGGACCCGCTCGCGGACGACGGCGTCGAGCAGGTCGCGGCTGGCCAGCATCATGTAGTGGGACTCGTGCCAGCGCCGGAACCAGCCCTGGGTGGAGAGCGCAACCATTCCGGTCGGCAGCGGGGCGCGCTGAGCTCCACGCTCGACGAGTCGCCGAAGGGTGCCGGGCACGAGGTACTCCATCGCTTCTGCGCCGCCGGACAAGAGCAGGTGGGCGACTCGCTTTCGATGCCGAACACCTCTTCCACAGCCCAGTCCCGCGCCCAGTCATCCCCCGCATAACGGTGCGGGCGCGGCCCTGCCGGAGGAGGAGCCGGGCCTGTACCGTGCACCGCGTCGCGGAAGAAGTCGGGCAGCACGCCGGCGACCTCGGCGGCCGGGTCACCTGGGCATCGCTCGAGGTCAGAACATGACAGCGCCCCCGCCCTGGATACACCGGCGGGGGCGAGGGCTGGTTCACCTACAGGTCGAGCACAGCGCGCACCGCGCGGTCGACGCGCTCCATGTCTTCGCCGGCCAGGAAGCCCAGGCACTTGCCCTGCTCGAACCGCTGAGGCCGGAACGCCGCGATGTCGGGGGCCATGACGACACCGCGCACCGGCTGTTCGATGGGGACCGTGACCAGGGTGTCCAGGGCGTCCTCAGCTTCCTGGATCAGGGCGCACAGGATGCCACCCGGGTGCAGCCGGATCACCGCGTCGTTCTCGATGACCACAACGGTGCGTTCCCGGCCCACGGTGGGCAGGCGCCACACCGACCCCCGCAGAATCTCGGTCACGCAGCGTCCGCCTCTTCGAAGTCTGCCTCTGCGGCCGCGGACACGTCGTCGAGCGGGTCGCCCGCACGCAGTCGCGCGTACTCCGCCATCCCGTCACGCACCAGCTCGTTCCGCAGCGCCTTCTCTACGTAGTGGGAGAACAGCTTGGGACCGACCTTGGCCTTCGCGCGCTCGGCGAGATCCGGCGGGAGCGTGACGCTGTACTTCCCCCGTGCCTGCTCCTTGGGTGTCGTCATGCCAACCATCCTACCGTTCGGAAGACACGGGTGTGAGGTGCGATCGACAACACGAAAAGTAGCGGCAGACACGCAGAAGGGGCGTCAACCTGGCCCGGTTGACGCCCCAACTTCCCACCCAGCACCTCGCCAAAGGGGGGTAAGGACCACTTAGTGGGCGTTTGATGTAGGCGAATTGCGGTTTATTTGCTAGTAGGTTCCTCGCCACGTGGGTGTGGTCTCGTCCGTTATGCGCTTGGCGAGGTTGTCGATCGAGGCGATGTGGATCATGGCTTCGGAGCTGGAGGTCAGGTTTTCGTAGTCGCGTGCGAGACGACGATGCATCATGATCCATCCGATACTCCGTTCCACGACCCAGCGCCTTTTGGCGACATGAAAGCCGCGGATTTCAGGGTTTCTGTTGACGACCTCGACGTCGATTCCGAGCTTCGCTCCGTGCTCGATGACGGCGTTCTTGAAGCCGGTGTCGACCCAGCTCTTGGAGATGGTCGGGTAGGTCTTCTTGGCCTGGCGAGCGTGTCGGTGATGATGCCTCGCTTCCGGCCTACGATCTTCTTGGCGGCGTCGGTTTCCTGCCTGGTCAGGGGCGCGTTCGTGGAGGTCTTCACGCTCTGGGTGTCGATCACGGAGGCGGTCGGTTCGGGCTTGCGCCCCTCTTTCACGCGGGCGAGGCCGGTCAGGTCGTAGTTGAGCTGGGCGAGGATTCCTTCGTCACGCCAGGCGGCGTAGTAGGCGTAGACGGTGCCGTGGTTGGGGAAGTCGTGCGGGAGGTATTTCCACGGGATTCCCGTGCGGTTGATGTACAGGATTGCGTTGAAGACATCGCGCAGTTCGACCTGGGCCGGCTGGCCGGTGGGTCTGCGATCGAGTCGGGCTTTCCTCCAGGCGGATAAGGTCGGTTCGATCAACGCCCATCGGGCGTCGGACAGGTCGCTGGGGTACGGCTTCCGCTGGCTCACGAAAGGGCTCTTACATGAACTGCGGCACCGACAGCGTTACTTGACGAACTGGGCGGGTCTGTGACGTCCGTAGACCAGACGGAATCTGGGTGCGAGACACGGAGCAAATGGACACCGAGGCCGAAGTTCGGAAGGCCGCGAATCTACATGTAGGGCGCAAATCACCTCAGAGAGACCAGGTCGCAAGGGCGACGTAACACCGCAAGGCATGCCTAAATGCCCACTTAGAGCTCGCGCAGATAGGCGTGCGCTCATGAAAGGCGTCGATGACCGTGGCTCGGCGTTCGTAGCAGCGGGCGAGCCGGTGGAAGGCGTTCTGCCAGGCGTGGGTGCGCTCGACGTGCCACCGCTGGCTGGCCTGGATCGGCGCCTTCTCGCCCTTGTGCGCGATGCGGCCGTGCAGACTGCGCGCGGCGAGTTCAGTGCGGGTCTTGTCCGAGTCGTAGCCGGCGTCCAGGTGCACGGTGATGTCGTCGGGTAGTGACCCCAAGTCCTCCAGCCGGTCCAGGGTCGGGGCAAGCAGCGGGGAGTCGTGGCGGTTCGCTCCGGCCAGGACCCTGCCGAGCGGTATTCCGTAGCCATCCGTCATGCCCGAGCGTTTCAAGCCCTGCTTGCCTCGATCGACCGGTGAGCGCCCGGCGACCTCGCCGCCGCCGGGGGCCTTGGTGATGGAGCCGTCGATGGCGATCTGGTCGAGCACGAGCGACGATCCGGTCGGCAGAGTCCGCTGCCGAAGATCCCGGAGAGGTATCTGGCACGTAAGTGGCACGACGTTTCTCCCCCGTTGGCTTGAGCGCCGGAGATAGCCACGGTGGAGTCCATGTATCGCGGTTTCTGAATGCCTGAGGAAGGCGCCGCTCATGATCGGCGTCCTGCTGGAACTCGACGAGGCCCTTGCCGCGACCGGGCCCATGTCAGCCGCGCCATTGTCCCCCTTGACAGCCTGGTGGAGGCAGAGGGTCAAGGGCGGTTCAGACCCCACGTCTGCAGGGCGTAGGGTCGCCCCTTCTCCTCACCCGTGATCAGCGGCACGTCGAGCGGTCGGAAGCCCGCCTTGGTGGCCACGGCGACGCTGGCGGCGTTCTCGGCCTCCAGCTCCAGGATCACCTGCTCTGCGCCCAGCTGCTCGAAGGCGTACGCGGCCATCACCCGCACCGCCCGCGCCGCCAGCCCCTGGCCGCGGTGCGCCGGGCCGATCGCGTAGCCGAGCTCCGGACCCTCGGAGGCACGCCGCAGCATCACCTCGCCGAGCGGTGCGCCGCCGTCGACGGTGATGGCGAGCAGGATGGTCGTGCCCTCCGCCCGCAGCTGCCGGTCCCGGTCCAGCCGTGCGCGAGCGGCCGCTTCGCCGAATGGGGAGACGATCGGTGTCCAGTACGCGATGTCGGGGTGGTCAAACAGCTCCGGCATCGCGGCCAGGTCCGCCTCCGTCCAGTCGCGGAGGACGAGCCCCTCCCCCGAGAGCTCGATCCGCTCGGGAAAGGACGACGTGGTGCTGCTCATGGTGAGGGACCTCCCTGGCCTGTTCAGGACGAGGCAGGATAACCGGGGGCAGGCAAAGGCTCACCAGTATTTTCCGGGGACTCTCACACCCCGGCCGTGGTGGTGCGCTCGGCTTTTCATCAGCCCCCCGCCCAACCCAGCTCCCATCCCGTCCGCCTTCGACCCACACACCGTGGAGCGGGGAGGATCGATGCCAAGGTCCGCCAGGTCGCTGAGGCGCTGGACCTGGATGACCGACTCGACCAGTCCGCCAGGCGCCTCACCGCCGACGACAAGCAGCTGATCTCTCTCGGCCGTGGTCTCGTCCGCAACGACGTGGCGGCCTTGCTGATGGACGAGCCGCTGACCGTCATCGATCCGCAGCTGAAGCACTCGCTGCGGCGCAAGATCCGTGAGATCACCGAGCAGTTCCAGCCCACAGTGATCTACGTGACCCACGACCAGTACGAAGCAATGAGCATTGCGCAGGAAGTGCTGGTCATGAAGGACGGCCGGGCCTTGCAACAGGGCACGCCGGAGCAGCTCTTCGAGGCACCCTCGTCGACGTACGTCGGCTACTTCATCGGATCACCGGCCGTGAACGCCCTGACCGTGGACCGAGAGGCCGGGAACATCACCTTGGGCGGTCGGACCCTAACCGTGGCGTGGGACGTCCCGAAGAGCACCACCGAGGTCCAGGTGGGAGTCCGGCCCGAGTACGTCAAGGTCGTCACGGACCCAGGCCCCAACACGTTTCCCGCCATGCTTCGGGGCGTCCGGGACAGCACGGCCCGCAGCGCGTACTCGAGATGGAGTTGGCCGGCCAGCTGATCAGGGCCAAGGTGCCGCGGGAGGATGGAGTTCCTGCGAACGAGGAACTCCTGGTGCATCTGCCGCGCGCCAAGACCCTCCCCTATACGGAAGGTCACCTGATCCTCCGGTCATAGATCTGTCGCTGCCGACGACGGATCAGCTGCAGTCGGGAAGAGAGAACCGCCCGGCCCTTCGACGGCTCGCCCGCCAGGTGACCATCGCGTCATCGCGGCGGCCCGTCGAAGTCAGCCTCGGTTCAGCAGTCGAGCTACGTCGAGGCGTCCGTCCGGCCGCCGGCGACGCTCAAACGCCCGCCCGCCGGTTGTTCGGGCGGCGCCGTGTGGCGGAGGCCCGTCGTCCCAGTCTCACGGCCGGAGCAGGACGACGGGCCTCCCTCAGACGCCGGCCTCTCTCGTGCTTGGGGAGTCAGACAGGGGGCCAGGGGAAATGAATCGAGCCCCTGCAGTACCGCGCCGGGCGACGCCCCAAGTCCTCAGCCCTGGACCTGCTGTGGCGAGTGAAATCAGCGCACAAGATAGAGGGTGAAGGCTCCACCCGACTCAGAGATGCGGGCGACGTGACCATAGCCACGGGCAGTGACGTACGCGCCGGTGCCGCCGGTGATGGCGAGGTCGAAGTCGCTGGGCGGGGTGCCGACAGGGGTGGTCTGCAGGTGTTGCCACGTCACTTGCCCCCGGGGGAGGCTGAAAGTGCCTGTGCAGAGATTGGTTTGTGCCGCCACTCGGGTGCACACCGCTCCCTCGGTGCCATAGCTGACACCTCTGCGGAAGAGGTTCGCGGTGATGATGATCTGATCGCCGAGCCCGGGTCCGGGTGTCCCGCCGTCGACCACTGTGATTCCTGTGCCCGTCGACGTCAGGCTGATGACCTCCGTGCGCTTCATGTCCCTGTCCCTGTCCCAGTCTCGTGCGTACGGGTCGTTGGACGCAGAGGCGGAACCCGCGAGAGTTGCGAGCGACAACGCCGTTGCTGCCACCACGCCCCACTTCGAAATGGAAAGCATTCTTCCTCACCTAATGAACGCGGATCCTTTGTTACAAGAATTCTCATTGTGTGATGTAGTGTCAATTCTGAAACTCACCAATAGTGCCTGGTTCATCCATCCGGCGGCATCTCCTACAACACACCCAGCACGACCGCGTCTCAGCCCTTCGAACAGCAAGACGCTTGACGGGCCGACCGCTGCCGGCGCCGGGCGTGGAATGCGACCGGCATCCGCGCCCGAAACGGCTGGCGGCATGACCGACTCATCGGAAGCTCCTTGCGTGGAAACCCCGGCCTTCGGGCCGGGGAGGAAACGCATCCTTGGCCCGGAGCCGCGAAGCGGCGGAGCTCGCTGCGTTGTCAGTGGCGGCCGGTAGGTTGATCACATGCATCTGCGGTTCTCCTTCCGGATCGAGCCGACGCCGAGTCAGCGTATTGCGCTGGCCCGTACGTTCGGCTGCGCCCGGGTGGTCTACAACGATGCGCTCGCCGTCCGTAAGGCGGCGTGGAAGGCGGACCGCGGATGCTGACAGTCGACGGCCCGCCGCGCACCCGGCGGGCCGTCAGTGTGCCGCATCGCGTACGCGGCTACTCCTGGACGGTGATGGTGACCTTGAGGATCTTGTCCTTGCCCGGGCCGTGAGCGTTCGTCGCCATCCACAGTTGGTCCTTGCCCGGGACCTTGGCCAGGGCCCGCAGTCGGCCGTACACGTCGCGGTAGTAGGCGCGCGGCACGCCGACCCGGTCACTGTCGCCGTCGATCGGCACTCGCCAGAGCTGACTGCCCAGCAGTGTCGAGACGTAGATGACGTTCGAAACCACCGCGATCTGGCTCGGCACGGCCTCCGCGGGACGCCAGGCGTGCTTGGGGTTGGTCATGCCCTCGACGCGGCAAGGACCTTCGCAGGCAGGCCAGCCGTAGTTCTTGCCAGGCTTGATCAGGTTGAGCTCGTCGTACTTTTCGTCTCCGATCTCCGCCGACCACAGCCGCCCCCTGCGATCCCAGGCCAGGCCCTGCGGATTGCGGTGCCCGTAGCTGTAGACATGGTTACCGAATGGGTTGCCCGGGGCCGGCTCACCCCTCGTGGTGATGCGGAGGATCTTGCCGTTGAGCGATTCCTTGTCCTGAGCCAGCTCGGGCACCCAGGCGTCACCGGTGGTGACGTAGAGGTAGCCGTCCGGGCCGAAGGCGATCTTCCCCCCGTTGTGGTCCCTGGCCTTGCGGATCCCGGTCAGCACCGGGGTGTAGTCGCTCAAAGAGGCCCCGTCGAACCGCATCTTCGCGATCCGGTTACCGGTGGCCGTGGTGTGCATGAAGAACACGTCCTGGTCGGTGACGCCGTCCCAGGTCGGCGACGGTGCAACTCCCAACAGCCCGCCGTCGCCCTTGGTCTTCTCGTCCGCGGTGACTACAGAATGCGGGATCCTGCCCACCAGCTCCTTGGAACCGTCACGCAAGACGTGCCACACCTTGAAGCTGTTGCGCTCGGTGGTCAGAGCCGACTGCCCGTCCGGCAGGAAGCTGATGGTCCACGGCTCTGTGAAGCCATCGGCGATCTCGGTGACACTGGTCGGCGCACCACCGGGCTCCGAGCCCTGCCCCTGCGAGTCGGCCGCACGGCTCACCGCCCGAGGAGCGGCCGGCTGCGCCGCGCCCGCCGAGGGCATGGGTGTCAGGCCGGCTGCCAGCGTGGTGGCGATGAGAGCGAGCGAGGCCGTACCCAGACGTCCGGGATGCAGCGCCGCACGAGTCGAGCGGAGCATGAAGAAACCCTTCTCTAGCGGGGGGAGGCGGCCACGGGGCACAGGCACCGGGAACTGTCCGTTGTCCTACGCCGTCCGCAGGGCCGACACACCGAAGGGCAACGGCGAGTTACCACGGGAACCACGCCCGCTTCTGCACAGGAGTCTTCGCCGGCTGCCACAGCACGCCAACTTGTGTTGAGCCATCCACCACCACCGGCAGGCCCCTGCCCGCACCCCTACGGCTCATCCGGTCGCGCCGATGCCGGATTGGGCGACCTCTACCGATGAGTGTGCGGCGAGACCGGTCGGTATGGGTGAACAGGAGAAACCCTTGACCATCAAGATCCACTGCATGGATCAGGCGAAGGTGGACCACTGCTGGAACAAGCTCTCCGAGTGGGCGAAGAAATCGCCTGCGTCTGACTGAACGACTAGTTCGGCGTGTCCTGGCAGGGCGTCACCACCGTGCTCATTGACATGAGCGGCGACCCGGACCCAGACCCAACCGGAGACGGCCGAGCGGGCCACTGAGTTAATGCTCACGAAGGTCTCGCATGCCGACCGGATAGTTTCCGGGCAACGCCTCGCTACGCCTGCTTGACGACACCGCCCATCTTCGAAAGGGACAGCTTCTCCTGTACCTGGAACATCAGCCTCCCGCAGTCGGGGCACAGCTCGGCCAGAATCGAGGGATGGGGCTTGGTGGGGTGGGGATGCCGACTGTGGGCGCAGGCCCAGCCCAGGAAGTGGTAGGCGCGGCGCACCACCCGGACGAGCCAGGGGGCGAGGACCAGCAGCACCAGCAGGCCGCCGCCGATGTACTGCGCCCACCGGAACGTGTCGTACAGCACGCCGTCCCGCCTCAGCGCGCCGATGGCCGGATAGCGCTCGGCCACCAGCCAGACGCATGTCACGATGGCGGCGACGATGGCCACATGACGAAGCATCGTCCGCCAACGCTGCCAGGTGCTGCGGCCGTGCACTGCCTTGGCCAGCTCGGTCACCGGCATCACCAGGACCGAGAGAACGTAAAAGAGTGTCGACAGCCCTGGGATGCCGAAGATCATCTGTCAATGACCTTTCTCGTAGACAACGAGCCGTTGGCGGAGGACAAACTCCTTCCACACGGCTGCGAGCAGATGCCATCCGTTCACGAGGCGCACTACAAAGAATGACGGGAAGCTGATGAGTGCCTTCCCCATCTCTGCGCGTCCTCGGGCAGCGAGCAGCACTGGCACGAGAATCACCGGTGCATCGACCACGTAGCCGATCATGAACAGCGGACTGAAGACGACGGCAAGAATCGGCAGCGCCACCAGAAAGAACAGCGACCCGACGATGCCGTCGATGAGGGAGGCCATGACGGCCCAAAAGAGATAGGGGATCTTGAGGATACCCCGCCAGTGCAGCTGTACGTTCTGCAGATACGCATGGGACCACCGCTTGAGTTGCTTGTTCATGAACTCGTAGGTGCGTGGTTCCACGGGGTAGCAGACGGCCTGCGGCACAAAGCGGACCGTCCAGCCGAGCTGGTACAGCGTCCAGGTCAGATCCATGTCTTCGGCCATGGTGCGCGTCGACCAGCCGCCGGCAGCGCGGAGCGCGTCGCTGCGGTACATCGACAGGCAGCCGGAGGAGATCATCGGCTTCCGGTAAAAGTCCTGGACCTGTTTGAAGAAGGAGAACGCGAAGAGGTATTCGATGTATCGGCCGCGTTCCCACACCGACCGCACGTGCCGTGGCACCACAAACCCACAGGCCGCGGCCACATCGGGGTCGTCGAACACTTCGGAAAGCTTCTCGATGGCGTCCGGTGCCAGGGCGGTGTCCGCGTCGAGGATCATCGTCAGCGGAGTGTCGACATGCCCGTTCAGGGCGAAATTCTGTGCCCCCGCCTTGGTTCCGGTGTTGGCCTCCGGACGGATGACCCTGACGCCGTAGAGACGCGCCACATCGCCGGTGCCGTCGCTCGAGCAGTCGTCGACGACGATGATTTCGGCGGCCTCCAGAGTTTGCGTCTGCAGAGACCGGACGGTATCCCCGACGTGTTCGGCTTCGTTGTATGCCGGCACGATGACGGTCACATCCAGACGGCCATCCGGCCGTCGGTACGGACGCATCGGAGGTGAATCGGCGTCGGTTGCCGCAGGAAGGTGATTAGTCACCTAATCACGGTAAAGCGGCCTCACCCGTCCCGCGCGCTCCCTCCCCCATTCGGCCGCATGTTGCGGCGGTCACGGGCTATTTGAGAGTTCCTCACATGGGTCCTCGCACACATGCTCCACCTCAGTATCCGATATCGGCGATGCCGCCGGGGCGTCGGCGCCGCGGACGGCCCGGGCGCGGCGCGGGTTGTCCGTATGGGGAAGCCGGGGTAGGCGCCGGCATTGGTCAGCTCCCGCGGACGCCCGGGGTCAGCGCCCGTTCCGCAGTCCCTCGTGGACGGCGTTGACGAGCGTTCCCCTGTCGTCGTCCCCGCTGAGCGTCCACATCATGACACCGCCGAATCCTTGCTTCCTGACGAAGGCGGCCTTGGCTTTCAAGGTCGTGGCGTCGTCATACGTCCAGAACGTCTTGCTCGCCGTGTCGTACTTCCAGGCGGCTTGGGCGGCGGGGTCGCGGAAGACCTTGCCGGGCTGCCGGGTGATGAACTGGTACTCGTTCGCCTGCACCGCAGACTCGGCCGCCTGGTACAACCCGTTATTCTTCGGCTCGACGCCCTTCCAGCCGTAGCCGTAGAAGGGGACGCCCAGGACGACCTTTCGCGCGGGAGCGCCCATCTTCACATAGCTCCGGGCCGCCTCGGCGAGGCTGAGCCGCCTGCTTTCGGCGTCCTTGTTCGTGCTGAGGTGGAGGTTGGCACTGTGGTCGGTCGGCCCGTGGAAGGACCACGGACCGGCGAAGTCGTACGTCATGACGTTGAGGAAGTCGGAGTACCGGGCGACCTCGCCGACCTCGATTCTGTCCCGCTTCCCTGGCCCCGGCGGGAGGGCCGCAGTGAGCAGGTACGTGCGCTGCTTCTGCCGGCCCACATCGTCGAGCTGTCGACGGAACTCGGCCATGAGGCGGGTGAAGTTACGGGTGTCCTCAGGGCGGTACCGGTGCCCGTGAGCATTCCGGGAGGCCGGGTACTCCCAGTCGATGTCGATGCCGTCGAAGACCCCGAAGGCGGAGCCCGGCCCCCCCTCGGTCTTCTCCTCCCCGGGGAGCTCCGGCAGATCGCCCCTGATGAACAGCTTCAGGCAGGAAGAGACGAGTTGTCTGCGGGACTCGGGCGTCAGGGCGCTGTCGGAGAAGTGCGAGGACATCAGTGACATGACGACCTTGAGATGGGGATGGCGCTTCTTGAGCTTGTGCAGCTGATTGAAGTTCCCCTTGAGGTTCTGCTCCGGACGGTCTGCGACGCCGTCCACGGACTCGGCGGCGGATGCCGGGCGCTGGTAGTCGGCCCAGGCGTCGCTCAGGGGGGTGTTGTTCGCCTCGATGCAGACACCATCCTCGGTCACCTGTGCGAAGGCATAGTTGACAACGGTGAGCTTGGAGGCGAGGTGGTCGATGTCCTTGACCCGAAAGCCCTCCCAGATGCCCCATCCAGGGAAGTAGCCGACACGTTCCAAGACGATCCGGTCCGGAGCATCCGGGGGACCCGGCGATGCGGCGGCGATCAGCGCCGCCGACGCGCCCGCGGCGATCAGCGCGGTCCTGAACGGTCCGATACGCATGTGTCGTGATGCAAAGGCCATGAGGCTCCCGGATCCGTTCGGCGGCGAAACCATGATCGGGAGCACGCTGTCACATTCGGCGATGCACCGGTCGAATCATCGAAAAGACCGCCGAAACGGCCGTAAGAGCGTGCTCCGATGGGAGGACGGCTGCGCGGCCGAGTTGCTGAGCACTGGCGAAGGCGCTCCCGCGCTGTCGCTGGAGCGAGTCACCCGTGACCAGCACGCGGTAGGTCCCCCGGACGGCCGGTTCGTGGTTGGGTGCGCACCGCCCGGCAGGGCCTGAACGCCGCCCGCGCCCGCGGCGCCCGCCCGCCGGCCATGACACCCGAGCAGGTACGTCACGCCCGCGACTTGCTCACCCGCCCGGAAAACACCGTGACCTCGATTGCGAAGCTGCTCGGCGTCTCCCGCAACACCATCTGCAACTACCTGCCCGAGCTGAAGGGGGGCCGCCTCGCGCTCGCCCTCAACGCCTTCATCACCGCAGCCACTACCCATATCCATTGATCCACAAGACCTGGGGCATCCACGGTGCCCGCTGATCACTCCGCCGAAGGCGTTGGCCGTGCGACTCGGCGTACGCTGCCGCCCGCCCGGTCGCTTCCGGCATCTGCGGCCACAGCCAACGAGCGTCACAACCGACCAGCAACGGAATTGGCCAGCAGGATCGGTGACACGGTTCTTACCGGCACCCAGTCTTCCACGGCACGGCACGGCACGGCACGGTCACTGTCGCAGCGATACGACTGTGGCTCCGCCCATGAGATTCAGGGCAGGAGCCGGGTCCCGGTCCCCGAGCCGGCGGCGCGACCGTGGTGACGGACAATTAAAGACTGGCCGTCCTCAAGAGCGGCGGGTCGTTCGAGCGTGACTGTCACTGCGGCCTTGTGAAGCGGCTGCAGCGCGTCCATTCCGAGAGGCAAAGTCACGATGCCCCGCACCGCTCCGGCGCGTATGTAGAAGTCGAGGCCCTCACCAGTGCGCACCTCCGCACCGCCCTGATCCTCCGGCAGCAGTGCGACGTCCGCACTGAAGGCGACGTGAGCGCCGATCGAGCCCGGTGCTGCAAGCACCTGCCCCCGTTTAACCGCTCCCGCCGCTGCACCCGGAAGCAGTAGCCCCACGTTCATGCCCGCAACCGCCTCCTCGACGCGTAGCTCGCACCCGTCGATACCGGTGACGCGGGTGATCGCACCGCCGCCGAAACCAACGATCTCCACGTCGTCGGCCGTGCAGACCCGCCCGCGCTCGATCCGGCCAGTCGCCCGGACCACCCTGCCCTGGTTCAGACAGAAGACATCCTCGACGACCAGCAAGAACGGCTTCTCCGCAGCATCCATCGATCCCCCGCCACCCAGCATCCGGCGTTCCCGGACATCCGAGACTAGCAACGATCACCATTCGTCCCGGCCCACGCTTGACAGCGGCAGCACCGATGGCCAGAGCGTGCGCGAGCTTTCCCGGCGTCGGACAACACATGCGCACTGCGGTACCGCCGTGCCGGCGGGCGGTAGGCTCCGGGCCGGCGCTCGCCGTGCACGCCGTGAACCTGTCGGGCCACTTCGGGTAACAGGAGGTCGGTCAGCGGGCACGCGGGCCAGTACGAGATGTGCGTAATCGTCAACGCGATCCTTTACCAGGGCCGTACCGGCTGTCAGTGGCGCTATCTGCCGCACGACCTGCCGCCGAAGAGCGCGGTGTATTATCACTTCGCCCTGTGGCGCGACGACGGCACCGCCGAGACCATCCACGACCTGCTGCGCTGGCAGGTCCGCGAGGTGCGCCGGCGGCGCGAGGACCCCACCGCCGTCGTCCTGGACTCGCAGACGGTGCGGGCCTCGGCGAACGCGCCGAAGGACACAACCGGACTGGATCCGGGCAAGAAGAGCCCGGGCCGCAAGCGGGGCATCGCCACCGACGTGCTCGGCCTGATCATCGCCGTGGTCGTGACCGCCGCGAGCGTGTACGACAACGCGATCGGGATCGCTCTGCTGGACAAGGTCGCCGCCACCGCGCCCACGGTGACGAAGGGCTGGGTGGACTCGGGGTTCAAGCAGGCCGTGGTCGAGCACGGCGCCCGCCTCGGCATCGACGTGGAGATCGTCCAGCATGAGCCCGGCAGGCGGGGGTTCGCCCCGGAGCCGAAGAGATGGGTGGTGGAGCAGACGTTCGGCACCCTCATGCTCCACCGCAGACTCGTGCGGGACTACGAGAGGCGGCCGGCCAGCTCGGTGGCGATGGTCCACTAGTCCATGAGCGACGTCATGCTCCGCCGCCTCACCCGCACCAACGCCTCGACCTGGCGCCGATGCCCCCAGGCGAGCGGGAGCTCCCGGTGAGACAGCTCCTGGACAAGATCGAGACCCGACAGCGGCTGGTGCAGGAGACCGCCGAGCGGCTGCGTGAGCAGATCGCCCGGCTCACCGAGCAACTCACCGCCGTTGAGAAGACCCTTCAACGCCTGGAAATTGCCCGGGAGACCATCCTGGAACTGACCGCCGAGAACGGCGCCCCACAGCCCGAGCCGCTGCCGCCCGGCTACCGCGAGATCCTGGCCCTCTTCGAACAGCACACCGACGGACTCCGCGCAAGGACGTCTGCCACACGCCCGGCACCGGCACCGAGCCGCGGCACACCGAAGGCATGCGCGCCAAGCTAAACGCCTGGTCAACCGCGGCATCTCGCCGAACCCGAACCCGGCCTGTTCACGCTCTCCCAGCCGGCACCGGCCGCCTCAGAGACCGGCTCAAGCTGAAACCCGAGACCCACAGAACACGAGCTCAGGAGTGCGCGCCGGCCTCGTAGGTCCCGTATTTGGGCAGTCCTGTCGGCTCGTAGACCTGGGCCGTGACTCCACTCGGTGTCGTCTCGTTGCGCAGCAACCGCAGCCCGGCCGGAGCGCCGTTGTCCGGGAACAGCCGCCGGCCACTGCCCACGACCACCGGCGCGATCATCAGCCGCAACTCGTCGACCAGTCCGGCTGCCAGCAGCGACGCGCCGAGGCGGGCACTTCCGTGGATCTGCAGCTCCCGCCCGGGTTGCTGCTTCAACTCGGCGACCTGGGCCGGCGCGTCCCCGGAGAGGATCGTGGTCGGCTCCCAGTCGGCCTTGGCCAGGCTGTGCGAGGCCACGTACTTCGGCAGGCCGTTCAGCTTGGCGGCGATCGGGTCGTCCGGGTCGTTCATCTCCGGCCAGTCACGCGCGAAGTTGTCATAGGTGCGGCGCCCGAACAGGAACGCGTCCACCTCGTCGAGCCAGCCCGTGACGATCCGCATGAACTCGTCGTCCAGATGCGGCACGAGCCAGCCTCCCCGGGTGAACCCGTCGCTGGTGTCCTCCTCCGGGGACCCAGGACCCTGCGCCACGCTGTCCAGCGACAGGAACTCCTGCACAATCAACCTCACGGTGCACTGCCCTTCCTCAGCCCCGAGACGCTTGCCGCCCCGGCCCAGTGGAGACCGCGCGACTGGCGAAAACTCATCGCGCTCTTCGGCGGGAGGCTATGCGGTGAACAGGCCCACTGGCAGCTGGTCCCGCTACCGGGACGGCCGGTGCGTGCTGCACTTCAGTTTCGAGGATCTGGGCCAGCGGGTGGGGGACAACCCGGACTGCCTGTCGGCCGAGCTGCTGAATGCCGGGCTGATAGGACCGGCCGCGTACTGCGGTATGGAGGACTAGGACGGGCACGACTGCTTCGACCATCACTATGACGACGACGACCGCTTGGTGCGGGCGATAGCGGCCGCCTTCGGCCTGCCGTCGTCGCCGCTGGCCGCGGAGGAACTGGCGCGACCCGCCGCGGGCAGCATTACGGGACTGTCCTCATTGACTGCGATACCAGCCAGCCTCTCGACCTGCTGCCCGGCCGGGACGCCGCCACACTGGCAGGCTGGCCTACACGAAGATCCCGGCGCCGAGATCATCTGCCGTGACCGGGCCGGTTCCTACGCCGTGGGCGCCCGCACCGGTGCCCCAAACGCGGTCCAGGTGGCCGACCGGTTCCACCTCTGGCAGAACGTCGGCACCGCCGTCGAAGCCAGCATCCGACTCCACAGCAAATGCCGCCAGATGGCTGTCACCAGCCCTGATGGCCCGACGAACGATGACGACAGCGTGGGTGCCACGACGGCGATGTCGCCCATCGAAACCGGCATCCGAGAGCGGCATGCGACCGTCCATGCCCTGCTAGCCCAGGGACACGGCACCCGCGAGATCGCCAGAGAACTGCAGCCTCGATCGTTCATGAGTCACCGTCAGTTCGCTGATGGATTGTTGGTGCGGTCTTTTCGGGGCTGGGGCAGGCTGAGGGGCCCGGCTCTCGCGTCGGGCGGGCGCACGGTGAAGCGGAGCCAGTGCCGGCGGCCGGTGTGCACGTGGGCGTGCACACGCCAGACGTGTCCGGTGCGGGTGAGGTTTGCGCCGGCAGCGCGTAGTGGGCCGGGCTGCCGGCGGGACGGCGGGACGGCGGGGCGGCGGGGCGGCGGGAAAATGTAGCCGTCGACCGCACGCCGGGTGCTCGACTCGGTGGGTGGGAAGTGGCAACGTGCCGCCATGGCATACCGCACCGGCGGGTTGGGAACACGCGGGAAACTACTCCTGGCCAGCGCGACCATGCTGTTCGTGGAACTGGCGCTGATCCGGTGGACGGGTGCCAATATCGTCCATCTGAGTTACTTCTCGAATTTTATTCTCCTCGGTTCCTTTCTCGGTATCGGGCTGGGATTTTTGATTCCGGCTGGTCGTGGGCAGTGGCTGAAACGCTGGGCGCCTCTTCCGCTGGCTGTGCTGGTGGTGCTGGTGCGGGGGTTCCCGGTCCAGGTGCAGCAGACCAGTGCAGAGGTCATCTACTTCACCGCGGTGAGGACCACAGGTCTGCCCGAGTGGGTGACCCTGCCCGCGCTGTTCCTGCTGGTGGCGGTCGTGATGGCGGCGATCGGGAAAATCACCGCGGACCTGTTCCGCCGGCTGCCGTCGCTGGAGGCCTACCGGTACGACCTCGTCGGCGCTCTGAGCGGTTCGGTGGCGTTCGCCGTGCTGTCCTGGCTGAGCGCTCCGTCGGTGGTGTGGGGAGTCATCGCCGCCGCGGCGCTGCTCGTTCTCGGCGGGCGCCGTAACCTTTTCCGCTACACCGTCCCGCTGGCGGCGATGGTGACGGCCTTGCTGCTGGAGTCGCTGGGGCCGGGCGTGTGGTGGTCGCCGTATTACAAACTCGAGGTCACGCGTGCGGCTTCTGGCACGCGGGCGTACAAGATTTCCGCCAACGGCGTCCCGCACCAGAGCATCGCGCCGATGAAGGTCTTGATGCGGCCTGGTTCGCCCTATGCCCAGCCGTATCGGCAGACGCCGCGCAACCCTCACCGCCGTGTGCTCATCATCGGAGCGGGTAACGGCAACGATGTCGCCGTCGCCCTGGCCCACGGGGCACAGCGGGTGGATGCCGTCGAGATCGATCCGAAGCTGCAGCAGGCCGGCGCACGGCTGCACCCCGCCAAGCCCTACGACGACCCCCGGGTGCACGTGCACATCAACGACGGCAGGGCGTTCCTCGAGCAGACGCATCTGCGCTACGACCTGATCGTCATGGCACTGCCGGACTCACTGACCCTGGTGTCCGGGGCGAACAATCTGCGGCTGGAGAGCTATCTGTTCACCCGGCAGGCATTCGAATCGGCGCACGAGCACCTCGCCCCGCACGGCGCGTTCACCATGTACAACTACTACCGGCAGCACTGGCTGATCGACCGCTTCGCCGGAAATCTCACCACGGTGTTCGGGCACACGCCCTGCATGACGCAGTACGGCGGCAACAAGGCGGCCGTCCTGCTGGCCGGCGAAACGGCGGCGGACCAGTCCTGCGCGAAGATTTGGCACCGAAGCGGTCCCGTGCCGGCGGCGGCCACCGACGACCACCCGTTCCCCTACCTGCTGCATCGGACCATTCCCGGTCTCTACCTGGGCGCACTCGCCGCGATTGTGCTCGTGACACTCCTGTCGGTACGCCTGGCCGGAGTCCGCATCCGGCGCACGGTCCGATACCTCGACATGTTCCTGCTCGGCGCGGCGTTCATGCTGCTCGAGACGAAGAACGTCATCGGGTTCGCCCTCTACTTCGGCACCACCTGGCTGGTCAACGCCCTCGTTTTCATCGGGGTCCTTCTCGCCGTCCTGGCGGGCGTGGAAGTCCGCCGCCGCATGCGCCGGCTCAACCAGCCTTTCATGCAAGTCGTCCTCTTCGCCGCCCTGGCCCTCGCCTGGCTCGTCCCGGCGGACCTTGTCCTCTCGCTGCCCTTCGCGCAACGGCTCGCCGCTGCCATCGCCCTGGCGTTCGCGCCGATTTTCTGCGCCAACCTCATCTTCTCCGACCGCCTGGCAGACGCCCCCGATCCCACGGCAGCCTTCGGAGCGAACCTGCTCGGCGCCCTGACCGGCGGCACTCTCGAATACCTCGCGCTCCTCACCGGCTACCAGGCATTGCTACTCCTCATCGCCCTGCTCTACGCCGCGGCGTTCATCGCCATGCGCATCGTCGCCAAACGAGCGGCCCCGCGCGGGCACCCCGACCCTCAGCCCGTGCACAGGCAGGTGCGTACCTGAGGCGACTGCCCGGCCTTCGAACGTGCGAACGCGGCGGCACAACCGCTCGGCGGCCTCCTGCAGGACCTGCTCGATCTCCTTGCCAGGGGTGAGCGTTCCGGCAGTTGCGGCACGGCCGGCCCGAGCCTGGCCGCTTTCATGGCCCGCTTCAGCCAGGCGCCCCGGGCCGGCTCCCGGGCCGCGATCGCCTCGGCGTTCTGGATGCATGCCGAGCGCGAACAGCGCACACATCTGCGGCTCGCTCACCACACCCGGCTGTGTTTGGCGCGGAACATCCGTACAGCGGCCTGGCGCCGCTGTGTTGGGTCGGTAGTGCCTTGAACGCTGCTTCCTGCTCCTCCCGCGCCGCCTTGAAAGCCTCTCTGTCCTTACGCTGGGTGGCCTGCCGATTTGAAAGCCGTCTCTTCGCTGCGGCGAGCTGCTGCTCCGCAGCCCCCTGCCGAGACCTCGCTGGAGGTCGGTCTGCTTCCCTAGCTCCTCTGCCAAGGCCCGAGCGGCTACCACCTGAAGCTGGTTTTCTGTCTCCTTCAGCCGCCGTGTTGCCTCTTCGACGCTGAAGGGGCGCCGATCCTGGCCGCTCCCTCGCCGCACTGAACTTCCGCTGCGCGTCGCGCTGCTTCCGGGCCTTGCGGTAGGTCCCACTGCTGCGAAGGAAGCTCTGCTCGAGAGCCTGACGCCGGCGGCTGGCGGCTTTGTACGCCTCGTGCGCCTGGCCGACCCGACGCCTGCGCCTTGTCGCAGGCTGCCTGCTCCTTCTGGCCCTGCCTGGTTTCCTGGTGAAATCGCTCCTGTGCCGCGTAGAACCGACTCTGCGCGGTTTCGAACCGCGCCCATGCCGAAGCGCCTTCGAACGGGGCTTCGGATCCCGAGCCGTGTGCCTGGCGTCGTCCAGGAGCTTTTGGGCGCTGGGCAGCGCTCCGGTGGATTCGGCGCCGACGTAGGCCGCCTCCGCGAGTCGGCGGGCGCGGTCGGGGCCGGGCGGGGTGAGGTCTGCAGACCGGATGAACGTACGCATGCCGCCCACGGCGTCACCGCGGCGCAATGTGATCCGCGCCGCGTGCTCCAGCAGGGCGGCCACGTTCTCGTCCGGTTCCAGGGTTGCCTCGCCCAGGTGCCAGGCCCGTCGTTCGGGCTGATCCACCAGGACGTGGGCGAGCGCGGCGTGCACCGCACGCCGTTCGCCGCTGGTGGAGTTCTCCACCACTGCCACGCGGATGAGGGGGTGACGAAACCTCAGCCGTCGCGCTTCTTCGTCGATGTGGACCAGTTGGTCACGTTCGGCAGGTGCCAGGTCGTCCAGCTCGTATCCGTCGTTCGCCTGCCGCGAGGCCGCCTGCAGCACCCCAAGATCGCCGTCACCTTCCAGTGCGGCCAGCAGCAGAAGACGCTGCGACGGCTGCGGCAGACTCGTAATCCGGGAGCCGAACACTGCCTCCAGGCGCTGGCTGAGCGGCAGCACGGCGGGGACTTCGCCGAGGGCCGGGCCCCGCTCCGCGGACAGCGCGGACGGCAGCTCCAGCAGAGCCAGTGGGTTGCCATGCGCCACGGTCAGCAGGCGCTGACGGGCACTGGCGACCAGGTCCGGGAACCTCGTACTGACCAGGTGGTCCGCCGACGCTTCGTCCAGCGGCTGCAGCCAGACTTCGGGCAGGACACCGGTGTCGTGCAGGCTCCGCGAACCGGAACGCGATGCGGCGAGAAAGCTCACGCGGATGCCGGCCGCCCGTCGCGCGACGAAACCCAGTACGGCAGCACTTGCCCGATCGAGCCAGGGCAGGTCGTCGATGACGAGCAGAAGCGGGTCACCGGCTGCGAGCGTGCGCAGTAGGAGCAGGAAGGCATTGGGGACCATGAGCCGTTCCGGCGGTGAGCCGCTTTCGAAACCGAGCGCGACGCCCAGGGCGTCACGGAAGGGCGTCTCCAGTTCGCCGAGCGCGTCCTGGAAGGGGAACAGGATCTGATTGAGACCCGAGTAGCTGCAGTTCGCCTCGAACTCCACACCGACAGCGCGCAGAACCCGGGTTCCCTCTGCCTGGGCCGCCTCGGCGAGGGCGTCCAGCACTGCCGTCTTCCCGACGCCCGCTTCTCCCGACAGCAGAAGCGCTCCGCCTCCGGCTCCGAGGCCGAGAAGGTCACGGATCCGCTGAAGGTCGCGGTCCCGACCGATCAGGCGGTCGGCCGTGCCGCGTGGGGGGGTGCCTCTATGTTCTTCGTCAAGCGTGTGGGCAGCTTCTGCCCGGGGTTCGATCTTCTCTGTGGGGCATGAGACTGTCTGGTCGTGCCAGAGATGACGAGTGGGTTGGAGGAGGCTTTGGCGAGGCGTCGTCTCCTTCGTGGACGCAACGTGTTCGTGCCGGGCGTGACCTTGCTTCCTTCGCTGATGTTCCTGAGGCTGCGGAAACGCTGGTGGGGCTGCTGCTGGACGTCGAGGACACGGCGGTGACCCGGCAGACGGCAGAGGCCCTGGCCCGGGTGGGGACGGTGGCCGCCATAAGGCTTATCGCTCTCGCGGTTGCCGAGGCTGACGACAACCAGGCCGACTGGCTGCAGACCGGGGTGCATGACGCGCTCGTGGGACTGGGCGGTGCCCCGGACTTCGCAGCGGCCTGCGGGCAGCAGGGTCTTGATCTGGGTTTCCAGGGCCCGGCGCTGTTCGTGAACCGAGGCAAGGGAGGGGACGACTGTGTCGAGGGTGCCGGTTCCGGGGACCACGACGGTCTGTTCGTCGAGGGCGTCGAAGATGTCGTCGATGAGCCGGGTGGCCATGCGCGGGGCCTTGGGCCGGATCAGCTCGACCAGTCTGCGGCGTCCGGCTTTCCGCAGGGCGGCCGGGGAGCCGTGGCGTTCGAGCAGCCAGGTCACCGCCGGATGGTCCAGGCGTGGGCCGAGGACGCGTTCCAGGCTGGGGTGGAACTGGGTGAGCAGGCCGCGTATCCGGTTGGAGGTGCGGGTGGCCTCGGCCGCGAGGTCCTGATCGAAGCCGACGAGCACCGTCAGCTCGGCGGTGATCTCGTCGGTCAGCTCCAGCGAGCGCAGGGTGTGGGGCATGGTGCGTGCGGCGTCCGCGATCACCGCGGCGTCCTTGGCGTCGGTCTTTGCCTCGCCGGGGTAGAGGTCGGCGATCCGGCGCATCGCCAGTCCGGGCAGGTAGGCGACCTTGCAGCCTGCGTTGCGTGCGACGGTCAGCGGGAGGGCGCCGATGGAGGCGGGCTGGTCCACGATGACGAGGACCGTGCCGAACTTCGCGGGGGGTGAGCCCGTGGCCGTGGTGAGCACTCTTGCCGACGTCCAGGCCGAGGAACACGCCCACGTCTTCGGTGTCGAACATCGCACCCTTCCCGGGGAGTTGAACGTGCCGGCCTCGGCAGTGGTGTCGTACGCGCGCATCCACGTTATGCAGACCTGTCGCCCGCGAGCTGGCCGGCGTTGCGCCGAACCGGGCGGTGGCCGGACCTCTCATCAGCGTCTCCGACGGCACCTCCCGGGCCCGGTGACACCACCCCCCCAGGTCATCCATCCGACAGGGGGACACAGTCATGCCGGGCCCGGAGGCCAGCGGCCCCCTTGCGGGGCCGCGGAAAACATAACGGGGGAGAGGGGAGCACTGCCGCTCATCTCGGTGCCACCGGGCGGACCGCGTTGATGGACGCCACCGAGATCAAGGTCCGCCGGCTGTCCGCGCACCGTGGTGGACGCAGCCGGTTCGTGTCCGGCAAGAGCCGCATCAACGCGTTGAAAGCCCTCGTCCTCACCGATGAGCGTGGACGATTGTTGTTCTGCGGTGAGGCGCGGGCGGGGTCGGTTGCCGACATCACTCACGCCCGCGACGCCGGCCTAATCGACCTGCGCTGGTCGACCGCGACGACCCGATACCGGGAGCTGGAGCACCGTGCCAACACACGTCCCATTCACTCGCATGGCCGGCCAAGTCGTGCAGCAGGTACGCCCTTCGCGTGCTCCTCAAGCTCGATTCACAGGTCTTGAGCATTGCTCGGCGTCTCTCCACACGTCCGGAGGGAAGCCCCGAGGTACAGCCGCGCTGGCACCGGCCCTGCTGAAGGGCACCCCGAAGGAGCCCGGGCCGCAGAGGGCTCGGTTGCGCATGGTGTTCCGAGCTTCGGTCTGGTTGCGCCTCCGCAAGGCTCACCGGTCAAGGACAGGAAGACCTCACTGCCCGGCAGATGGCCGCCCTCAAGCGAAACGGCGAGGGGAGGAGGCACCTCGCCGTACCCGAGAGGGTCTCAGCCTTCCTGTCGGGCATTGAGGACCGCTAGGCCGAGAGGGGTAAGGGTGTGAAGCACGGAATTCCGGTGGCGCAGTGAACGGGCCAGGCCGGCTTCGCGGAGAACGGTGGCATGCTCGCTCGCGCTCGCGGGCGCGATTCCTGCCCGAGCGGCCAGTTCCTTGGTCGTACAGCCTTGGTGCTCTGCGATGGTGGTGAGCACCGCGGTGCGAGTGCGGCCCAGGAGGCTGGACACAGCGGGGGATCGGTCCTGGCCCGGCGTGGAAGCAGGGATCGTGAGCTCAAGGGGACGCTGCTGGTTCGGGTATGCGGGATAACTGACGGCTGCGGGCCGGCCCCGGGTGACGATGGCGCGATCGCAGAACATCGACGGAACGAGTAGGAAGCCCTGACCTTCCAGATGAAGGTCGCGATCGGCTCCGCTCAACATCCGGATCTCGAGAATGGGCGGGTTCCACCGCATCCACAGCGGGTTGACCTGGGTCAGCAGATACTCGACGCCGCCGGTGAGCAATTGCTGCAGTCGCAGAGCCCGGTCGACTGCGAGCTGTTCCGTGAACTGAGCCCAGTACGGCGCGAGCAGGCATGCGTGCAGGTGCCCAAGCCCCGTGCAGAGCTCGGCAAACAGAGATGCATCGTCCGCCAGCCGGTGAGCCCACTCAGGTAAGGAAGGACGATGAGGTGCGACTTCCAGCAGATTCCTCCTGACACGTTCGCCAGGCGTGCTGCGCACCTGGTCCAGGAGCTCTTCTACCGGGCCCACCTTGGCGGGGCTGAAGAAAGCTGGCGAAGACCCCACCGCAGGCATGAGTGAGAGGGCCATGCGAATGGCAGACAGCTGAGCGCGGGCGCGATGCCGCCAGGCACCGAATCGTGCCGACTGGCTGCGGCTCTGTACGGCCCGCGCCGCAAGTTCCAGTTCGTGCAGCGGCATCGGCCCCTCGGCCACACGAGTTCGGGCGAGATCCTGAACCGTGAAGTGTATGCGGTAGACCATGGCAGGCTGCGGCGATCCTTCCGGAATGTCGTTCTTCGGTGCAGGCCGAATCAGATCGAGATCGTAGCGGTCGATGATCATGCTGGACCCACACACGCTGCTGCTACTTGAACTTGAATGGGTGTTGTCGGGGCACGGTGAGCGTGGTGGTACCCCGAGCCGCTCCGCGTGTGGCTGTCGCGTCAGGATGAGGACATGACCGAGAGTGAAGCGGATCTGCTGGCGTTGCTGCGCGAGCTCGACGATCCGGAGTGGTTGGAGTGGCCGCAGCACTACAACCGCGGTGAGATCGCAGCCCTCTTCGGCGGTCTGGTGACCCGGCTCGAAGGTGACTTCGCAGCTCGCTGCACGGCTGAGCAGGACACTCAGGACTCCAGCGAGTACGGACGCGTCGTCGTCCCCGGGGACGCGACCGTATGCGGAACCCGGATCGTCGTCTGTGTGAGCAAGTTCGGCTCGCTGGCTCTGGTCTGCGCGGACAACCCCGGCGCCTTCCTTGGGACGGAGGACGCCCAGGCCGAGGGCGAGCTGGACAGCGCTGACCTTGCCAAGGTCAATCGAGCGTTGGTCGAGCTCGGCTATGTGGTGTTTGCCGAGGAGCTGTTGGAGCTCGACTACGACGGGCCGAGCCAGCTGCCCTGGCACGTTCAGCGGCCCAGTTGGTGGCATCGCTTCTTCGGCATCTTCTGACGATCACGCCGACAGGGTCAGGCCGGTGCCCGCCAGGCAGCCGTCGATCACCTCCGGCCGGTACTGCAGCATGTTGAGCTTGCGCTTCACGGCGCGGGTGACCTGGCCGAGGTCAGCGGCGGCAAGGTTGCCGATGTCGCGTTTGACCAGGGACCAGATACCCTCCTGCGGGTTGAGGTCCGGAGCGCACGTCGGTAACTGGAACACGGTGAGCCAGTGGGCGTTGGCCTCGAAGAACTCCCGCAGTGGCGCGACCAGGTGCATGCGCGGGTTGTCCCACACCAGCGCGATCGGACCGCCGAGCTGCGCATGGGCGCGGAGGGCCAGATCGCGGTAGTCCTTCCAGCCGAAGCCCTTCGGTTCGTCCTTGCGGCCCCGGCACTCGCGGATCGCGTAGATCAGACGGGACCGCTGACCGGACTTGTAGCAGGTCATGCCCGCCATCGACACCCGGCCCGATCCCCGTCCGCGGACCCGGACGACCGGGGTGCTGCCCCTGCGGCCCCAGGTCCTGGCACGCGGCGGCGTCATCGACTGGCCGGCCTCGTCTTCGAAGACCACCCAGGCTCCGTTCGCCGCCGCGGTGCTCTTACCCGCGGCCACACCTCCCGCTTCCACAGCTCCACTGCATCGTCGTCACGCTCGATCGCCCGCCGGGCGGGCTGCTGCCACGACCAGCCGTTCCGTCGCAGCAACCGCCACGTGCCCTCCACCGCGTATGAGACGTGGAACAACCGGCCGATCAGCGTCTTCACCCGGGCCAGGGTCCACCGCTGATCGGTCCACCCGTGTGCCAGCGGGCCGCGCTCCAACTCTCGCTCCAGCCTGGCCCTCTGCGCGTCGGACAGTCGGGGTCGGCCTGGTGACCCCTTCAAGGCCACCCCGGCGTGGCCGTCCTCGCGCCACTGGCGTCGCCAGCGTTCCACCGACCGCTCCGAGACCCGCAACGCGGCAGCGATCTCCCGGTTCTTCTCCCCGCCCTGGAAGCAAGCCACGGCTTGGAGCCGATTCGCTCCCGCGCAGCCCTCTCGGCGTCGGTCAAGCCGCCACCCTGCGAATATCTCACCGCACCAGGACTACCGAAGCCACCTGCGCGCTGTCCGAGGTACAGCCCGACATCACCCGATCAAGTTCAGTAGCGGCCCACCTACGGCCACGCCCCCTGTTCTGCGTCGCATCGCAGCGGCACTGTGGGCACACGACCTCGCCAGTCCTCGGCGCACCCTGCCCCAACAGGCCGGCCGGACACCGGACGCCGGTGAAGAGGATTCCGCACGGCACTCTGTGGTCATCCAGCTCTTGCGCCCCGAGCACCGCTGCCGGACCGCCGGCAGCGGTGCGAACCTCGCCCGCAAGCAAGTCACCGCCGACCAACCGGGGTTGGAGGACCGCTTCTTAACCGCGGACGACCGAGTCACCCGGCGGAGAGCACGGCCCGACCCGCATGCCGGCAGGAGCGCGTTCAGCCTCGGTGGGTCTCCAGCAGTCGCAGCCAGACTTCGCCGAGGGTGGGGAAGGCGGGGACGGCGTGCCAGAGCCGGTCGAGGGGCACCTCGCCGGCGACCGCGATGGTGGCCGAGTGGACGAGTTCCCCGACGCCGGGGCCGGCGAAGGTGACGCCCACCACGGTGTTGCGGTCGGTGTCGATGAGCATGCGGGCGTGGCCGCGGTAGTCCTCGCCGTACTGGTGGGCGCCGGCGACGTGGGCGAGGTTGTAGTCGACGACCTTGATGCGGCGGCCGCTCTGTTCGATCTCGCGGGTGGTCAGGCCGACGGAGGCGATTTCGGGGGTGGTGAAGACGACTTGGGGGACGGCGGTGTGGTCGGCGGTGGCGACGTGGGCGCCCCAGGGGGCGTCGTCGATGGGCTCTTTCTTGGCGCGGGCGCCGATGACGGTGCCGGCGATCCGGGCCTGGTACTTGCCCTGATGCGTCATCAGGGCGCGGCGGTTGACGTCGCCGACGGCGTAGAGCCAGCCGCCGTCGACGCCGGTGACACGGAAGGTGTCGTCGACGGTCAGCCAGTCGCCGGGGGTGAGGCCGACGCTCTCCAGGCCGATGTCGCGGGTCTGCGGGGCTCGGCCGGTCGCCAGCAGGATCTCGTCCGCGGCCAGCTGCCCGCCGTCGGAGAGCGTGATCCGGACCTCGCCGTCCTCGCGGGCCATGGAGGTGACGGTGGTGTTGAAGCGGATGTCGACGCCGGCTTCGCGCAGTCCGTCCGCGACCAGTTCGCCGGCGAACGGCTCCATCCGCTCGAGAAGACCGTTCTCGAGGACGAGCATGGTGACCTGGGAGCCGAGGGCCTGCCAGGCGGTGGCCATCTCGACGGCGACGACACCGCCGCCGACGACGGCGAGGCGGCCGGGCACCTTGGTGGCGGTGGTGGCCTCGCGGCTGGTCCAGGGGCGGACGGTGTCGTATCCGGGGATGGGGGGCAGGGCGGCGCGGGTGCCGGTGGAGACGGCGACGGCGTGCCGGGCGGTCAGGGCGATGGTGTCGCCCTCGGGTGTCTGCACGGCCACCTGCTTGGGGCCGGTGAGCCGGCCGTGGCCGCGTATGAGGTCGACGTTGACTGAGTTGAGCCAGTCGACCTGGTCCTCGTCCTTCCAGTACGAGGACATCCTGTCGCGGTGCGCGAGGACCGCCTCGACGTCCAGCGGGCCGGCGACGGCCGGGTCGAGTCCGGGTACGCGGCTCGCGTCCGCGCGTGCCACCACCGGCCGCAGCAGCGCCTTGCTCGGGTCGCAGGCCCAGAACGAGCACTCGCCGCCGAGGAGTTCGCGCTCGATGATCACGGTGCTGAGCCCTGCGGCGCGGGCGCGTTCGGCCACGTTCTCGCCGACCGGACCGCCACCGATCACGATCACGTCGTAGGTACGGGCTGTCTCGTTCATCACTGCTGTGTTCCTCACTGTTTCGTTCCTCATTGCTTGCGTGACTCGGCCGGACTCTCCGGCGGCCGCGTTCGCCGTTGCCCGCCGCCGGACGGCCCCTGGGCCGCCGCACCGCACGGCGTCGAGGGGCAGTCACGGGATGGGACGGCCGCGGCGGTCGGCGCGGGCCCCGTGGCAGCCGGACCGCCGGGCGGCGGAGAGCACCCACTCTTGCGCTCGCCCGGCGATCCGGTGCCGGTCTTCGGTCCGGACCGCGAGAGGTGCTGGTCCGGACTGGCTGCCGTCCGGGCTGGGCACGGCCCGTTGCGGCCCCTGGATGGTGGCTTGTGGGTTGTCAGCGGCCGGGGTGGCGCTGTGTGATCTCCTGGAGGACCCAGCCGTTGCCGTCCGGGTCGCTGAAGGTGGCGAAGGAGGCGTAGGAGGCGCGCTCGGGGTGCAGGCCGGCCAGTCGCTCCTGGCCGGGGCGGCGGTGGGTGACGTCTCCGCCCTCGTGGCCGTGGAAGTGGCCGCCTGCGTCGTGGAAGATCTCGCTGACCTCGATGCCGCGGCCGGTGAGCTCCGCGCGGGCCTCCTCGATGTCGGAGACGATGAGGTACAGGCCCTGGAACGAGCCGGGCGTGATGGGGGTCATCCCCTCGCCGAAGATGATCGAGCACTCGGAGCCGGGCGGCGTGAAGTGCACGACCCGGACGTCCTCGCTGGCCTTGTAGTCGACGTCGAGGCGGAATCCGGCCTTCTCGTAGAAGGCCTTGGCCCGGTCGATGTCGGAGACGGGCAGCACGACCATTTCGAGCTTCAGATCCATGGGGATGTCCTTGTTTCTTGACGTCGGTGGATTACGCCCAATGCGTCACCGGTTCAACAGGTGGTGGTCGCAGCCGGGGCGCCTCGTTGCCCCCGACTGCTGCGGCGGACGGCGTGACGGCCGGAGGGGGTGGCTCGTCCGTTGTGGTCCGGCCTGGACCAATGGTCCGTTTTTCTGGACCACTGATCCGAATATATGGACCACTGATCCGGAAGTCAAGAGGGACAGATGCGGGCCGACGCCAGGAAGAACCGCGACCACCTGCTCGCAGTAGCGGGCACCGCCATCACCGAGCAAGGCGTCGATGTGTCACTGCGCGACAAGACGTCGCAGGGCTGATGTCGGGCTCGCGACGCTGCTGCGTCGCTTCCCGACGCGCGAGGCGCTGCTCGATGCCCTGCTCCGCACGAGCTTCGACGAGCTGACCGCTAAGGCAGGCGCCCTCGAAACGTCCAGCTCGCCCGAAGATGCTCTCGTTTCGTGGCTACGCGACTGCGTCGCGTGGACAACCGAGTATCGGGGCGCGATCGTGCTGATGGCAGCCGCCATCGAGGACACCGAATCCGCACTCCACGCCTCGTGCGCCACCGTGCGCGCAGCCGGTGCGCGGCGCCGTCGCCCAGCTCCGCGCCGAGGCTCCGGCGCCCGTTCGATCGTCTGAGCCTTGCTCAGCTGCCCGTACCGCGCAGCGTGTTCAGCCGGTTCACCGGCACCCGCGACAGATGCACCCGCCCCAGTCCGAACGCGGAGATCTCCTCCACCCGCTCCATCGCACGGGCCATCGCCGTGCCCGTCGACTTCGTCGGCGGCGTCCGCAGCCGCTCCAACTCCGAGACCCGCCTGCCCTCCGGAACCTCCAGCAGTGCCACCAGCGCCGACGCCAGTGTCCGGTCCGCCTTCCGCGCGGCCCTGGCCACCGCCTCGTACAGCTGCCGCTCGGCCACCGTGCGGGCGGCCTCCGACACCTGCCGGGCCGGCACCGAGACACCTGGCAGCAGCGCGCTACTTCCTGTACCTCAACTACTCACACCCGTGATCCGGACGTGCCCGAGCTGGACGAGGGCGACGACGGAGGGCAGGACTGACCGTCCGGAGCCGACCAGGGCGTGATCAGCTTGCGGGCCGCCGCCTTGCTCAGCGGTCGCTCTGCGCGTCGGGCGTTTGGGCAACCTCGGCGTCGGTCAGATTTTCGGCGACCCCGGACGCAGCGACATTGGAGCGCAAGTGGTCGGGACGTGCCGGGGATGACGACCATGGAGGGAGAGCGGCGCAGCAGCCAGGCCAGCGCGACCTGGGCCGACGTGGCGCCGAGGTGCCGAGGCGCTTTGCGGGGCCCGTCAGCTCGTGGTAGCTGCTGAGCCGACCCGAGGCCAGCGGGAAGTAGGGCACGAACAAGATGCCCTGGGCCTCGAACTGTTCGTGCGCGCCGCCTTCGTCAGCCGCTTCGCGGCGGCCGCGGTCCGCTCCCGAGGAGCGCGCGGCTCGATGCCGGTGCCCTTGACCGCCTTGGCGAACTCGGCGTCGATCCGCTCCTGCCGAGCGCGCGGCCGAGTTTCGCTGGTCCGCGTGCGCGACGGTTTCAGCTACGGGCGCGAGGGAGGCGTTCCTCCTCGGCATCGCTGCTCGCTGTGCTGGTCAGGATCGCGCTTGCGACAACGTCGAAGAGGCGATCGGCGCGTGGCGCGAGCGAGGGTTGATCGCCGAGCCAAGCGAGCGCCATTACCAGCGCGAACAAATCGGCGCCATCGATATCGCTCCGCGCCATGCCCGCGGCCTGGGCACGGGTGAGGAGCCGCGCGCCGGCTGCGCGCAGGGTGGCGCACGAGGCGTGGAGTGCGGATTCGGTGTCCTCGATGGCGGCTGCCATCAGCACGATCGCGCCCCGATACTCGGTTGTCCACGCGACGCAGTCGCGTAGCCACGAAACGAGAGCGTCTTTGGGCGAGCTCGATGTCTCGAGCTCGCCTGCCTTTGCCGTCAGTTCGTCGAAGTTCGTGCGGAGCAGGGCATCGAGCAGCGCCTCGCGCGTCGGGAAGTGACGCAGCAGCGTCGCGAGCCCGACATCGGCCCTGCGTGCGATGTCGCGCAGTGACACGTCGACGCCTTGCTCGGTGATGGCGGTGCCCGCTACGGCGAGCAGGTGTTCGCGGTTCTTCCTGGCGTCGGCCCGCATCTGTCCCTCTTGACTATTCGGATCAGTGGTCCATATATTCGGATCAGTGGTCCGGAAAAACGGACCATCGATTCACTTAGTTTACCCCGCGAGAGACGCAGGAGAGAGCTGTGCCGAAACAGACCATGAAAGCGATCCGGCTGCACGAGTTCGGCGGCCCTGAGGTGCTGGGTTATGAGGAGGTTCCGGTTCCCGTGCCGGGGCCGGGTGAGGTGCTCGTGCGCGTGCACGCGGTCGGCATCAACCCTCCTGACCGGTATGCCCGAGAGGGGATGCCCGACATACCCCCCGAGATCAGGCCCGAGTTCCATCTCCCCCTGATTCCGGGGACCGACGTCTCAGGCGTCGTGGAAGCCGTCGCCGCCGACGTCAACGGCTTCGCGGTCGGAGATGAGGTGATCGGCCTTCTGCGCTTCCCCACCGTTCTCCAGAGCAGCGCGTACGCCGAGTACGTCACCGCGCCGGCGTCCGACCTCGCCCGCAAGCTGGCCGGCATCGATCACGTGCACGCCGCCGCCCTGGTCATGTCGGGGTTGACGGCGTGGCAGTTCTTGATCGAGCTCGGGCACGATCATCCCTCGCCGTTCCAAGAGGCCCAGCACCGCCCGATGGCACTCGACAGCGAGAGCACGGTGCTCATCAACGGCGCTGCCGGTGGCGTGGGGCACCTTGCTCTCCAGCTGGCCAAGTGGAAGGGGGCCCGCGTCATCGCCGTGGCCTCCGGCGCGCACGAGACGTTCCTGCGCGAGCTCGGCGCCGACGAGTTCATCGACTACACCAAGGAGCGGCCCGAGGAGGTCGTTCGTGACGTCGACCTGGTCCTGGACACCGTCGGGGGTCCCGACAGCAGGCGCTTCCTGCGCACCCTCAAGCGCGGCGGGTCCCTCTACCCGGTGTACTTCGGCCAGTTCGACGACGAGGAGAACGCGGAGCTGGGTGTCACGGTCACGGCCGTGTCGGTCCGCTCGAGCGGCGAGCAACTCGCCGAACTGGAGAGCTTGGTCGACGCGGGGAAGATTCGCGTCGCGATCGACAGCACGTTCCCGCTCGCGGATGCCCGGGCGGCGCACGAGCGCGTCGCCCAGGGGCACATCCAGGGCAAGATCGTGCTCACGGTCCCTTAGGAACGAGCCGTCTCACCGACGCGTCCGGCGCTCGTCCTCAGGGCACCGGTGGCCTTCGGGACGCCGACGCGGAGACCTTGGGGCGCGTCTGGCGACTACGCGGCCGCGATGCTCGCTGCGGCGAACCGAGCGGACCCGTTCGGTCGGCTCGGTTCGCCGCAGGAGATCGCCGAGACGATCACATTCCTGATGCTGGCGGAGCCGCGTATATCACCGGCCAGCACATCACCGTCGCCGGCGGCAGCGGTCCGGCGTCCTGACGGTGGAGCGGTCGGTCGCAAGGCGGCGCGCCGCTCATGTCCCGCGCTCCGCCCTCCCATCGCACGCCGGGTGACCGCTGTCGCTCTGTGCGCGCCCGATCTTTCACCCGACAACCGAGCACGAACGAGGCTTGATATGACGACAACTGCGGCTTTCGGCTGGGGAAGCAGCTACCTCACCGCAACGCCTGCGGGGGAGGTGGATCTCGACCCTGCAGAGCGGTTCGCCGTCCAGCAGACGCTGGCGCGCTACGCCTTCGCACGGAGATCTGGTGACGTTGGCGGGCGTCCTGACCGAAGACGCCAACATGACGCTCACGATCGCCGGTGAGGTCGAGCAAGGCCCCTTCGTCGGACGCGCGGCGATACTCGACTTGACGCGGGGTGCGATCAGCGCAGGCACAACCGGACCAACATGGTCTTCCGCAGTGCGGACGCCGGCGCGGCAGTGGTGTGGGCCTACCTGATGCTGACGTCGAACGCAGGTGGAAGCCCGACCGTGATCACGACCGGCTTCTACACGTTCACGCTGCAGCATGCCGAAGGCGAGTGGCGTATCGCGAAACTGTTCGTCGGTATGGACAACGCTGTATGAAGCGCAGCGACTACTGAGGTAGCAATTCAAGGTGACTGTGATGTCGCTGGTGGGTGAATCCCAGTGCTGTGCGGTATCCCCGATGAGGGTGGCCTGACCGCGAAGCAGCCTCTCACAAACGGTCCTTTGCCCGAGCAAGATCACTTAAAGGCTCAGCAGCCCCTCCGGACCCTCGACCGGTTCGCACAACTCGTTCTCACTCAAAAGCGGGTCACACCCCCTTCTGAGACTTGATTCTGCGAAGCTCCGGGCCCATGACGGGCCCTCAAGGCCCCTCCCCGTCCGACGCGGACGACGTCCAGCGCCATCCGCGCCCGCGGTGCGCGGCTGAACCGGGCTCGCCGTGCCGCTCGCGCGGCGGCGCGGTCGCCGGCAGCTACCACACCTGCCGGTTCACGAAGGTGCCCCGACTCTCGAAGCTGCTACGGGTGCCGACCCGGCCGACCGAGGCCCGGGGCAGCCGTGGCGTCCCGGCACCCCCGCCCCGGCACCGCTCGACCCCGACACCCCCGGCGCCGACATCCGCATCGGCTACGCCCGCTGCTCGACCCTCGGCCAGGAACTCGACTCGCAGCTCGACGCACTCACCAAGCACGGCATCTCACGAGAGAAGATCTTCAGCGAGAAGATCAGCACCCGCATCCGGATACGCCCGCAGTTCGAAGCCGCGCTCGCCGCCGCCCGCGAGATCAAGGCGCATGCCCCGCACTGCCGCGTCATCTTCACTGTCTACGAGATGAAGCGCCTCGGCCGCGATGCCGCCGAACTCACTGCGCTCGCCGACCACCTCACCGCCCACGGCCTGATCCTGGAGATGCTCGCCGGGACCCTGCCGGGGATGTACGACCCGAGCGGTCCCGGCCGCCTGCTGTTCGCGTTCTTCGCGGCGATGGCGGAGACCGAACGGGATAACATCCGCGAGTCGACGCTCGAAGGGCTCGACACTGCGGCCCGCAAGGGCAAGCATTAGCGGCCGGCCACCGGTCATCACCGACGACATGCCGCACACCGTGATCCGGCGCCGCGCGGGCGGCGAATCCGTCGAGCAGATCTAGCCCGACCTGATCATCCCCACCGGCAAGCGCAAGGGGCAGTGCCCGTCCGTCGCCAGCGTCTACCGGGCCCTCGCTGAACACGAGAAGGCCCAGGCGTACCCCGAGGCCATCGAAGCGGCTCGCGGGGAGTTCGCCGCGCTCCAGAACGCCGATGTCCCCCGGCCCCGCCCGGACACCGAGATCCCCAGCGCACGACCATGATCAATCTCGGCGCTACTTCCTGTACCTCAACTACTCACACCCGTTCAAGCTCGCCGACCTCGCCGCCGTCTCCGGCATGTCCGTCTCCGGGGTCCGCACCGCCTACGGCCACGGCGACGTTGCCGACGGATCCCCGGCTACCGCCGGATGAAGGGCGGCTGGACCATGATCACCGGTCTTGCCCGGCGTGGGTCCGCCCCCGCTCCGGAATGAACATCAGGATCATCAGTTACATGAGCAACAACCGACAGCATGTCGTCCCTCTCGACTTGGAGAAGCTTCCCATGACTGCAGAACTGGACGGATCCACCGCTCTTGTCACCGGAGCCACCTCTGGCATCGGCCGGGCCATTGCCCTTCGCCTTGCAGGCTTGGGAGCGTCGGTCGTCGTCCACGGGCGGGACCAACAGCGCGGTGCGGAGACCGTCAACGAAGTCGCCGCCGCAGGCGGGAACGCCCGGTTCGTTGCCGCGGATCTGAGCAAGTCCGAGGAGGTTCTGCGTCTTGCTGCTGAAGCAGGCGAGGTGGATGTTCTGATCAACAACGCCGGCATCTATCGGTTCGCCAGCACCCCGGAGACCACAGCTGAGATGTTCGACACCCATATGGCCATCAACTCGCGCGCGCCGATGCTCCTGGTTGGCGCGCTCGCACCAGGAATGGCCACACGGGGGCATGGCGCCATCGTGAGTCTGAGTACAGGAGCAGCCACCACGCCAGTCCGGGGAGCGGCAGCTTACGGGGCCTCCAAAGCCTCGCTCGAACTCCTCACACGAGTATGGGCTGACGAGTTCGGTGCCCAGGGAGTTCGCGTGAATGCCGTGGCCTCCGGCCCTGTCTATACCCCGGGGACGGAGGAGATGGGAGATGAAACCCTCCAGGAGATCGGGCGAACCACCGTACTGGGGCGGGTCGCAAGACCTGAAGAAATCGCGGAAGCAGTTCTGTTCCTTGCTTCCTCCCGTGCCAGCTACATCACCGGCACGGTTCTTCAGGCTCACGGCGGACAGCTCGCGATCGGCTGACTCCGGGAAGTTGCCGCGCTCCTGGACGGCGAGGCCACTGTCAAGCGCCTGCGCCGCGAGAGGGGCCGGGTGTGGTTGATGCCCCACAACGCGGCGTAAGAGCCGATCCCGGGAGACGACGCGGCCATCCTCGGCAAGGTGGTCGCCGTCCTGCGCACTCTGTGAAGACCACGAAGGAGCGGTCGACGTGCGAAGGACTCCCGGGCGGACCGACCTAGACCTCGACACCGTCGTCCCGGCCACCACCACCCTCGACGACCCGCCCCTCCCCGGGCCCCGCGCCCAGGACCTGGCCTGGATGGCCCAGGACGCAGCCCACCGCGCCCGCGCCCTCCTGTCCGCGGCCCCCGGACCAACCCCACGACGACCTCGCCGACACCGTACGGATCCTTGCCACCCCCACGGCGTCGACCGGCTCCCGCCGCCGCCGACGCCACCGGCCTCACCGAAGCCGCGCTGCGCGCCATGATGATCGGCTACCGCCACGGAGGCCCGGCCGGCGCCCACGCCACCCTCGCCGCAGCCACGGTCCCGCCGAGCACGCTGGAACAGGCCGGGAACGCCATGCGCGCCTCCCGCGCCGTCGCCCCCGGCGTCATCGACATCGCCGACGGAGCGATCACCGACTCGACCGCAGGCGTCCAGATCCGGCCCGGTCTCGACGGTCGATGGCACCCCTTCACGCTCCGGCGAGCCGATGAGTGGCGTCCGGCCCCCGGAGCCTGCGACGATCCCGCCGAAGCATTCCGCGCCGCGCGCCGCGCCCGCGCCGCACGACCGCTCAGGCGATAGACCGACCCACAGCCGACCAGGCCACCGACTCCGAAAGATCCACCGCATGCCCTTGGACCCGCAGACCGGCGTACGCGCCTACCAGTTCATCGTGGACCGGCTCGATGACCGGCGCCGCGAGCAATACCCCGACGGCCGCGAGGCGTACGAGGCCGACTGGACCGCCGCCCACGATCTGGAGAAGTCCTACGCCGGGGCCGTACATGCCGAGGACCCCGGCACAGCCGATCCGCGAGCTCATGAACATGGCCGCTCCGTGGCAGAACCATCCTCACCATCCGGCCAACCACACCCTCGACGGGCACCAGCCCGACGACGCCGTGCCGGGCGCCCGGCGATGAGGCGGCAGTGGATCCTGCCGTGCGGCACGGTCGCCGCCATGGTGGTGCTCACCCCCACGGTGATCCACACCCGGAGCACTCCGTGGACCATCGGGTGGTCAGCCATCCTCCTCGGCTCCCTTGCCGTGCTGATGCTGCTCGTCCTGGTAGAGCACCTCACCCCACCAGCAGACCAACCCGAGCGCCACGACGCCCCGGAGGCCTGAACGCCCCACCCGCCGTCCGCGCCCCGGACAAGGGAAGCCCTCAGCCCTCCACCCGGAGCAGGACGACCACGGTGGCGTCGTCGCAGTACCCGCTCTCGTCCTCCCCGGCCGCCGCGACCAAGGTGTCCGCGAGCACCTGGGGGTCGGCCGCGTACTCGCAGCACAGCCGGGCGAACACCTCCGGGGGCACCTGGTCGGAGACCCCGTCGGACACCAGCAGCACCAACGCGGCGTCCTCCCGGGGATCTGCACCTGTCGGCACGTCGCGGACGAGGCCTGCGCGACCCCCAGTCGGGACCAGTTGTCGTGCTTCTCGGCCTCGAGCTGCACGGCCGCCCCTCCGTTCCTACGCAGCCAGTTGCCCATGGTCTGGTCGTCGGACCAGAGGGTGAGCCCGGCGCCCTCCCGCCAGCCGTACGCCCGGCAGTCTCCGATCCAGTGGACGGACGTCGGCTGCCCCGGCTCCATGCAGGCGTACACGGCCGACGCGTGCGGCGCCTGGTCGTAGGCCGCGGCCATCTGCCCGGCTGTCATCAGCCCGACCAGCCCGCCCAGCGTCATCCCGATGTGCGTGATCACCGCCGGGGTGAGCGCGGAGTACCGCACGGTGTCCGGGTGGTGGCCGGCCCCGTCCACCCCCGCGGCACACACCATCTTCCCGCGGCGCTGGACGTCGGCCCCATCCGCGCACGGCGGCTCGGTCCCCGGCCGCTGGGCCAGCCCCACCACGATCCTGTCGACGCCGTGTGCGTTCTGCTCTTCCATCGTTCGTGCCTCCGCTCCGGGGCCCGGGTGGCCCTCGTGCCCTACAGGCGTCGCGGGACAGAAGAGTGGGTTACTTAACGAAGTTGAGGCGGATGTGACGCCTGGGGCGGCGAAGTCCCGTCGGTGGAGTCGCAGGGCCGGCTGGCAGGGGAGCCGGAGCCGGGGAATCCGGAATCCGCAGGTGCGCGGCCGGAACGGCTGAGATCATGGCCAGAGGGTCAGTTCATGATCACGGCCAGCAGTGGGGCGCGGCGATGGACGAGAAGCACACGGTGCGCGCGGTCGCGATCGACTACAAGGCAGTCCTGCGCGGGCCGGGGCACGCCCACGAGGGGATCGCCGAGCTGTTGCGGTGGCTCGATGACCGCGATGTGGCCTGGGTTCTGCTGACCAACGACCCGATGGACGCCAAGTCGGCCCTTGCTGCGGCCGGCCTTCCCGAACCGGCCCTGCACCTGTGCCGCGATGACATCCCGGACAAGGCGAAGCGCGGAAACGGCGCCTGGCTGGAGGCGGTCGCGGACAGGCTCAGCCTCCGCACGAACCAGATCATCCTCGTCGGGACCTCGCAGTTCGACTGGTACACGGGCCATCCACGCCGGCGTCGTCCACATCCACGCCCGCTGGGCCAGCCGCCTGGGCAAGCCGATCACCTCGCTGACCTCCGACGAGCCGGCCGACGTCATCGAACTCCTGGAGCACTTCCTGCTGCACGAGCCCAGCTGGGCGTTCCGTCTCGACGACGAGGACCGCGCCTTCGCAATCCGCTCGATGCTGCCCTTCAACGCGCAGTTCCCCCGCGGCGGCGGCCGGACCTTCACGGTCAAGGACATCTTCACCTACGACAAGACCGTCAAGGTCGGCGACCAGGACGCGCGCGATGTCCTGATGCTGCACCTCCTGTGCGCGGCCTACCTCGAGGGCGCCCTGCCCGGTCAGAGCTTCTTCTGCGTGTACCCCAGCAGCACGCCGGCCAAGGGCAGCCCGCAGCTCGCTGGCTTCCTGGAGCGGGCCAAAGTCATGACCGGCTCCTCCTACAAGGAGGACCTCCTCGAACGCGTCGCCCAGGCCCCCGACACCAGCCTGGAGCGGTACAGGAAGAGCATCGGCCAGTCGACGGGCACCCTGAACATCTCCATCGCCGCCCAGGCCCGCACCGTACGAGTCCACCCGGCCTACAAGAAGAAGATCGCCGGCAGGACGGTGATCGTCTTCGATGACTTCACCACCGAAGGCAAGTCCGTCGAATGGGCCCGCACCCTCCTCAGCGCGGCCGGAGCAGCGCGGGTCATCGCCCTGACCATCGGAAAGTACCCCTCGCGCCACACCGTCTACCGGCTACGCCCCGGCGTCACCATCGACCCCTTCACCACCAACAACATCACCCTGGCGGACTTCCAGACGACCTCGGGCCCCGGAGGAGCGGGGGAGGGGCCGTCGATGTCCCTGACGGCGGCCATGGAGCATTTCGCCGCCGCCCACGAAGCCGCCGCCGAGCCCCCGGCCCCCGAGCCGACCACGGCCCGCATGCCCCATCCGGCACCGCGCCCGGTTCCCGTCGGCACCCGCTCACCCATGACCTCCTCCAAGAACGCCCGGCAGCAGCACCTCGGCCAGATGCTCACCCACCTCCAGCAGAACGCGTACCCCCTCGTCTGGCGCGGCGAGTACCTCCTTCCGGCCGGGAAGACGACGACCAAGCCCTGTGGTGGATCGCCCTGCCCGGACAAGTCGAGCAGTGGTACGACACCAGCGAGACCGAGCGCCTGGTCAGCGGCATCTGTCTGGCGACAGGGATCATCTGGGAACCCGTCGCGGCGCCCGGCGGGCCACCCAGCTCGCCGAAGCTCTCGCCCGCATGGAACAGCGGCGGCACGCCTGAGGAACCGGCCCGAGTGCCCCTTCCCGCCCCTACGGGGGCCGCGTACGCCATGATGGAAGTGGCCCGAGACACCGCTTCATCCTTCGAACATCCAGGGGCCACGAGTAGAAGGACACCCGATGGACCTCAATATCACCGCTGACCAGCACGATCTGCTGACCCTGTGCGCGCTGCGCACCGGCGACGCCACCCTGGACTGGAGCCTGCTCGCCCGCAGCGCCCAGAGCCCCGAGGGCCTGGCCGCGCTCATGGACGGACAGCTGCACGAGGACTCGCGTGCCGCGACGAAGAACCGCCCCCTGCTGCAGCAGGCCCTGGCCGCCGGCCTGGACGATGCCCGTGCCCGCGTTGACGACGAGCTCGCCGCGGCCAGTAACGCCGACGCGCGCCTGGTCACGGTCCTGGACAAGGACTACCCGGCGAACCTGAGGCTGATCGGCAACCTGCCGCCGTTCCTGTTCTACCGCGGCGAGCTCGATCAGCGCGACGCCCGCTCCATCGCCGTCGTCGGCACCCGCCAGGCATCCGAGGACGGGCTGCGCCGGGCGGCCCGGATGGCCCGCGAGCTCGTCGAGCACGACGTCGTGATCGCCAGCGGTCTGGCCAAGGGCATCGACGCGGCAGCCCATCAGGCCACGCTCAGCGCAGGCGGCCGGACCTTCGCCGTCATGGGCACCGGCATCGCCGCCCCGATCTACCCGGCCGAGAACCGGCCGCTCGCGAAGGCGATCCTCGCCGCCGGCGGAGCGCTGCTGAGCCAGTTCTGGCCCACGAGCCCGCCGGCGAAGTACACCTTCCCGCGCCGCAACGTCGTCACCTCCGGTACCACCCTGGGCAGCGTCGTCATTGAGGCTTCCAGCACGTCGGGTGCCAAGATGCAGGCCCGCCTGGCCGCCGAGCACGGCAAGCTCGTCTTCCTGATCCGCTCTCTCGCCGACACGCAGCCCTGGGCTAAGAGGATGCTGGACGAGGACCGGGCGATCCTGGTCACCGCCTCCAGCGACATCACGGACCGCCTGGGTCAGGCCGCGGACATTCAGGCCGCCGGCCAGCAGCGCCAGCAGCTCGCCCTGGCCGGCCTGTGACGGCAGGTCTCCCGGATCCGGCAGGCTTCCCCGACTGCCCGGTGTGCGCCTACCGCATCACCGGCACCGCCCGCCTGTGCTCCGACTGCGCCGGCCGCACCCTCCAGCCGGTCGCACGTCGAGCCGGTCCTCGACGCCCACCACATCATGATTCTCACCGCCGAGCGACGCTTCACCACCGCCCAGGAACTACTCGGATCGGCCGCCCTGGAATGACCCGATCCGCCTCATACAGCCAGCGAGAACCACCGCGTTGTTTCTTGACGGCTTCACCTCCTGCGCAACAGCTTTCGTTACGCGGCCCGCCAGGACTGGGACAAGGTCGCCAGAGCCCTCAAGCCCGTCTACACCGCACCCAGCGAAGACGCGGCGACAGAGCGGTTCGGGGAGTTCCAGGAAGCCTGGGGCCGGAAGTATCCGGCGATCATCAAACTGTGGGAGAACGCCTGGGCCGAGTTCGTGCCCTTCCTCTCCTTCGACGTCGAGATCCGGAAGGTCATCTGCTCGACGAACGCGATCGAGTCCGTGAACGCCCGCATACGCAAGGCCGTCCGGGCCCGCGGACACTTCCCCAACGAGGCCGCCGCCCTCAAGTGCGTCTACATGGCGCTGATGAGCCTGGACCCGACCGGCAAGGGTCGCAAGCGATGGACCATGCGCTGGAAGGCACCCCTCAACGCATTCCAGATCGCCTTCGAGGGCCGGCTCACCCCGGCCAACAACTGAACCTCAACAACCAAGATCAGCCGTTAAATTGACACACCCGCCCAGGGATGGCGCGGCCACCCAGGAGACACCAGCGGGAGACTGGTGCGCGCGACTGTTCGCCAGGCGGGCCGCGGCACCTACGCTGGTCAGACGGATGCGTCGACACCAGCCGTCCCGATGGTGCGGTGTGAGCGTAGGGGGCAGCAGTCGGGGGAGAGCCGAGGGCGGCGGCAGGACGTTGCAACGTGTGGATGCGTGATATGTGGGGGTGTGGTGGGCAACGGTGTGAGTGCCCGGCTTGGCAAACCGTCGGGCAAAGGCGGGGTCGAGTCGAGCAAAGCCGCGAAGCGGATCTCCAAGCAGCAGGAGGATTGTCGTCGGCGCACGCTGCAGGACCTGGAGTTCGCCCGTGACGCCGAGCGGCGGCACAACGGGTTGGGGGCTGCTCCAGTCAAGACAGAGAAGCCCTCGAGCCCGGCGATGCCCGTACCGGTGAAACCGCGGGGAAAGCGGTCCAAGAAGGCCTCGGCTGCCCGCGTAAAGGCTCCCGCTGTCCCCCGCGTTGCAGACCGCGGTGAAGATCGCCGGAAGGCGCCCCACAAGGTCGCGACTGCCTATATGCGACTGACCCCCGAGGAGTTTCAGCGCGAGCGGCGGAAATGGCTGGCTTGGGAGAAAAGGGAGCGGGAGCGGAAACTGGCGAAGAGGAAGGCGCAGTCTGCCAGGAAGTCCGGGGAAGCCCGCCGCCGAACGAAGACGAGCGGAACGAGGCTGCAGGGGGACAAACCCAGTCCCGCCGACAGTGGATGAGACCCGTCGGCTGGTCCACGTCCAACGGTGCGACGCAAGCCAGCCGCATGGCAGACCCTGATCGGGAGCGGGCGCCACTACCGGCTCCCGCAGAGCAGTTCACCATAAGCGCGGAAGCAACTACGCTGCTCACGCGGTCGCGTCGGCATCACCGACCTCGGTGGTGCAGCGTGATCGCCTGGGGACAGCGGCCGGGGAGGATCGTCCGCACGCCGGAGGGGAGCGCGGTGACGCGTGCCGGTGCGGGCGGGCTGTGCGTGCCGCATGGGGGAGGGGCATGAATCGCTGGGTCGGCATCGTGTCGCTGCGGGAAACCGCGCCGCCGACACCCGTACACCGCATCGCGCTCGCGATCGAGGCCGCGAGGAAGCGGACGTCATACGAGCTGGGCGGCCGGAAGGTGCCGTATGCGCGGATGCGGTCGGCGCTGCGTACGCTCGGCCAGGAGCACGCGAGCCGATACGAGTGGGATCGGTACACGTACTGTGTCGAACTGGCCGGAGACTTCTTCGACGGAGGGGAGCCCCCGACCGGCCTCCCCTTCTGGCTCACTGCCGAGCTCCAGGACCTCCTGGAGGTCAGCGGCGCGCCGAGGACGGACGGGCGGAAGAGGAAGGCCCCGACGCGCAAGGCCCAACGCACCGACCACCACCGACTCTCGTCCCCGCGTCGCGCCAAGAGCACGTCCGCCGGCGTCGCCGCCCGGCCCGACCCTCCCAGGACCGGCCACCGTCCGCTGCCTGAGCCGGTCCGGCCCTACAGCCGCGCCGTACGGCCGCTCGAGGTCCGCGAAGTGACGTACCCGGCACTGTGCGAGCCGCCCGTGACGCTGGTGGGCACCTTCGGGGACGTCGTCCGCGCTGCCGTACGGGAGACCGTGAGGGATTGGGGTGCCGGACCGGAGGTGACGGCTTGGCTTGGGCTGGCCGCAGAGCACCGCAGCCACCTCTACGAAAGCCATCAGGCCGACAGCATCACGCCGTACGTGCTCGGCCTGCTCGATCGGCTCGGTGGCACCGCGCTCGACGTGATCCTGCTCGACGCCTACGCGCGATGGGCCACTCCTAAGACGGCGGGCGAGCAGTCCGCCGAACATGCTCGGCGGCGCGGCGCCGCAGACCGAGCACTGGGCCAGTGGGCCGCCCAACGCCGTCTGGTGCGCATGGGCGCTGGCGAGGCGCAGCAGCCCGCGAAGTCCGTGTCCGAAACGGTCGCACGGCAGATCCTCGGCGCGCTCAGCCTCTGCGATGAGCACCAGGTTGCCCGTCGGCTCGTCGCCGCTGCCTGGCCCGACCTCGACCACCCGTCCGCAGAAACCAGCGCTGATCCCGTCACGCTGGCGCACACGGCCTTCCACAAGGAAGGGCTCACCTACGACTACGACGAGGAAGGCCCTGACCACCGGAAGGTCTTCCGCGCCACCGCCCGTACCCGCACCGGCCGCACGGCCCAGGGCACCGGCCTGTCGAAGAAGGCCGCACGAGCGACCGCGGCCCAAGCCCTGCTAAACAGATACCCGCAGGCGGTCCGAGCGGACCAAGGGCAGAAGGCGGCGCCGGTCGCCAATCGGAGCATGCCGCCGCTGCCGTACGCGCAGCCGGGCAACAGACACCGGGACGCCGTCAGCGACCTGGCGACGATGTTCGAACTCGGCCACCGAGCGGACGGCCTCCTCGCCCAGGCTCTCACCCACGCCTCCTGGATCCTGGAGAACCAGGCCGCCGTGACCGCTGCCCGTCAGCGCAACAACCACATCTTGGCCCACCACGGCTCGCACGTCATCAACTACCTGGCCGCCCACGTCAGAGCCCGCCGGACCCTCGCACGCGGCCTCACACCCGACGAGGACGAAACCCGCATTCTCACTGCCTCGGACGAGGACACCGCCCAGCTCGGCGCGGCCCTCCAGGTAGCGGAGGGGCTGCTGACCAGCCGCGGCGAAAGCGGGCAGGGTCGCACGGCGGTGTCTGACGCCACCCAGGCAGTCGTCGCAGCGGTCTGGCGCACGCATGGGCCCCGGCTGCTGGAGCGCCGACCGGTCGTCTTGGACGACTGGCTCACCGGACTGGAACACGGACACGACCCGATCACCGTCCTGGCCGCCATGGCCGCCGCGTACGGCGTCGACCACGACTTTGAGTACGAGATCTCAGGGCCGGAGCACCTTAGGAGCTTTACGGCGACAGTCGTGCTGCGGGACACGCGTGGCCGTGTCTACCGGTGGACGGAGCAACTGGCCGGCACTCCCGGGAAGCCGGAGGCGAAAAGGGCGACCGCGCAGGCCGTCCTCGACATCCTCGCTGCCCCGGCCACCGACCTCGTCGACGCCCTCCTTGACCCGGAACGCGAGCTGCTGACCTACCTGCTCCGCGCCCAGCTCGACGGCCTCGGCCCCACGTCGGAACGGCAGCGCGCCCGCATCCTGGCCCGCGGCGACCTCGGCACGGACCTCCTCGCCACCGGCGACACCGAGGCGTTTCTCGCTTGGGCCGACCGTGTCACGGTCCTACTTGGCCCGGACGACGCGGAGGCGCCCGAGGCGTTGCGGGAGCTGTACCGCAAGAGCGTCGACGACACCCGGTACGGGCCGCGCTCCCTGCTGCGCCGGATGGCTGCGGAGCAGGGCACCGACACCGGGAGCGTGGTCCGGCGCCATGCCACCGAGTCCGTCCGGCGCGCGGCGGGCACGGCGGCATGGGCCGCCTCCGTGCGGGACATTTTGCAGGACTGGTGGCGTGACCAGGCGCCCCACACTGGGGTGTCGGTCCGCGACGACATGCGCCAGGAGGCGTTCTTCCCGCTTCCGGTTCAGCTTGGGACGCTGCACGAGACTCTGAAATGGTGTGGTGAAGCGGCCGTCGCCGCCGGCGCCCGCGTCGACGTCGAACTGGACGTTCGGGATGGCACGTTGCACGTGTGGATCGGTCTCAACAACGTCGACGTCCGGGCGACCTGCCACGACTTCGGACGGCTGCTGTCACGCGTCCTGCCGTGCACCGACTGCATCGCCGCCGAGGACCACTTCCTGCTGCGGCTGCACGGCAGCCCTGACCCACAGGACTTCTCCCCACTGGCGGCGGCCGGCCTGGATGCCTATCTGGGTCAGGCGTCGAAATAGGGCGTCCCTCCGTGAACGAACTGCGTGAGTGCACCTGTCCCTCATGCCGCGCAGCCGAACCCTGTCCTTGAGGTTCCCCTCGTAGCGTGGAGTCCGTGACAGCAGGGGATGTTGGTTGTCATGGCGGAGAAGCGTCGGAAGTTCACGGCGGAGTTTCGTGAGGGGGCGGTACGCATCGTGACGGAGACCGGGAAGCCGGTCCCCGAGGTCGCGGAGGACCTGGGGATCAACGAGACGACGCTGGCGAGCTGGGTCTCGCGGGCGAAGCGGGCCGGGCAGGTGACGCCGGAGGACAAGGACGCGTTGATCGCCCGGCTGATGGCGGAGAACGCGGTGTTGAAGAAGGACAACAGGGAGCTGGGAATGGAGCGCGATGTCCTCAAACGCTGCATGGTCCTGTGGGTGAAGTAGCTGCAGCGGACCCGGCCGCCGTGGCCGGGGTGATCAGCGACAACAGGACCGAGCACGGCATCCCGCACACCATCTCGTGCCGCGCCCTCGGCGTGAGCGAGTCGTGGTTCTACAAATGGCGTGATCGTCGCCCGACCGGGCGAGAGGTGCGCCGGCAGCAGCTGGCCGACGAGATCAAGGAGATTTTCACCGAGTCCGGTGGCACCTACGGATCACCGAAGATCTTCATCCTGCTGGTCCGCAAGGGCTGGCGCATCTCGGTGAACACCGTCGCGAAGCTGATGGCCGAACTCGGACTGGTGGCCCGGGTGGTGAAACGCCGGCGCGGGCTGACCCGGCCGGGGAAACGGCCGGCCGCCCCGGACTTCGTCAAGCGGGACTTCACCACCGAGGAACCCGACCTGGTCTGGGTGGGCGGCATGACCGAGATCGTCACCGAGGAGGGCAAGCTCTACCTCGCCACGGTCATCGACCTGTTCTCCCGGCGCCTGCTCGGCTACGCGATGGGCACCCACCACGACGCGGACCTGGTCGTGGCCGCGCTGAACATGGCGGCGGCCACCCGGGGTGGAGACGTCCGCGGCGTGATCTTCCATTCGGACCGCGGGAGCGAAGGCGGATTCAACTGATCGTCGCAACGCTGGCTTGCGTTGATTGTAGATAGTCGTCGAGGGCTTCGGCGGGTGTCTTCCAGTCGAGGGTCTTGCGGGGGCGGGAGTTGAGGACCGAGGCAATGGCGGCCAGCTCGTCGGCGCTCCATCTGGACAGGTCGGTGCCCTTGGGGAAGTACTGGCGTAGCAGTCCGTTGGTGTTTTCGTTCGTGGCGCGTTGCCAGGGGGCGTGCGGGTCCGCGAAGTAGACCGGTAGCCCTGTCTCGATGGTGAGTTGGGCGTGAGCGGAGAGTTCCTTCCCGCGGTCCCAGGTCAGTGAACGACGAAGCTGGTCGGGCAAACTGGACATCGTGATGGCCAGGGCGTCCTTCATGGCCACGGCACCGTAGCCGGCCAGCGCAGGCCCGTTCTTGGTGCGCTGGATCGTGCCGTAGCCCTCGGCCCGTGGCAGGTGAACCAGCATCGTGTAGCGGGTAGTACGTTCCACGAGCGTGCCGATCGCCGACCGGTTCAGCCCGATGATCAGTCGGGTAGCGGGGACGCATTGCTGCGTCCCCGCCCCCTCAGAACCGTGCAAGCAGCTGTTCACCGCACACGGCTCAAGCAAGCCCCAGAGGCTCGCGGACGGGAGAAGGTGCAGGATCGGCGGGTTGGCTCCGCCGTTGACAGCGGGTGTGCAGGAGACGGATTCGCTGATCGTCCGGTGAGCCTCCGCTCGGGAACGCGATGTACTGCTTGGAGATCGCCTTCCTGAGGACGGCACGCCACGCTTCCCACTCCTGCGGGCTTTGCGGCGGGTGATCGGCGTGCAGCAGGAGTCCTCCGCAGATCAGACAGCGACCTTGTTGCGCCTGAAGCAGGCGCACGGTCATGCCGTCGACCGGCGGAGGCGGTCCCTTGCGGCGCCGCTCGGCCCAGTACGACTCTAGCGCCGGGTCGTCCGGAGACGCCCTGCCCTTGACCAACCGGTGCCGGACGATCTTCGTCCAGGAGAACTTGAGCAGGTAGGCGCCGATGACACGGTCGCCGAACACCCACCGGTCCCTCCTGGCCTTGTTGAACCGGCCGAAGTACTTATCGGATACCCAGTGCTTCGGCTTGTTCGGGTGGCTGTGCTTGGCCCACTCTCTTGAAAATCACCTGCAGTGATACGCGTTGGCGCGGTTCATGCGGTCTGTTCGCGCGAGGCGATGGTGACGTCCATGCCGAGGGCAGCGAG
>NZ_JBFBAS010000030.1:0-75060 GCF_040682335.1 Streptomyces sp. NPDC051219
CGCTACGGCAACCAGTCGGCGCAGCTCAAGGACATCCGGGCGTTCGACCCGGAACGCCAGGGGCGCTGGTCGTTCTCCTCGCAGCAGGCCACGCTCCGCCGCCTGGACAAGGCGATGCAGGCGTTCTTCCGCCGCGTCAAGGCCGGACAGACGCCGGGATACCCGCGATTGCGTGGGGCGAACTGGTTCGACACGGTCGAGTTCCCGAAGGACGGCGACGGCTGCCGGTGGAACTCCACCCCGCACGGCCCTGTCACCCGCGTCCGCTTCCAGGGCGTCGGCCACGTCAAGGTCAACCAGCACCGCGCCGTGGTCGGCAGGGTCAAGACCGTGTCGGTCAAGCGCGAGGGCGGTAAGTGGTTCGTCGTGCTCACCGCCGAGCAGGACCAGCCCGAACCGCTGCCCGCGACCGGCTCCGTGGTCGGCATCGACCTGGGCATCGCGAACTTCCTCGCCGACTCAGGCGGCGAGTTCGTGCCCAACCCGCGCCATGGCCGGACGGCTGCCGCGAAACTTGAGGCAGCGCAGCAGGCCCTGTCCCGGTTCCCGCGCCGCAAGGCGAAGGACCGCACCGCGGGCCACCAGCGCGCGGTGGAGAAGGTTGCCCAGCTTCACGGCAAGGTGCGTCGCCAGCGGCTCGACCACGCACACAAGACCGCGCTCGACCTGGTCCGCGCACACGACTTCATCGCGCACGAAGACCTCAAGATCCGCAACATGAGCAAGGCCCCCGCACCGAAGCCCGACCCCGGCCGGCCGGGCACCTTCCTGCCCAACGGGGCCGCCGCCAAAGCCGGGCTCAACAGGTCGGTCAACGATGCCGGATGGGGGGTGTTCCTGACGATCCTGCACGCCAAGGCTGAAAGCGCCGGACGGGAAGTCATCGCCGTGGACCCCCGCAACACCTCCCGCGAGTGCCCCGAATGCGGGCACACCGCGAAGGAGAACCGGCCCACACAGGAGAAGTTCCACTGCGTCCCGTGCGGCCACCACGCGCACGCTGACACGGTGGGCGCTCTCAACGTTCTACGGGCCGGGCTGGTCCGTCGCGACGCCAACCCGGCATAGCGAGAACCCCCGTCCTTCAGGGCGGGGAGGAGTCACCTAGATCAGATGCCCTGACTGCCTCTGACTCTGAGGCAAACTCCCCACTCAGGGGACCCACTTGTACTGGTCCCCGCCGATCCATCTCACGACCGCGGGATCGTCGAGGTCGATATGGGTCAGCTCCGCCTGGCGCGCCAGTCTGATCACGTCCAGCATGTCGTGGGCCGTCCCGGCCACCTCCCCCTTGATCTCCACCACGCGGTACGGCGGGTCGTCCGGCACGACAGGGAGGACGACGATGGGGGCGGGGTGGACCGCCTCTTGAGCATCGTTGAGCATGCCTACAGCATGTGGCAGGGGCGCGGCGCGCACATGTCGAGCGGACCAGCGGGAGCATCCGCGCCGCCCATGAAGCTGTTCAAGGGTGCCCAGCGGCTTGCGTCCGTAGCATCTCCCGCTGCAACCAGCCGGGGCCGTGAACTGGGGGCGCTCCGGGATGAGCGCCGGACAGCGGCTGCCGCTTTTGCCGGCGCCTGGCCGCCGGGGTCCGGCAGGGGGGACGGGCCAGAGGCGTACGTACGACGGGGCGTCGCTTGCCGCGCCCGGCGCCGGCTGTCGGGGAATGCGCGGCCGGTGAGGCAGGCGCGATTCTCACGCCACGGTCAGATCCGCCCACCGGATGATGCCGTAGGACTCGACGCGTACTCCGTGTCGAGCCGCCAGAGCGTGGACGATGCCCTGGCCACGCCCCTGCTCGTCCGGGTCGACCCGCACGAGCGACTGCCCGGCCGCAAGCGCAGGTCCCGCATCGGTGACTTCGACGCGCAGGGCGCTGAGCCCGTCCACCTGGACCCACGACAGCCGCAGCTCCGCCGGGGGCAGGGCATGAACGATCGCATTGGTGAGCAGCTCCGAGATCACCAGGATCGCGTCCTCGGCGACGTCCGAGGACAAATTCCAGTCGGCGAGGACAGCGCGCGCACGTCGGCGCATGGCCGAGACGGCCCCAGGAACGGGCGGCAGTGAATGGACGTACTCGGCCCGCTCCGGAAGCATCGTGTTGAGTTGTGCCGCCATGTGCTTCCTCCAGTGATCATCCCGCCGGACCTGGCATGAGCCGACGTTATGGAGGCAGAGCGAGGCCGGTCAATGAATGGCGGTCGGCATTACCGAACGCGTCCGACGTCGGTGCGAAAGACCGGACCTGCATGGCGGGAATATGATCGCTTCATGGCCGGCCCAGTCCAGTCGATCGAACGGGCGGCGGCGATCTTGCGTTTGCTCGCCGGTGGTCCCCGGCGACTCGGACTCGGTGAGGTGGCGGCGTCGCTCGGGCTGGCCAAGGGCACCGCCCACGGCCTTCTGCGCACTCTCCAGCACGTGGATTTCGTGGAACAGGACCCGGCGACCGGAAAGTACCAGCTCGGGGCGGCGTTGCTTCACCTCGGCACCAGCTACCTCGACGTCAACGAGCTGCGGTCGCGCTCCATCAACTGGGCCGATGCCCTGGCCGCCCGTAGTGGCGAAGCGGTCCGCCTGGGTACGCCCCTGGAGGGCAAGGTCCTCGTTGTCCACCACGTCTTCCGGCCGGACGACACCCTTCAGACCCTGGATGTGGGCTCGCTTCTCCCTCTGCACGCCTCCTCGCTCGGCAAGATTCTGCTGGCCTTCGGTACCACGCCCATCGAGCCGGCACTGGAAGCCGGGCTGGAGGCGTACACCCGGCACACCCTGGTCGTCCCGGAGGAGCTCACCCGGGCGCTCGCCGAGATCCAGGAACTCGGATGGGCCGGCGAGGTGCAGGAAATGAGCATGGGAGACGCCGGTGTCGCCGCGCCGATCCGGGGGCAGGGCGGCCTCGCGGTGGGCGCCATCGGGGTGTCCGGCCCGGTCGAGCGGATCTGTGACAGCCAGGGTCGTCCCCGGCCGACCCTGATCACCCTGCTTCGCGAGGCCGCTCGGGCGATCTCCAGAGACTTGGGCGCAGCTCGCTGGTAAGCCCGCCACCGCCTCCTCCATACATCGGAAGGCAGACCCGATCATGGTTGAACGGTATGTGATGTCCATCGATCAGGGCACGAACTCCACCCGATGCATTCTCTTCGACCACCACGGGCGGCTGGCCTCGGTCGCCCAGCGGGAGCACCAGCAGCACTTCCCCAGGCCTGGCTGGGTCGAGCACGATGCCGTCGAGATCTGGCGAAATCTGCAGCGCGTCGTGCCCGAGGCCCTGTCCGGGGCCGGCGTCGGCGCCGGAGAGGTCGCCGCCATGGGCATCACCAACCAGCGGGAGACGACGGTGCTCTGGGACCGGCGGTCGGGCACCCCGCTGGGCAGGGCGATCGTCTGGCAGGACACCCGCACCGCACCGCTCGTCGAGGCCCTGAGAAACCAGCCGGGAGACGAATTCTTCCTCGAGCGCTGCGGCCTGCCCCCCTCGACCTACTTCTCGGCTCCGCGCATCCGCTGGCTGTTCGACCACGTCGAGGGGCTGGAGCAGCGTGCCAAGGAGGGCGAGGTGCTGTTCGGCACCATGGAGAGCTGGCTGATCTGGAACCTCACCGGTGGCACGGTCGGCGGCCTGCACCTCACGGACGCCACCAACGCCAGCCGCACCATGCTGATGAACATCCGCACGCTCACCTGGGACGAGGAGCTTCTGGCGTTCTTCGGGATTCCCCGCTCGATGCTGCCGGAGATCCGGTCTTCGGCCGAGAGGTACGGCGAGGCCGGCTCCGTCCTCCCAGGCGTCCACATCACTGCCGCCCTCGGCGACCAGCAGGCGGCCCTGTTCGGCCAGACCTGCTTCTCCCCGGGCGATGCGAAGTGCACCTACGGAACGGGCAGCTTCCTGCTGCTCAACACCGGCACCGATATCGTGCGGTCCCGGCACGGACTTCTCACGACCGTCGCGTACAAGATCGGGGACCAGCCTGCGGTCTACGCCCTTGAAGGTTCGATAGCCGTCACCGGCTCGCTGGTCCAGTGGTTCCGCGACCGTCTGGGACTGATCAGCAGCGCACCGGAGATCGAGACCCTCGCGCGCACCGTCGAGGACAACGGCGGCTGCTACATCGTCCCTGCCTTCTCCGGTCTGTTCGCACCCCACTGGCGCAGCGACGCACGCGGTGTCATCGTCGGCCTCACTTCGTATATCACCAAGGGACACCTGGCCCGAGCCGTCCTGGAGGCCACCGGCTGGCAGACGCGAGAGGTCGTCGACGCCATGAACGCCGATTCCTCGCTCGCCCTGAAGCAGCTGAAGGTGGACGGCGGCATGACCGCCAACAACCTGCTCATGCAATTTCTGGCCGACGTGCTCGACGTGCCCGTGGTGCGCCCCATGGTCGCCGAGACGGTCTCGTTGGGCGCCGCCTATGCTGCCGGGCTCGCCGCCGGATACTGGCCGGACCTGGAGGTCCTGCGCCGCAACTGGCACCGGGCTGCCCAATGGCTGCCGGACATGGACCCCGGGCGACGGGAGTCGGAGTACGAGAACTGGCAGCGAGCCGTAGAGCGGTCGCTGGGCTGGATCAAACCGCCGAGGCCCGCCTGAGATCAAAGCCCTGCTCGCCGATCTTGCGGGGAGTCCGGCCTGGAACAGGAACGTCCACCGTCTGGCGTCGGGGGTACATCACCACGAAAGGGGGCCCGGCCGGCTAAGGCCGTCGCGGGGCCGTGGAAGGTCGCTCGAGCCTGGCCAAGGCCTGGGGCCCCGAGCAGGCCCTGACCGTCACGGCGGCGCGGGCGCCGGTTCAGACCGGCACGTGGGCGGAGAGCGGGGTCGTCATACTGCGTGCATGTATTCCGGGGTGTTTGAAGCGATCCTTTACTGCCTGCAGTTCAGCCGGGAACTGGGCGATCAGGAAGTCGAGCGCATCAGTCGCATGATCCTGGAGCAGTCGTTCTACGACCTCACCACGGAAGAGCAGTACTCAGGGATCGAGGCGGCACTCGCCGTGGACGCCTGGGAGAAGGACCTGTCCTGGCAGCCGCATGACGAGCCGTCGATCCGGGACTTCCTGCGGCGTCTGCTGGAACGTCTGGACGCGCTGCGGCCATGGCAGGAGCCGCCGTTCCGCAGCCTTGGGCTTGGTCGCTGGGTGGAGTTCAAACGCGGGGCACTGCTGGCCCACGTGCGCCTGCACTCTCCGGCGCAGGACCAAATGCACGCGCGCCTGCGTACCGTGCCCGGGGACGAGCACCGGCTGCGGGGACTGGTGCTGCGTCTACGGTCCGGGGACGAAGTCGCCCTGGTGGCACCACCGCTGCCGGACGGAAAGGACGCGGTACTGATGGCGGTGCGGCCGCACCGGCCCGCGCAGAAGGTCATCGAGGCCTTCCTGACCCATACGGGGTATCCGCGTGGTCGGGTGTCCCCGACGGGCCGGCGGTGGTGGGTAAGGCGGAGCGGTGGAACGCTGCCTCCGGGGCTGCGGGGCTGAACGCGAGTCGGCCCGGCGACAGATCCCGCGAGCCGGCGTTCCAGAGCAGGGTCGGACCGGCGGCGACGACGCGAAGCCATGGCTCAGACGGTTGCTATGACCTGGGATCTTCGCGGCGCACGGAGAGGGTCTGCTGCTCGTCGGTGACCACGTACTTGCGCAGCCGTGCCCGTCCTGCTTCACGGCGTTCGGTGCCGACGCGTATCTGCTCCTCCGGGCGCGTCATTGCCTCATCGTCCCCGGAGCTGTCGGAGCCGGCAGAGATGGTGTCGGCGCGCTCTTTGCCGCTTCGGGCGATGCCCGAAGCGGTGGTGTCGTCGTAGTCGCTGTCGCTTTGCGGGGCGGTGGTGTCGACGTGCTCTTTGCCGCTCCGGGCGATGCCCGAGGCGGTCGTGTCGTCGTAGTCGAGCGCGGTGTCGGTAGTGGCGGTGTCGGTGGAGGGCCGGGGGCCGGTGTGGGCCCATCCGCCCTGGCCGGGCTGGTTGGCCTGCTGCCAGGCTTCGTCCCAGGCGATGCCGTAGTGCTCGTACAGGCGGTGCTCCTCCTCCTCGGACAGTTGGCCGCCGGCGTCGACGTCGGCGTTGGGAGCGTCCTTGACCGTGTCCTTGGTATAGGGGACCTCGAGGTGGTCCTCGACCACGGTGGCTTCACGTGTGGGGACGAAGGACTCACTGGCGCCGAACAGGCCGGTCTCGACGCTGACCCATTCCGGCTGGCCGGTGACGTCGTCGAGGAAGACATGCCTGGCGTCGCCGATCTTGTGTCCCTCGGCGTCGTGGACGGGGTGGTCCAGCACGGTGGGGATCTGCTCTCGGGTGATCATCTCTGCGCTCCTGCTTCCTCGGTGGCTACTGATGCCCTTAACCGGCAGACCGGGGTGAAAACACCCCAATGGCACCCAATCCGCTACTGCACGGCGCGGAGTTTGCGGTTACCCGTACGGCAAGGCACCGGTGTGGCAGCGCAATCGGGATGATCAGCAGCAAGAGGGTCTGCGCCGGGGCGCTGGCCATGGGACGAATGACGGGCCCGGCGGCGGCGCGGGGCCGGATCCGCAGGGGGAGCGCGATGCGCCGAATGGGCCCACTGAGATGCGCAAAAGGTCGTGGTGGGCGGTGCTCAATCGCACGGTTGCGAAGTTCCCGCACCTCCGTGTACGACGTGCCCGAGAGCCGTCCGGTGTGGAAGGTCACGCCGTTGCGGCTCGTTCTGACGCTGATCGCCTCCGCCGGATTCGCGTTCTACGTGGCGACCGACCCGACCCCGGTGCTGACCCAGCCCGGACCGGACGCCAACGACAGGCACCAGCGGCTCTACGACCGCGCAGTGTTCGGAGACTCACTCCGCGAACTTGACGGCATAGCAACGTGAGGTGTCTTCGATCCCTTCTTGCGCGGTCGGTCGGCTTTGGTCCGGTCAGCAGTCCCTTCTGCCGCCCGCACACTGACCGAGTCGGTCGCGCACCGCGACCAGTCCGGCTGATCAAGGGCACCGAAGCTGCGGATGTCCTTGGTCAGCCGGAGTCGGGATGCTGTCAGGCGGTGGACAACGCGCACTGACCGCGGTCGGCCTTCGTCGGTCCGGCGGGGGTGGGCCGGACGTCGAAGTCGAACATGGCGGTGGGTACGTACAGCGAGCAGCAGGCGTTGGGGATGTCGACGATGCCGCTGATGCGTCCTTCTATGGGTGAGGAGCCGAGCAGGAGGTAGGCCTGTTCTCCGCTGTAGCCGAATTTCTTGAAGTATTCGACGGCGTTGAGGCAGGCGCGGCGGTAGGCCAGTGTCGCGTCCAGGTAGAAGTTCGTGTCCGTGTCGTGGTCGACGGAGATCCCGATGAAGGTGAGGAACTCGGTGTACCTCGGCTCGACGTTGCCCGGAATGAATACGGGGTTGGTGGAGATGCCGTATGTCTCCATGCCGCCTTTGATCAGGTCGACGTGGAAGTCGATGAAGCCGCCCATCTCGATGGCGCCGCAGAAGGTGATCTCTCCGTCGCCCTGGCTGAAGTGCAGGTCTCCTCCGGAGAGCTTGGCGTCCTTGACGTGTACGGGGTAGAAGACCCTCGAGCCCCGGGTGAAGTTCTTGATGTCGTGGTTGCCGCCGTTCTCGCGGGCCGGCACTGTGCGGGCGCCTTCCTCGCCGATGCGCCGCGCGAGGTCTCCGGTGGCCGTGCCGGCGAGCGCGTTGGTGCTGTCCGGCGGTACGGCCAGCGGCGGGACCCGGTTCGGGTCGGTGTCGATCAGCGCCTGCTCGCGGGCGTTCCAGCGGGCGAGCATCTCGGCGGACGGAGCGGTCCCGAACAGCCCGGGGTGAGTGATTCCGGTGAAGCTGATCCCGGGAAGGTGCCGGGAGACCGCCCGCTGGCCGTGGAAGTCCCAGATCGCCTTGTAGGAGTCCGGGAAGTAGTCGGTCAGGAAGCCGCCGCCGTTGGCCTTGGCGAAGATTCCGGTATAGCCCCAGCCCTGACCCGCCGCGCTCCCGGTCTGCTGCGGAACGGGGCCGAGGTCGAGGATGTCCACGACGAGCAGGTCGCCGGGTTCGGCGCCCTCCACGCCTATCGGGCCACTGAGCATGTGCGGAATGGTCAGGTCGATGTCGCGCACGTCGTTTGCGGAGTCGTTGTTGCCGATCTGGCAGTCCGTCCAGTCGCGGCACTCCACGCGGAACTCCGCTCCTGGCCGCACCATGGCGACGGTGGGGACGTCCGGGTGCCACCGGTTGTGTCCCGGAACATCCTGGTCACGCATCGACTTACTGTGGTCCACAGTGAAGAGAATTTCGGGCATGACAGTTCCTTTTTTCTGATCCGGTCAGGATGCCGCGCTGCCCGCGCTTTCGGCCGCCGATGCGGCGCGGGTGGCCTGCCGTGATTTCCGGGTGAGCGGCCACAGCACGACGAACACCAGGGCAAAGACTCCCAGTGCTATGGCGATTTCGGTGGTGTGCTTCCAGTAGCCGGAGAGCAGCAGCCCTGCGGGAATCACGCCGGTGACCCAGCCCTGGATCGCGGTGACCCAGCCCACGTAGGTGGTGAGGCTGGTCATCTTGAGACCCAGCAGCAGGAAGAACAGGAGCCACAGGAATGCCCAGTAGAGCCAGATGACTCCGAAGGGGTAATCCTTGAAGAGCCGGAAATTGACGAACGAGTATCCTATGGCCGCAATTGCCACAAACAGCGAGTAATAGCCGACGCCGGTACTGTCGAGACCGGCAAGCAGGCCGATACCTACATACAGGTAGGTGAAGCCGAACAGGTAGATGCCGGATGCCGCCAGGATCTTGTTGGGGTCACCGTCGGCCGTGAAGATGAGGTAGGTCGGCGTCAGCACCTGCAGCGCCCCTACGAACAGGTTGAACACCGCACCCGACCGGGCATCGACCTTGCCGAGAAGCAGCAACCCATTGATGAAGAGCACCGCACCTACGAAGAGCAATCCCACGTTTCCCACGGGGACGCACCTCCTCAGTCCGCGTGGGGGCGGAATGCCGTCGCGCCGGGGCCCCCGATGAGCCGAGAATCACGCAATTTTGCATTCCGCGCACCGAGTCAAGTACAACGTTCGTGTTCCGACGTCGAAACCCGCCTGAGATGTTTTGCCTTGTCGACCACTTCCCTCAAGGACGCGGCAACCGCGAGAGCGCGGGGTGCGGGTGCTGTGGTACCGATTTACGTGGCGGCACTTCGGAGACAACTGCCGGGGTCTCACGGGCCTGCTCCTCCCGGTCATGGAGGGCGGCGACCGTGCTCGAGGTCAGCGCAAAGCTGGGCGAGGAGTACACACGTCTCGCAGCGCCTGCGCAAACTGGGCAGTCGTTAACTTTGGGCGCCGTTCCGATCGCCAACTTCACGTCGAAAGGACCACAGCGGCTGCATAGGTATTCATAGGTTGCCATCAGCAGCCTCCGGATGCCGGTGGACGCCAGCCGAGCTGAACGTCTGAGGCGGGCCCTGATGAGCACACGCCACATCGTTTCTCCCTTTCAAGGAGACGTCCGGTAAATCAACGTGTCAAATCACAGACGATTCGGCAGCCCCTTTTGCGCGCGGCACCATCGGGACGGTTACCTCCGCTCTCAGAGCGACCCGATGCCGAGCCCGGCCGCAGCTGCGAGCAGACCCGCCGCGAGACTTGACACGCCGTACAGCAGGGACTGTCCGACCCCTCGTTCCTCGCACAGGCGGACCGACTCGTAACTGAATGTGGAGAACGTCGTATAGGCGCCGCAAAAACCGACGCCGACGACCGTCACGACCTCCTCCGGTAGCCCGTGCCGTGCGCCGAGGCTCACCAGGAGTCCCAGCACGAACGAACCGGTGATGTTGATCAGCCATGTCCCGCGCGGGAACGCCCCTGGGCTCTGGTGCTGCACATACTGGTTGAGTACGTAGCGCGCCACTGCCCCGACCGCGGCCGCCAGGCCGACCGCGAGCACGGTGATCACCGTCCCCACCAGCCGTACCGGCGGGCGTGACCGCGCCCCGCGGCGAGCCGTGCCCGTCTGGCCAGCGCAATCCGGCGACTGCCAGGCCCAGACCGGTGGCGGCCAGACCCGCGAGCAGACTGCCGAACACGTTGCATGCCGCCGCAGGGTAGTGGCCGTCGCCCAGAAGGCGATCGGTGTCGACCATCCAGGTCGAGAAGGTGGTGAAGGAGCCGAGAAACCCGATGGCGGCGACCGGCTGCACGTACCGGGTCGGCGGCCAGACCTCCAGCACGTACACCAGCAGCAGCGCCAGCAGGAACGACCCGGACACGTTGACGACGAAGGTCGTCAACGGAAACGTGGCCTCAGGTGTGGGAAAGGCCAGCCCCAGTGCGTAACGGGCCATCCCGCCCAGGAAGCCACCGAGCGCGATCGCCGCCAGGACGCCCTTGTGCAGGCGCGAGCAGAACCGCTCACCGGCCGCCGTGGGGACGGCTGAACCCGCCCGCACTCTCTGGTCTGCGTCCGGGGCGATCGGCAGGCGCTCGGCACCTACAATGTGTGCGGGCGCTCGGCATTCCCTCTCCGGCCCGGGTTCGTCCGCCCGCATCAGATGTCTCCGTACACTCTGATCGCTCGAATCACTGCCGCAGGCCTCAACAAAGTAGCCGCATCTTAGCTGCCGGCATACATCACCCATTGTTCCCAGGGGATTGCAGCGCCGACGCATGCTCGACTAAATTTAGGATTGTTGGCGAGGGTCAGTTTGATTGCCGGCAGCGCCCCGCTCTCGCGAGCCAGAAATCCAGTGCCTCGCGTCTCGACGGAAAGGCCCGGCCGGTCTACCGGAGCAGTTGCCCCGCCGATGGAGGACAGCCATGGCAAAGATCCTTGCGGTGCTCTATCCCGATCCCGTGGGCGGCTACCCTCCCGCCTACGCCCGCGACGAGATTCCCACCATTACCGGCTACCCGGGGGGACAGACCGCGCCGACCCCGGAAGCCATCGACTTCACCCCGGGGGAGCTGCTCGGCAGCGTCTCGGGGGAACTCGGGCTGCGCCGGTTCCTGGAGGACCGGGGTCACACCTATGTCGTCACCAGCGACAAGGAGGGACCGGACTCCGCCCTGGACCGGGAGCTGCCCGACGCCGACGTGGTGATCTCGCAGCCCTTCTGGCCCGCTTACCTGACCGCCGAGCGGATCGCCGCAGCTCCCCACCTCAAGCTGGCGATCACAGCGGGAATCGGGTCGGACCATGTCGACCTGCCCAGCGCCATCTCCCACAGCATCACCGTGGCCGAGGTGACCTACAGCAACAGCATCAGCGTGTCAGAACATGCCGTCATGCAGATCCTCACCCTGGTGCACAACTACATGTCCGCCCACGACTGGGTGACCGCCAAGCAGGGCTGGAACATCGCCGACAGCGTTTCGCGCGCCTACGACCTGGAGGGCATGCACGTCGGCATCCTCGGCTCCGGCCGCATCGGCCAAGCCGTGCTGCGCCGCCTCAAGCCCTTCGACGTCACCCTGCACTACTGCGACCCGCACCGGCTGCCTTCACAGGTCGAGGAGGAGCTGGAGGTGACCTATCACCCCGACGCCCGCTCTCTTGCCTCCTCGGTCGATGTGCTGTCGATCCACGCACCCCTGCACCCGCAGACGCAGAACCTGTTCGACGACGAACTTATCGGCCTCATGAAGCGCGGTTCGTACATCGTCAACACCGCACGCGCGCTCATCGTCAACCGGGACGCCGTGGTCCGGGCCCTGAACAGCGGCCAACTGGCCGGCTACGCCGGCGACGTCTGGTATCCGCAGCCGCCACCGCCCGACCATCCCTGGCGCACCATGCCCTACGAGGCGATGACGCCGCACGTGTCCGGATCGACCCTCTCCGCGCAGGCCCGCTACGCGGCCGGTGCCCGGGAAATCCTCGAGTCCTGGCTCGACGGACACCCCATCCGCCCCGAGTACCTGATCGTCGACGCCGGCGGGCTGGCCGGGACAGGAGCACGCTCCTACACCGTCGCCTGATAACGGATAACAGCCCACGGATAAGAAGCCCACTAGAAGATCCACCACATGAGCAATGGCCCCGGTCCAAGGCACCGGTATGTCTGATGTGAGTCGGCTCACTCAGAATTGTGCTGGACGAACGCGACCAAGAGCCTTAGCGTCGTTCGCAATCAGAATGACTCTTCACTATGAGGAGATACCCGCGCCGAAAAGGCGCGATCCCTCGCAAGAAACCAAGGCGAACGCCGGGAAGGCGGATCAGTGAGCATGGACGCCGTGTGGGTCCGGGGCGTGACCGGCATCCAGATGCATCACGTGACCGACCTTCAGGATGCCGGAAGATTTCTGGGCAACGCCACAATGGCACTGCGGGCTGCGCACGTGCGGACGGGCGCCGACCGGTACTCCGGCATCGCCGCCGAGCTCAAGGCTCTGGTGGAGCGAGTGCGGGAGCTGGAGGAGGAGGCGCGGTCGAACATGCACGAACTGCACTCCACCGACCCGGAGCGCTTCGCCCGCTGCCGCGATGGCCACGAGCCGTGGCCCGGCGAGATCCCGGCAGGATTCATCCCACGCCACACCTGCAAGGACGAGTGTCTCTACCACGATCGCAAAGTTCTCAACGCGATTATGCAGTGCACCTGCGGCCGCCCCCCGTGCCGGGCGTGTGAAATCGGTGGGACGCTGTGACGAGCCTCCGGGCCTCCCGCAGCACTCATTAAGGGCCTTGGGCCATCATGCCCAGTGGCTGCGTGAAAAGCGTCACCAGAATGCATACGCCGAGTCGCTCGCCGCACGCGGACCTGCTCTCGGAACGGAGGCAGCGACTCGGCCGCCGGAAGCTTCTCGCCGATCTCGAGCAACTCGTCCTGATAAGCGGTGGCATCGACCACCAGCACCTGGGCACATGGAGCCTTTCCATCTGTAGCGCTGGTGGGTGGGGTGGTTCTCCAGTGTTGACGCGGTGGAGCAGGGCCTGTCCCTGACCCAGACGAAGGGCGGCCAGCCGCGGTCACCCATCGGACAGTGCACACCGCCCGATGATGCCACGACGGCCTGCACAACCCCAACGGAGTCGTACAGGCCGTCGTCACGAAGACCCTCGCGGATTTACCGACAGCGCCAAGTTTTCTAGGAGAGGGCGCCGCCGTTTCTATGGAGCGCTGGAGCCAAGAACCTTCATGACGCAGACTCCGTCACGCGAGGACCACTCGAAGGTCCCGGCCTTTCGGACGTGTGCCTCGTTCCCGGGCCCCTGCGGTCGAACGGTCAGGTGGAGTCCCGTCCGGAAGACTACCCGCACGTTTCCTGTCTTGAAGAGCACCGCCGACGCGACGGCGGAACCGACCACGTTCTCAAGTTCCTCGAAGGGGAGCGGAGTTGCGCCCGGGGCGGAAGTCGCCCCCTGCGTGAGCAACCAGGAGCCGAGGACCCTGATCTCCGTGCCATCGGCCAAGCTCACCACCAGCTCAGGACGCTCAGCGCCCCGGGAGACGGCAGCCACGGCGATCCCCCGCAGACCGAGGATCCAGCGGTCCTCCAGCTCCTCCATCAGTCCTTTTCCTTAAGGTAGTCGAAGAGGTTGCCGATCACGTCGCCCGGCTCGCCGTTCGGCATCTGCGGCATGACGTCCCCGCTCTCCGGGTTGACGAGCATGTCGGGATTCCGGTTCCCGCCGATACCGCGCCAGCCGCCCTGCGCCTTCACCTGGTGGATGGCTTCCTTGATCTCCTTGGCGGAATACCCCATCGCCTGCGCGATGGCGTTCGGCCGGGACAGATACCTGCACGGGTTGCTGTTGTGGACCAGCACCGCCGTGCCGTCGGCGACCACATAGTAGGTGTGCGGGCCGGTCACCGTCAGGTTGTGCACGGTGGCGCGCTCGGTGTAGCGGTTCACGGCGACGATCCGCACCGTGCCCGTGCCGTTGGACAGACTCTGCCCGGCGATCAGGTTCGTGGCGTCGAGCCACTCACCGAGCGAAGGCACCCAGAACGGGTGACCGTCGGTGGCAGTGATCTGTGCGGTTTCAGTACCGGATGTGCCGTCCGAGTCGATGGTGACCCGTACGAGGTGCTTCTCGTCGCGGTCGACGAGCGGCGCCTTGACGGTCTCCACCGTGCTCTTGCCGGTTTCGGGGTCGGTGGACAGCACCTCGTCCCCGGCCTTGATCTCCTCGATCGGCTTGGAGGTGCCGTCGCCCATCAGGACCAGCGTGCCCGGAAGGAAGCTGTGCGTCGAGCAACTGATCAACGCCTCGAGGCCCTCGTCGGCACCCTTACTGCCCTTGAGGTTGTCGAACTTCTTGACCACATTGAACGTGACCTTGAAGCCCTTGGCGATTTTGCCGAACGGCAGGTCGAGCGCAGCCGAACCGCACGCTGCCGCCTCTCCGCCGCTGAAGCAGCCCTTCCATGCCTCTACATCCGGGCTGACGACGCCGACGATGATCGCGGTGACGAACTTCTGGGACGCGGACTGTTCGTAGGAGACGAGGCCCATGCCCTCGGCGGCCTGGCAGAACGAGCCGGCCTGGGCGTCGGTGTCGTAGCACTTCTGCTGGGCCCACTGCCGCATGCGTTCCTCCTCCGTCTTCAGAGAGGGGAAGCGCGCCATGAGTTCAGCGGACGTGGGGACTCTCATCCCCTGGATCCACACGACGCCGTCGCCGTCCTTGGTGATGTTGATGTTCTTGGCAGGCTTCTGTTCCTTCGGCGGCGGCGGGGTGTAGACGTCGTACAGGTAGTCCCCGTCCTGGTCGTAGCAGCCCTCCGTCGTGCAGCCCGGGCCGTGGTCCGCGGTCCAGACCGTGTCGGCCCCACCCGCGCTGCAGCCGTCACAGAACAGGCCGGACGGGTCTGACGAGCTGATCGGACTGTTGTTGCTGTACGTGTAGCCGTTCATCTGGAGGGGGCTGGCGAAGTCGATCACCGGGTCCACAGAGGTGAAGCGGCCTGCCGCCTGGTCGTACTCGCGGGCTCCGATGTGAGTCAAGCCCGAAGCGTCGTCGATGCCGACGCCGAGGTAGGTGCGCTTGTTCGGCCAGGCCGTCTTGGTGCCGCGGATCTCGCCGTAGGGCTTGAAGGCGCGGCGGGCGATCGGCTGGCCTGCGGCCAAGCCGATCACGGTGTTCGCCGTGCCGAGGTGGTCGCTGACCATGACGTCGAGCTTGTGGCCGGTGGTCGCACCATTCGTCGCGGTGCGCAGCACAGTCGGTGCGCCCGTGTGCGAGTACGAGCGCGTGGCCTTGGTGATTGTGCCCGTCGCCGACGTCGTCAGCTCGGTCTCACCCAGGTAGAGAGTGCTGCCCGAGGGCGAGTTCTCCAGCAGGCGGTTGCCCGCGGCGTCGTAGACGTACTTCGTCGTGACGCCGTCGGCGGTCATCGTGGCGAGCTTGTTCTCCCGCGTCCAGGTCAGCGACTGCGTGGTGTTCGGCAGGTCACGGACATTCGTGTTGCCCGCGGCGTCGTACTTGTACGTGCTGCCGTTGGCGCTCACGGTGGAACTCACGTACGCCATCGCGTGCGGCTTGGTCTCGACCGGCGGCTGGGGGCCCGGGCTCGGGATGCCGTAGCCGTACGTGCGCGTCTCGTCCTTCGTCGGGTCCGCCGGACTGTGGATGGTCAGCCCGGTGCGGTTGCCGATGACGTCGTAGGAGTAGCTGTCCCAGTAGCCGGTCGTGCCGCCGGAGACCGTACCGGCCACCGGGCCCGCATTCTTCAGCGAGTCGCTGTACACGGTGTCCGGGGTGGTCGTGTCACTCACCGTGTCCGCCGCCTCGGCAACCGGGCCACGCGCGGCCTTCCCGTCGGAGCGGTAGCCCCACGACCAGCCGCCGGGGGCCTGGCAGGAAGCGCCGCCCGACGAGTTCGCGAGGTTCGACGTCCACGCGTGGACGAGCTGGCCCATCGCGTCATAGGTGAAGCACTGGTTGTCGTTGGTGGCCGTGGCACCGTCGGTCAGCTTGTGGCCGATCGAGGTGATCTTGCCCGCGTAGTCGTAGGAGTAGCGGGCGTCGCTGACACGGTGGGAGCTCGCGGTCTCCCGGTCAACGACCGTGCGCTGCAGCTGACCGGTGTTGTTGTGCAGGAAGTTGGTGGTCCACACCCGGTAAGGCTGCGGGCCGCTGACCGTACGCATCGGCTCGCTGTACGGCGAGTAGGTGACGTCGGCCGTGTACCAGGTGGCACCCGAGGTGGACTCGGGCAGACCGTCCTCGTTGTAGCGGCTGACGACTTTCTCCGCCGCAAGTCCGCCCTTCGCGGGGAGGGTGGCCGTCAGCGGCTTGCCGGTGGGCGTGTACGTGTACGAGTACGCGTACGTACCCGAGACCCCTGCCGTCATGCTGTTCGCCGGGATGACCGTCGTGTTGCCGGTCGGCCGGTAGCCGATGTCATAGCCGGTGATGCGGTTGATGTAGTCGCCGCTTGCGTCGTGCCGGGTCGAGGAGACGGCCAGGCCCAGCGCTCCCGGCAGAGTGTCGTACGTGTACGACTTGGTGGGGGCCGCCGTGGCGGAGCCCTCACGGACGGCGGTGACGCGACTCAACTCGTCGTACGAGGTGAAGACGGTGCTGCGGGTGTCGGTGACGGTGACGGGCCGGTCTGCGGCGTCGTAGGTCGTCGACGTGGTACCGGTGTCGGGGTCGACGCTCGAGACGACCCGGCGCCGGGCGTCGTAGGTGGTCGACCAGACGTTGCCCGCCGGATCGGTCACCTTCTTGCGGTTGCCGCGCTCGTCGTACTCGTACGACGTCGTGCGGTACTTCGTCGAGCTTGTGTCCGTGTAGTGCAGGATCTTCGAGATCCGGCCGAGCGCGTCGGTGTACGTCTTGGTGGCAGGGTCGCTGACACCCGCCGGCCGGACGTACGTCGTCGTATCGCCGTACGCCGTCGTGGCGTTGTTCAGGAACGTCATGCCGTGGTAAGTCGCAACGCGCACCGGACGTTCCAGGCCGTCGAAGAACGTCCTGCTCAGCATGGGTACAAGGCTGTCCGACTTGCGCTTGAAGAGCGTGGTCGTGGGGTCGCCCTTGGCCAGGTAGCCGCTGGTCTGCTCCCACGCCTTGCCGTGGTCGTTGTACTTGGTGTCGGCCACGATCCGGCCAGCGCCGTGGGCCTCGGACTGTGTCTGCACCGGCCGCATCAGGCCGTCGTAGATCGTGACCTGCTTGGCGTAGGTCCCGTCGTCCTTGATGGTCTGCGTGGTGACGGCCGAGGGCTTGTTGACGGTCGAGGACGCGTTGGCCATCTGGTACGTGATCACCACGTCCGCCGTCTGCGTACCGGAGGAGCGGGCAGGAGACCATCCCTTGACCAGGCGGCCGAAGGCGTCGTACTCGTTGCGCGCCACACGCCCGTTGGGGTCGGTCACCGTGACCGGAAGGCCACGCGCCGGGTCGAACGTGGTCGTGTTCGAGTGGCCCTTAGGGTTGATCGTCTTGATCGAGGTGACCGGACCACCGGTGTCACCCGGGGTGTACTGGGTCTCGGTCGTGCCGACCAGCGGCTTGGTGACCTTGCGGATCCGGCCCAGGGTGTCGTACTGCATGGTGGTGACGACGGCGTGCGAGGTGCCCTCGCCGTTGGTGTCGTAGGTGGCGGTCGCCAGGCCCTTCACGGGGGTGGCACCGTACGCCAGGCCGTCGTACGAGTTACGGGTGGCGCTGATCAACTGAGTCGCGGGGTCGGCCGAGGCGTAGTTGGCGCACGACGTGGCCACGGTGCGCACGGCCTCGGTCAGGCCGATGAGCCCGGCCGCGGGGTTGTGCGCGTACTCGGTCTTGGTGCAGTTGTAGTCGCTGAGCGTCTCGCCGGTGCCGTTCGGCTTGACCACGGCGGTCTGCGTCTGGATGGGGAGGCCGTAGGCCGAGTCGACCTCGGTCTCCGTGCGCACCGACTGCCAGCTGCTGCCGACCGTCTGGATCGTGTCGATCTGCTTGGTACCGGAGCGGTGCGCGAGCAGCGCTCCCGCGCCGCCGTCACGAGCGCGCGACGCAGTCTGGACCGACCAGGGCTTGGTGAGGGTGCGGTTCAGGATCCGTCCGCCGGAACCGCTGTACGTGATCTTCTCGGCGACCATGCCGGCGTACTGGTCCTGGTCGTCGGCGACGAGGGTGACCTTGCCTGCGGAGTCCTTGACTGTGCCGCCCGCGCCGCGGAAGTAGCGGGTGACTCCGTACGACTGGGTCTCGGGGTCGGTGCTCTTGGCGCTCTTGTTCTCCGCACCCTTGATCGTGGTCACCTGCTGGTAGCCGCGCCACTCGCTGTGGGTGCGCAGGTCCGGCTTGGTGAACTCGTCGTCACTCTTGCCCCAGGCGGCGTTGGAGTACTTGTACTGGGTGGTCACCTGCTTCGAGACACCGGTGATCCGGTCGGTCTCGATGACTTTGGCGACGACGTACTTGTTGAACCAGGCGAGCTTGGGCAGTTTCTCCTCGCCGTCCGGGGACCAGCGCACGGGGTAGCAGGTGCCGTGATTGTCCTCGGGGGTCGCACTCGGTTGGACCTTGCAGCCACCGGTGTAGATGACCTCGATGTCACCGCCGTGTTCGGTGGAGACCACCCCGATGCGGGGCCGCTTGAAGCCGGGGCGCGCGTCATTGGCATCACGCGGGACGAGGTTGGGGAGCTGCTGGTCCTTGAGGTGACGGAGCGGGTCGTTCGCGTCGACCACGTACTCCTTGAAGCTGACACCGGACTTGGTGAGCAGCGTGCCGCCGGTGGCGCCAGGGGCGTAGCCGTAGCGGGTGATCGAGTTCAGCCACAGGCCGGGGGAGGTGTCGTACCAGTCGCGCGGGAAGGAGTGGTTGAGGACGTACGAGTCCACCTTCTGCAGGCCGCTGGTGCCAGGGCGGTGGCCGTACGTGTCGATCTTGCCGAGGCGCAGCCGGTTCCAGAAGGACGGGAACCTCGGGCAGCGCTTGCTGTCCGACTTGCAGTTGAGGTTGCCGGGGCTGTCCCACCAAGGGCGGTACGCGGCCGGGTCGTCGGTCTTGTCGAAGTTGGCCGAGTCGCAGACCGTACCGCCGTCGAGGCAGCGCTGGGAGAGGTAGAAGTCGATCTTGGCGACCGGGGTGCCGCCCAGGTTCTCCTCGCGCAGGCCGTACTCGATGGAGTCGGGCAGGCCGCCGCGGGTGTACTTCTCGGGGGTCTCGGTCTTCTCATTGACGGCGTAGTAGTTCGTCGACCGGTGCCAGTTGACGATCATGACGTTTCCGTGGACGTCGATGACCTTGTCCAGACCCCAGTGCCAGGCCTGCTGTTTGTTGGTGTCGTTGTTGCAGCGGGAGGCGGCGAACGTCGACGCGTAGCAGGGCTCGCCGGGGTGGTTGCCGAACACTGGGACGGTGAAGACCGAGTCGGTGTCGGCGTGGCCACCGCCGATCGTGTTCAGGCCGTAGAGGTACTTGGTGCCGTCGGTGGTGGTCACCTCCCAGTGCTCGCCGTTGTTGTCGAGATTGCTCCCGCCCGTTTTGAGCCTGACGCGGGTGCCGTCGTCGTCCTGCGGACGGTAGGTGTCCGAGCCCGGGCTCTCCTGGACGAGTTCGACCGTCTTGCCGCCGAGCGACATCACGGCGTTGTACGAGATCCAGCACAGGTCGGAGGTCTCGTCCTTCTTGGTCGTGTTGTTGGGCGTCTTCCCGTCGACGGCCTTGGTGTCGTCCTTGCAGCTGCGGTAACGGCGCTGGATGTGGCCGGGGTCGTAGTCCCAGCCCTCACCGACCCAGGAGGCCTGCGGCGCGGAGGTGGCGGTCTTGCCGTCTACCGCCTGGGAGTTATAGCCGAGCGCGATCTTCGGCGCCGGGCCGGCCGGGGTCGGTGGAACATTGATCGGGTACGACCAGCTGAAGCCGCCCGAGGAGCTGCCCGCGGCCCACTGACCGTTGGAGATCAGCGGGGTGGCCTTGAAGGAGCCGCCCTCACCCGCGCCGGAGTCGACCGCGCCGATGACCGCCCGGTCGCCGCCGGTGGCGGCGGTCGTCGCGGCGGGCTTGACGAAGGCGGCCTGGACGATGCCCGTCGCCGCGGACGGCGACACGTTCGGCGCGGACACCGGAGTGACCGTGCCGTCCGCAGCCGTGTCGACCGTCGCCGTGATCGCCTTGGTCTTGGTGTCGTTGACCGTCTCCAGTTCCTCGTACGCTCGGCACGCTTCGACCGTGGGCGTGGTCAGGAAGCACTCGGGGTACTGGACGAAGCGGAGCCGGGAGGCCCAGTCGGCGCCGTAGAAGTTCTGGTACGCCTTGTAGTCAAGCTGTACGGAGACAGGGACCGAACCGGACGCCGGCGCGTCCACGGTGAGCAGGGCGCCGTCGACGCCCGCGGCGAGTGGGTCGGTGCGGTCCTTGACCGTCACCTGCCAGGTGCCGGTGGGGGCCGGTGCTCCGGCGGCCGGACCGAGCTTTACCGGCAGGGTGCCGGCAGGCTCCAGGGAAGCCGGAGTGGCGGTGGCGTACGCCGTCGCGTTACCGCTGTTGCTGAACGACGCAGGCTGGACGGGGTCGTTGAAGTCCACGGTGCCGGTGCCTGTCGCGGGCGGCGTGGTGGTGCCGGCTGGGGGCGCGGTCTGGGTCACTGGAGGCGCGCTGCCGATCCGTGCCAGGCCGGTGTTGCCGCCCTTGTCCGGAACGAACTGCCCGGTGGGCAGGCCCTCCAGGACGAGTTCGTCTCGCGGAATCTCCTCCTTGGCCGGGTTGGGTGGCTGGGCCAGCGCCGTGGCCGGGAGGACCAGGGCGAGCAGTACGGCACCTGTCGGCACCAAGAATGTGCGCAGGCGTCGGCGTACGGATGGCAGAGGTGGCACGGTGAGTCCCCCCGGACTACTGAAAATGGGCCCTGGCGCAGGGCGCAGGTGACCCAGACAGAAACAGCGAGATTGTGCGCAGCCTCACTGACGTAAAACCAGCATAAGAAGGATCAAGTGACAACCATCACGGTATGTAACGCCATAAAAGTCTTCGGCGACGTGTAACCCGCCGTAAATCCGGTTTATCTGACGGCCGGCGACATCTCCTCCCCAGCGCGGCGAACCAGTCAAATTCATGCGGATCGGCAGTCAAACTCGCGCCGCTTCAGGCGGATTTGGCCGAGGATAAGCCTCTTTCTCAAAGCCTCGAAAGCTGCGGCACTCGGCGGCGAACCGCACCGGGACCCGCCATCCGCTTGCCGCCTGAGCAACCAGCCACTCACCGTCGGCCATCACCGACACGTGACGGGATCCGTCCGGTGAGCCATGATCTGCTCGCACTGGGAAGGGGTCTGGCCATCGCCGTATGCGCGCCAGGCCGTGGGGGGAAGGGAACCTAGTTCATGACGAGCAGATGGCGCCGCATGCCCGGACGCCGGTCGCTCGCGGCCGTTGCGACTGCCGTCGTACTGGCCTCGGGGCTGACGTACGTCGGGCTTAGCGGACAAAGCGATGCACCAGATTCGGCCAAGGCACCGGAGGCCGGGCAGCGGATTCCGCTGACCGAATCCCAGGCTGCCCTCCAGGCAGCCAGAACCAAGGCGCCGGTTGAGGCAGCAGGAGTGCGGACCGCGTACTCCACGACATGGGCGAAGCCGGACGGCTCGCTCATGCGGCGTATCCACTCCAGCCCCGTACGGGCCAAAGTCGACGGCGTCTGGCAGGCCATCGACACCGACCTGGAGAAAGTCGCCAACGGGTGGTCCCCCAAGGCCACCAATACCGCCATGGTGTTCTCGGACGGCGCGAAGAAGGGTGAGGGGAAGCGGGCCTCCCGCTCGGTACGGCGGGTCTCGCTCTTGCCCGGCAAAGGCATCACCCCGGGCACCGGGAACACTCTCGCCACCATCGACGTGTCCGGTCACAGCATCGTCCTGACCTGGCCCGAAGCCATTCCGACGCCGATCATCGACGGGTCCCGCGCTCTGTACCCGGAGATACTTCCGGGTGCCGACCTGGTACTGACCGCCAGCGACAACGGGTTCGCCCAGCTGTTGGTGGTCAAGACCAAGGCGGCCGCCGCCGATCCGCGCGTGGCCCGCCTCGCGTACGGCCTGTCCTCCACCACCCTCAGCTTCGAGCTGGACCCGGTGACCGGCATCGTCTCCGCCCAGAACGAGGGCGGAGAGGACATCGCAGAGTCGCCGACCCCGCTGATGTGGGACAGCGCCGGTGTTCCCGCGCAGACCGACGGGCAGGCGGGCAGCGATGCCACCGTCCCGGCCGAGGCGCTGCCCTCCGAGTCCGTGGGGACCACCCCGGACGAGCCGGAGGAGACGGAAACGGCGGCCCCCGAGCCCTCGGACTCCATGACCGACGACGACGCCGATGATCCGTTCAAGGAGGCCCTTCCCAGCGCCTCCGACGAGGCGCCGGACCCATCGGCGACCGAGACCGGGTCGACGGCCCCGCCCGTGCCCGCCGAGCCGACCCCCGAGCCCACGCAGACCGGAGCGGCCGCGACGCTGTCTCTGCCCTCGCTCAACGGTCCGCAGCCCGACTCCCACGGCACGCTCGTCGAGACGCATCTCGACGGCGGCAACTGGGTCCTCATCCCGGACCAGGAGTTCCTCGCCGACCCGAGCACGGACTACCCCGTCTTCATCGACCCGTCGGTCAGCAAGCACACGAACGACTGGACGACGGCGTACAGCCGGCACCCGAACGCGAACTTCTACAACGGCAAGAACTTCAACAAGGGCGGCACGTCCGAGGCCCGCGTCGGCTTCGAGTCTGACACCTGGGGCACTTCGCGTTCCTTCTTCACCATCGACTGGGACCCGGACCTCAAGGGTGCGAAGGTCACGAAGGCCGTTCTGCGGGCGCTGAACACGTACTCCTGGTCGTGCAACAAGCGCAGCATGTCGGTGCATCTCACGGGCACCATCAGCTCCAAGACCAATTGGAAGAACGCGCCGTCGATGAACGACGGCAACAAGATCGGCCGTGACAGCTTCGCGCACGGCTACAAGACCGGTTGCCGAGACGACTACGTCGCCTTCGACGTGAAGTCCACGGCACAGAAGGCCATGGACCGCGGCTGGTCGTCGATCACGCTCGGCTTCCGGGCCACCGACGAGGGCTCCCAGTACTCCTGGAAGAAGTTCCAGGCCAACGGCGGGAACGACCCGTACATCGACCTGCACTACAACCGGCCGCCCGACGCTCCCACCAGTCTGGACCTCGACCCGGATCTGAGCTGCGACACCACAGCCCCGTATATCAGCGTCGGCGCGTCCTCCATCACCCTCTGGGGCAGCGCGAAGGACAAGGACGGCAACCTCTCCACGGTCAACTTCGAGCTCTGGCTCAGCAAGCTCGGAGCCACCGGCCCGAACCTGCTCGGCAGCGGTGGCAAGAAGTCCGTGGGCAGCAGCACCAGTTCCGCCCGCGTGTACGCAGGTCCGTTCAGCACGGGCAGCACCAGCACCGGCCTCAAGCTGGTCAACGGCGAGACGTACTCCTGGCGGGCCAAGTCCGTCGACAAGTTCGGCTCCAGCTCGGGCTATTCGCATACCAAGGTGCCGTGCCGGTTCAAGTTCGACAACTCGCGGCCCACGGCCCCGACGGTGAAGTCCACGCAGTTCCCGGACGGCGACGTGGCGGACAACGGCTTCTGGAACGACCCTGAGGACTCCAACTGGAGCACGGTGAAGTTCGGCACCGCCGGATCCTTCACCTTCAAGGCGGCCCAGACGGACGTCGTGAGGTTCGAATACGGCTTCAACCAGGGCGCGGTACAGGGCTCAGTAGCCCGTACGGCCGGCGCCCCGGTCTCGACCGAGACCACCCTCAGCAACGTCAAGCCGCCGCTGGCGGGCCCCAACGTGCTCTACGTATGGGCGGTGGACGGAGCCGAGCACCGGTCGGATCCCGCGAAGTACCTGTTCTACGTCACGCCGCGCGACAAGGCCGACGAGCCGGGCGACTTCACCGGTGACGACCTGCCCGACATGTTCATCGTCGACGGCAACGGCAAGCTCCGCATGTACCCGGCGGAGGCCCAGCTCACCGACCTGACGAAGGGCACTGGCGACATCGCGGCCTCCATGTCCGGCGCCTACCGGGGCAATCCGGCCAGGGACCCGAACGGCACTGACAATCTGCCGATTTACGTCGGCGCTCCCTCGGGCTACTGGAACGGCGCACTGATCACTCACCTGGGTGACGTGTACGGCGGTGACGGCCTCCAGGACCTCGTCGCGCGGGTCGGCGGCAAGCTGTGGGTGTACCCGGGCGACGGCTACGGCGCGGTCAACATCGACAAGCGGCAGGAGATCCTGCTGCCGGCGGGTGCCCCCGACCCGGCCACCTACCGTCAGATCGTCGCCGCCGGGGATGCCACGGGAGATGGCAAGCCCGACTTCTTCGTGACCAATGGCACGGAATTCTGGGCGCTGATCGGGTACAACGGCGCGACCGTCGACAAGGCCGTCAGGCTGGCGGCGACCGTGTGGGGTGACCGGGACATCGTGTCGGTCATGGACATCACGGGAGACGGGGTCACCGACCTGATCTACCGGAACGACACCGTGGGCAAGCTCTACCTGCGAGTCGGCAAGGCCGACCCCGCCGGTGGCGTGGACCTCGACTCGCTTGCCTCGGCCGCCGCGTCCGCCTCTCCCGACGGCGTCGACATCACGTACGGCGCAAGCGGCTGGCAGCGAAGCAACATCCGGCTGTTCCTGGGCACGCCCGATGTCAACGGCGACAACATCCCGGACATCTGGACCCTGCGGGCGGACGGCGCGGTGCGCTTCTACGCCGGGTCCAGGTCCGTGATGAGCGGCTCGGGAACGCAGATCGTCGCCAACAGCGACGGCATAGGCTGGAAGAACAAGCAGGCCATAGGCTGATTCACGGAGGCGCTGAGGGGAGGGGGCCCCGGCCGGGGATCCGGACGCTGTTGGTGCCGCGAGGGTCTTCGTGACGACGGCCTGTACGACTCCGTTGGGGTTGTGCAGGCCGTCGTCGTGTTCAGGGGCGAGTACGTGTCGTCGTCGCGTGGTGCAGCCGGGTGCGGAGGTCCCGGAGGAGACCGCGCGGGGGCGCGTACGGTGTTCGTGCCGGCGCGGGGCTTCAGCGTGGTCTGACAGCAGTGGTTGACGCCCGGCCGATGGCTTCGCGTGCGAGTGCTCGACCCGTCAGGCGTCGAAGCGGAGGCGGAAGGCCTCGATGGGCCCGAGGTACTGGTGGGTCCAGCCGCACATTCTCTGGACCGTCTCCCGCAGGGCTTGGCCCGGCTCGGTGAGGGTGTACTCGACCCGCGGCGGCACGGTTTCCCACCACGGTTCCCGGACGTGCACCTGGTGCTGGCGGTGGACGTCTCGCCGTGGCTTCGGTCGGACGCCCCGTGCTCGCCGGAGCGGCTGATCTGCCACGTCTACGGCCGGGCGAAGACGGCCTCGCAGTGCGGCTCGTTCTCCTCCACCGTCGGACGCTTGCCCGGGGCTTCGGTGTGCCGCTGGTGCTGTTCTTCCTGCTGCCCGTCTCTTCCTGCTGCCCGTCGCGGCGGTCTTCCTGATGTCCGGTGCTGCGGCGGGCGCGACCCCTGAGGGTGGACCTCGTGGGCGACGCAGGGAGCGGTGCCAGGATGGACAACACACCGCGCGCTCCGACTCAGGCAGACTGACCGGAGTCCGGCACTGTGACCGCTGCCCGGCGCGTTGTGCGAGGAACGGCCACCGGTTTTCGGCGATCCTGGTACGACGATGCGGATCATTCTGGTCATCGCGGTTCTCGCTGCTGTGCAGGTGTGGGGCAACCGGCTCGCGGCCGACTGGTACGTCCCCCTATGCGCCGCCACTGCCGCCGTTCTCCTGCTGATCGCTCGGTGGGATGGCCTCACCTGGGCGGACCTGGGACTCGGCGCCGCCTTTGCCCGTCGCGGACTGCGCTGGGGAGTGGTCCTGGTCGGAGCCGTTCTGGTGGTCTATCTGCTGGGTCTGGCCATGCCGTTCACCCGGGAGGCCTTCCTGGACGAACGTGCCGCGGGGCTGACCCCGGAACAGCTGGTGTTCCGCGTGCTGGTCCGCGTACCGCTGGGCACCGTGCTGCTCGAGGAGATCGCGTTCCGGGGAGTGCTGTGGGCCATGGTCGAGCGGCGGTGGGGAACCACCTGGGCCACCGCCTCCTCCTCGGTGCTCTTCGGGCTCTGGCACGTGCAGCCCGCGCGCGGGCTGACGCGCGCCAACGCGGCCGCCGAGGCGGTTTTCGGCACCAGCCGTACCGGCGTCGCCCTGTCCGTGACGCTGGCGGTCCTTGGCACCGCCGTCGCCGGTGTGTTTTTCTGCGAACTCCGCCGCCGCTCCGGCAGCCTCATCCCGCCCGTCGCGCTGCACTGCGCCCTCAACAGCGCGGGCTATGCACTCGCCTGGGCGGTTGCCCGCTGGTGAGGCGCGGAGTCCCGGCGGACATGGAGCCGATACGCCCCCGGAGACCAACGCCGACGGAGCTCCCCTCCTGCCTGGGCCAGTGCAACCCTTGGGTTGCGCGTGGAGGATCGGCGTGCAACTGTGGAGTTGCGCATCAACATCCGATGGCGGAAGCGAAGGAGTCCTCTCATGAGCGATGACCGGATCGAACGCGAAACCCTGATCGAGGCACCCCTGGAGAGGGTCTGGTCACTGGTTGCCCAGCCCGGGTTTTGGGTGGCCGACAAGGCGAGCCTGCCCGGCACCGTGGCCGAGGAAGGCGAGTCGATGGTGGCGAGGAACCCCGAGTACGGCGATTTCCCGGTGCGTGTGGAGAAGGTCGAGCCGCCGACGTACCTGGCGTACCGCTGGGCCAGTGCGTTCCCCGGAGAGGAGCTGCGCGAGGACAACAGCACCCTCGTGGAGTTCACGTTGACCCCGGAGGGTGACGGGACGCGGCTCCGTGTCGTCGAGAGCGGGTTCGCGGCGCTGGCCGGGTCCGAGGAACTGCGCAGCAAGGCGGTGAAGGACAACACCGGTGGTTGGCCCCTCGAGCTCGACGCGCTCAAGAAGCGCGCCGAAGAACAGTCGTCCGTGTGACGGACGACTGTCGAGGCGCCGTCGCGGCGGTCGACAGCGTGCTGGCCGCGCTGGCCGACCCGACACGACGACAGCTGCTCGATCTGCTCGCCGCACAGGGCGAGGCCACGGCGACGACGCTCGCCGAACGGCTTCCCGTCTCGCGGCAGGCGGTGGTCAAGCACCTCGCCGTCCTGGACGCCGCCGGGCTGGTTTCCGGCAGCCGGGTAGGGCGCGAGGTGCGGTACGCGGTGCGGCCCGCGGCGCTGGACGCGACGGCGCGGTGGATGGCCTCGCTCGCGGCCGACTGGGATCGGCGCCTGGCGGACATCAAGCGCGTCGCTGAGGCAGCGGAACGGGATTCGAGCTAGCCGAAGCACAGCCCGCCAAGCCGAGCAGAGGGAGGACGCGATGCAACTTCGGCACACCGCGCTGACCGCGACGCTCGGGCTCGCCGCCCCCTCCTGGGTCGTCGCGGCCTGGCAGATGAACGGCATGGACATGGGGGTTGCGACGGGGCTCGGTTCGTTCGCGTTCTTTGTCCCCCTGTGGGCGTCGATGATGGCGGCGAGATGTCACCGTGGCGCCGGGCATGCCGAGGTGTTGTCACCAAAGGAAGACAGGAAGGAGAAAGACAATGACCGTCCCCAAGGCTGGGACACGTGAAGAGTGGCTGGCGGCTCGGCTGGAGTTGCTCGAGGCCGAGAAGGAGCTGACCCGGCGTAGCGACGCAGTGGCGCGACAGCGGCAGGAGCTGCCCTGGGTTCGAATCGACGAGGAGTACCGCTTCGAGACCGACAAGGGCACAGCGTCCCTGGCCGATCTCTTCGAAGGGCGCTCGCAACTGCTCATCTATCACTTCATGTTCGGGCCGGAGTACAAGGCGGGGTGCCCCTCCTGCTCGGCGATCGCGGACGGCTTCGACGGCTCCGTCGTCCACCTCGCGAATCACGACGTCACGCTCTGCGCGGTGTCACGGGCTCCGCTGGCGAAACTGCAGGCGTACAAGCGGCGGATGGGCTGGAGTTTCCCCTGGGCGTCCGCGTTCGACAGCGACTTCAACCACGACTTCGGGGTGGCACACACCAAGGAGGAGTGGGAGTCGGGAGTCGTCGACTACAACTTCCGCGCGATGGACGTACGGCCGCCGGAGACCGGCGAGGAGAGTCCCATGCTCGCCGAGATCGCAGCGAAGGTTGGGACGGACTGGCCGACGTACAGGCGAGAAGGGCCCGGCGTGAGCGCGTTCGCCCTCGAAGACGGCGTCGTGTACCACACCTACTCGGCGTACGAGCGCGGGCTGGATGTCCTGTGGGGCATGTACCAGTGGCTCGACCGCGCGCCACTCGGTCGCAACGAGACCGGCTTCTGGTGGCGCCGCCACGACGAGTACGACAGCCAGTGACGCGTGGCGAAGCGCCAGCCCCGCAGGGAGGTTGGCGCTTCGCCAGCGCCCAGGAGGTTGGTTGCCATCTCGTCCCCCGCGCTCGCCTGCTGTGCGGAGGCCGGCCACGGCGCCGCTGCGCCGGCCGGAGCCGGGGAAGCGAGGCCTCAGGGGATCGAAGTCTGCCACCAGTAAGTGCAACCACTTTATGGTTGCTAGATTGGTTGCATGGCTGTGATGACGCTCCGCATCCCCGATGATCTCGACCCGTCGATTCGCGCGGGTGCGGAGGCGGCGGGCCTGTCCCTCAACGCGTACATCGTGCGTGCCGCGCGCCGGCAGGCCGTCCTCGACGCTGCTCAGCGCCTCGCCGAGCTCGGCCTCGGCGACGATCTGTGCGGCGAGGGCGATGCTCTGTGAGGCGCGGGGAAGTCTGGACGCTGGACGACGGCCGGAACGTTCTACTCGTCTCGCTCGACGGCCTGGAGCAGGCTTACGGCGCGGTCCTCGCGATCGTGCTGCACCCCTCCGGACGCTTCCCGGACACCGCGATGTCTGTGGTGCTCGATGATCCGTTGCCGTGCACTGCGGTCGCGGTCAACGTCCAGCAGTTGAGGACTGCGCGTTTCGATGGAGCAAAACTGCTCGGCGCCGTGGACGCGGCGGCGATGGAGCGTGTCGGCCAGGCCCTCCGCGCCGTGCTCGACCTGTAGGGCCCTCACCCGCTTGCTGTAGCGGACTTCACCTCATGGTGGAGGCCGGAGCCCTGTGGCTGCAGACCGCCGGCGGCGAGCCGACGGTCGGCCAGAGCATGTGGCGTTGGACGACGCGTGAACATCTCTCTGCAGGATGCCCTCGTTGTTCCAGTCGTCAATGTCCGTGCCGGCCCCATAGACGTCTTGAGTTCGAGTGATCGTCGCAACACCCCAGCTCAGGGGATGCGATGGATTTCAAGGTCCGTGACCGATCGGTCAACCGGGGGATCCATGCCCTCACGGAAGAACGCCGGGTCTACCTTCAGCTCGTGGATCAAGGGGTGGGGTACGCGGCAGCGGTCCGGATCGTGGGCAGCAACGCGCGGACGGGCAAGCGATGGCGCGACGGGCGTGCGGCGTCCGGTCGCACCGTCGCCGCGCTGCCGGTCGACCCGTCGGGGTCACCGAAACCCTCGGTGACGCCGCCGGACGACGGCTGACGTACGGCGTCCTGTGGGTTCTTCCTCATTAACGCGTGCGCTGCGAGTCCCACGACGGCCTGGTCGGCGGGATCGCGGTAGGAGAGCGGACGGCCTGGTGCTGCCCCGGGCGCCGGGTGCGAGCCTGCCGGCCTCGATGCCGGCCTGGTCCCGCCTGTCGCCGACACCCGACTCCGGCTCATCGGAAGGCCGTTCAGCTGTACCGGGCTGCCCGGCCGCGCACGCGCGGCCGGGCACGCTGGCGCGCTGCGTGGGGACGGTCGCCCGTTGTGGCCGCCGCAGGGCGGGGGGCCGCTTCGGTGCTCGCGGACTCCGGGCCACGGGGCGCCTGCGGCCTCAATGCGTCCTGGCGATGCGCCGGAGTCCGGCCGTGAGCTGGGTGAGGTCGTGGTCGGCGAGGTTGTCGAGCACGTGCCGTCGCACGCTGGCCAGGTGGGCGGGCCAGGCTTCCTGCAGGCGGGCGAGGCCGTCGTCGGTGAGGACGGCGTGCCAGCCGCGGAGGTCTTCGGTGCACTGGACCCGCTGGACGAATCCTTGTTTTTCGAGGCGGCTGACGACGCGGGTCATGCCGCTGAGGGTGAGGTTGCAGGCGTCGGAGAGTTCGTTCATCCGCATGCGGCGTTGGGGGGCCTCGGACAGGAGCATGAGGGGGGTGTACTCGGAAAGGCGCAGTCCTCCGTCGCGGATCATGTCCGCGTCGATCGCACGTGGCAGGCCCGTCATGACCTGGCCCAGCACCCGCAGGAACGCCTCTTCGGTTGGGTCCATGGGTCGCAGCGGCTGCTGTTGGGGGGACATGCCTCACACCCTATCTTCTTGACAAGTCAAGCGATACCCCATCTACTTGACGCAGCAAGTAGATGCATCGACATTTACTTGACTCTGCAAGTATACACCTCGCAAAGGCGTAAAGACATGACGAAGATAGGCATCATCCTCGGCAGCACGCGTCCGGGACGTAACGGTGAGGCGGTGGCCCGCTGGGTGCACGAGCTGGCCGCGCGCCGTACGGACGCGGAGTACGAGCTCGTCGATCTGGTGGACTACAAGCTGCCGCTGCTGGACGAGCCGTACCCGGCGGCGATGGGTGAGTACAGCCAGCCGCACACCCACGAGTGGGCCGCGAAGATCGCCTCGTTCGACGGCTTCGTGATCGTGACGCCCGAGTACAACCACTCGGTGCCCGGTGCGCTGAAGAACGCCATCGACTTCCTGGCCGCGGAGTGGGCCAACAAGTCCGTCGGCTTCGTCAGCTACGGCTCCACCGGCGGCACCCGCGCGGTGGAGCACCTGCGCCTGATCGCCGGTGAGCTGCAGATGGCGGACGTCCGCTCCCAGGTGGCGCTCTCGCTGTTCAGCGACTTCGAGAACTTCAGCGTCTTCAAGCCCCTCGACGTCCAGGCCGACGCCCTCGCCGGCACGCTGGACCAGGTCGTCGCCTGGAGCAAGGCTCTCGCGCCGCTGCGCGCCAGCTGACGCGAAAAGCCACCGGGCGGCGCTCGTCCGGGCCCCGCACCGGCGCAGCCACGCCGGTGCGGGGCCCGGCCCGCGCATCCGACGTCGCCCGTCACCCGGACATGAGAAGGCTGCCAATGACCAACCGAGCTCCTTCCCGTGCAGGTGGGCACCCGCTCACGCTCGGCGGGACCCGCACGGCTGCGCCGCCCGCCGCCTGGACCTGAGGCGGGGCTCGGGGCTGTCGGACCGCACCCCGCGACGGGCGGTGAGCACGTGCAGGTCCGGTTGCTCAAAAGAAGATCAACTGCCGCGGAAGAAGAACAACTGCCGCGCAGGAAAGTTGGGTAAGCCCCGCGGGAGCGGCCCCGGGAGCGAACCATTGGCGCGCCGACCGACGATCGTGAGGACCTCGCAGTGAGCACCAGGGAAACGCGGCCGCAGGCCGTGGACGACACGCCTGCATCACCACCGGCAGTGGCGGAGGTGCTGCATCCACGGATGGTGCCGCTCGGGGGCCCGCGCGCCCATCCGGTCCGGCGGACGCTGCCGCAGCGCCACCGGTCGCTGATCGGAGCGTGGTGCTTCGCCGACCACTACGGCCCCACCACGATTGACGCCTCCAGGGCCATGGACCTGCCCGGCCACCCGCACACCGGTCTGCAGACGGTGTCCTGGCTGTTCACCGGCACCCTCGAGCACCGGGACACCATCGGCTCGCACGCCCTGATCCGGGCCGGCGAGATGAATCTCATGACCGCCGGCCGGGGTATCGCGCACGCCGAGCACACCACTGCGGACACCACCACCCTGCACGGCGTGCAGCTGTGGATCGCCCTGCCGGAGCGCGACCGTTACACCGCACCCCGCTTCGAGTCCTACGCACCCGAGCCCGTCACCGCCGGACAGGCCCGGATACGGGTCTTCCTCGGTTCCCTGGCCGGCTCGGCCTCACCCGTCCGCACGAGCACGCCGCTCCTGGGCGCGGAACTTGAGATCGCCCCGAACGCGACGGTGCGGCTGGAGGTGGACCCGGCCTTTGAGTACGGAATCCTCCTCGACACCGGCGACATCACCGTCGGCGGGGTCGCCGCTACCGACGCACAGCTGCTGTACCTGCCCACCGGGGAGGACTGCCTGACCATCGAGACGGCGGACCGGCCGGTACGTGCGGTGCTGCTGGGCGGGGAGCCGCTCAACGAGCGCATCGTCATGTGGTGGAACTTCGTCGGCCGCAGTCACGAGGAGATCGTCACGTTCCGGTCGCAGTGGCAGCAGCAGGCAACCGCCGATCACTCGGAGGCAGGGCCGTTCGGACGCTTCCCCGAGCGGTGGGCCACCGTCCTGCCGGCTCCCGAACTGCCCAACGTGCAGCTCAAGCCCCGGGCGTGACGCCCCTCACCGGGACCGGGCCGTCACGTGGAGGCCGAGTGCCCCGTGCAGCCGCGGGTGCGCAGAATGACGGGGGCTCAGGTGGCGCTGGGAACCATGGCACGGCAGCCCACGGCTCCAGCCCGCCGCACGCCTGTCGACGGTCACGCGGCTCGCGTTGGTCGAGGAGCTCTTCGCCGGCAATTTCAGCCAGTGGGTCGACATCGCCGGGGAGGAGGCGGTCACCATGGGTGACGCCTGGCGCCTGCAGACGCCCCTCCCCTTGAGGCTTGTCGGCTTCCGAGCCGACTGCGCCCCCGCACGTGGCCGAGCCCCCGCTGCCCCTCCAGGTCGACGAGATCCTGACCACCTTCGGCGGCGCCCTGCAGAGGTCATCGTGGCGGGCCGCGGGAAACTGCGGACGTCCCTCTGGCGGACCCGCGGCCGCGGGTCTCGCGTGCCGGGCGCCGGCACAGGGACGCCGCCGATGGCAGGAGGGTGCGCGCTGCGCGCCGCCGGCCCGGTCACCGTCATCGCAGTCGGCCCGGTGGAGGGATGCCTCTGATACGCGCCTCAAAGGCGGCGCCGTCATCAAGTGGCCCTTCCTGGCCGATGGCGAACGGCGCTGCAGGCCTCCCGTACTCCGGGCGCGGGCGGGGGGCCGTCGAGATCGCGGTGACCCGGGCGGTGGGTGCGGCAAAGCCGCCGGCCGGCAGCCCCGACGGCCGGGGCGCCGCAGTCCCCGCATCCACAGGTGCAGCTCGACGCTGCGGCGACCGAGCGAGGGGCACGCGCTGCCCGGCGGGGAGGCGACGGCAGCTCAGCCGGCCACAGGCAACACTGCGGCAGGCCGGACGGCCTCCTGGAGCGCTGCCCCTCCAGACTTCCATCGTTGCTGTAGAATCATTTCAAGCATTCAACGCTTCCTGACAGATAACAGTTGCCGCTTTGATATGGTGGGTGGTGTGATCATCAACGCGAACGTGGCCGACACCCTGGAAACCGACCCCCTCGACCGGCTCGGCTTTCTGCTGGCCCAGCACGGCGCCATCGCCAACAGTCGTATGGAGCACGCCTTCTCGCTCTGCGGGCTGACGCCTCGCCAGGCTGTGACGCTGATGCTGCTCGGCAAGTCGGGGAACATGAGCCAGCGAGGCGTGGCGGGGGCCCTCGAGGTGGATCCGAGCGTTCTGTGCGGGATCCTCAACGACCTGGAGTCCGCGCAATTCGTCGAACGCCGTCGCGACCCGGCCGACCGGCGCCGTCACATCGTCACGATCACCGACGCGGGCAGCCGCGTCCTGGCCGAGGCTCAGGAGGGCATCGCCGAGGTGGAGCAGGAGCTGTTCGCGGATTTCACTCCCGAGGAGCTCAAGACACTGGGGAACCTCCTGACCCGGGTCAGGACCTCCAAGAGCGACCACCCCTGCACCGAGCACTGATCCACCCGCCACCCCGAGGCGACAGGCGGTCCCACAGTCGCCACGTCAGCCGGTCCCCGGCGCCGTGTCCGTGTACAGGTGCACGTGCCCCGTCACGTGCACCGAACTTGCACACCGGCCCCGTCAGCCGCCGCGGCCATGGCCAGGGCCGGTGACCACAAGGCGGTAAAGGGAGCCGCAGCCGATCTCGACGATGACGAGCGAGCCGGTGAACCAGCACGGCGAGAAGCCCTCCTCGCCCGGGGCGTGCTCAGCGCAGACAGACCGCCTCGGGCGAGGGCCGAAACGGCCCCGTGTGAGGGAAGGGGACGGACACAGGTCCAGGTCCTCCTGTCAGTCAAACCGGGACTGGCTGCCGAACGTGTGCAGGCCGTGGGCCGGCCCGGCACCCCCGTCGCTCAGGGTGGTAAGGAACGAGCGGTATGAAGCAGGAAACTCGAAGCGGTGCACCCGCTCGAAGCGGGCCACGACGGCCTGCGGGACCGGCGGAGTCAGTACCACCGGTGCCTGCGCGCAATGAAGTCCCGCATTCCGGGTCGGCCTGAGCCATCACCCGGATCCGCTCACGCACCTCGTCGGCATCCCACACGAACCTGCACGCTGCCGCCATCACTCCGCGGACCACCCACGTCCCCGGCCACCCGCCACCCCGAGCGCATTCATCGGGTCCGGCGCTGGTTTTGTGACACCAGTGCGTTGACTGGAGGGACATGTGCCGCCGCGGGAGGCCGAATTGAGTGGGCCGTAGGTCCTCCGAGCGATGACGCGATGATCAACCTGCAGGTTCGTCACGAGTCCGGGGCCGCTCCGGCCGGGTCCGAGCACGGCGTCGCCTGGGACGAGTCGCTCGCGGACATCGACCGTCACAGTCCCCATGCGTTGGGGACTGAACGCCTTGGGGGGCGCCCGGCGCCGCGGCGCGAGCGGATCGGCGCTGTGCCGCCGGACCGGCGGCTCCGGGCTCGCCGCCCTCCTGTTCGCTGCCCCTCGGGCTGCGCCCTTGGTGTTCCGAGCCGGGACTGCGGGGCAGTGACGGTGCTGCCGGTCCTCGCGGACATCGACTTCACTGACGAACAGGGCCCCGCCCAACGAGCTGAACCCCTGGTGGGGTTCGGGGGCCATCATGCCGGGACCCGGACCACATTATTTCAATGAGTCGACAGTCACACCTCGAATATCGTTGATGCTCATCAACGATCTGATAGCGTCAACGCATGACGTCGATCAGTCGTATCGGCCACTGGCCCACCGAGGGCGTCAATCGTTCGACGCCCGCTCGATCAGCGGGCGGAGCAAAGGAAGCACGACCATGAAGCAGCTCATGCACCGATTCGCGACCGCAGCCGCCACTGTCACGGTTGCCGGCGGCGCCCTTGTCGCCGTGGGGAGCCCCGCTTCGGCGGCCCTCCCCGCCGGTCAGGCTCACTCCGGCGCTGTCGTCAGCGTCGCGGCAGAGCGCGGCGACCAGGGCCTGTCGCGCACCAGTGACTCCCGCTTCGAGCAGCGCGGCGAAGCCGGCGAGGGGCGTTCGCTATGGGACGGGCATCGTGACTGGCGCAGCGAGCGGGACCACCGGGGTTACATGTACTGGCACTCCAGCGACGAGGGTCGCCAGCTGCGCTACGACGGCCACCGTGTCCACCACTGGACCGACGGACGGTGGGCCGCCGTCACCTCCGCGGACGAGCGCGCATACGGCTTCGACCGCTGGTACTTCGACCAGCTCTGGTACAGCGACGCCGCCGAGAGCCGTCGCAGCATCTGAGCGGGCTTCCCCGCCCCGACCGAACCGGCTCGTTACGAGGCCGGTGCGAGGCGGCGTCACATCGGCTCGGACGCCCCATCCATGCAGCCTGTCCAGAGGCGAGCAGACCGCGCTGTCCCCGTGACCGCGGCATCCGAAACTGCTCGCGAACGCCCCATTCGGAGAACACCATGCAGCAATCAAGCCGGCTCATCAATGTGTTTCGGCGCACTTGGCCGGCCACCGGACTTGGTGCCGGCCGACACCGTGGACAACCGGCATTCGAGCGGCCTCCCGCCATGGACCTGCCCGGGGAGGGCCGGCATCGCCGCACCGAAGCCCGCACACTGACGACACGATGAGCGGCTCGTCAAGCGTCACGGCCGGCCGCACTCGCCCCGCGTGCCGATCCAGGCACCCGTGCGACTCTCGCGTCAGGTTGGTTCGCTCGACCGGCAGCTGATGGGCTGACGGCGGCGATCGAAAGCCCACGGGCCCACGGGCCAGCCGTTTCCGAGCACCGCGACTTGGCCGGCGTGAACGGTCTTCATGTCCGCCCGGCGTCGGCAACACACAGGCGCATACGGCTCCCTGGGGCAGCGCCTCACGGTTCTGGACCCGGGCTCGGACGTGAGCCTCTCCGGGAGTCGCTGTGCCCGCAAACGCCTGCGACCTGATCATGAGCGGCCAGGTTGCAGGACGCCGCCGGGCAGGGGACGGCACGGGCGGCGAACGAGCGGACATGACCGCCCTGGAGGGGCGGCTCATGTCCGTGCGGTACGGCTCAGGCCGGACCGCCGTGGGGCGGCATCCATCGGTCATTGGTGCGTGACCGGGTGATATGCAACGGCTGCCGCCCCACCGGCGACCTGGCCCGGCATCGCGTCGGCTCCGGCGGGTGCCGCCATTTCGCCCCCGTGAACTGCCGGATGCGGCGCGGGAGCCGAGTCGGGGTGCTCTGCCCGCGGCTGCTGCCCGTCGCCCGCGACCGCCGCGGAGCGGCCCGGCCGTCCGGCGGTTCCACCCCTTCCCCCTCGCACACCTGAATACCGGGTGTGAGTAGTTGAGGTACAGAAAGTGCCGCTGAGATTGATCTTGCTGGAGCTGGCCTACTTCGTCGGCGCTTCGAGCTGACGGGGGACGGCGCCGGCGCGTAGCTCGCGCAGGTCCGGGATGTGGTTGTACAGGGTGCCTGGGGAGATGCCGAGCAGCTTCGCGATCGAGGTGATGGAGCGGCCTGGGTCGGGCAACAGGTCGCGGGCGGCGCGGATGATCTCCTCGGTGGCGACGGTGGGGCGTCCGCCGACGCGGCCGCGGGCGCGGGCGGCCGCGAGGCCCTCCTTGGTGCCGATGACGATCAACTCGCGGATGAACTCGGCGAGTGCGGCGAAGACGTGGAAGACGAGCCGTCCGCCGGGGGTGGTCGTGTCGAGGGACTCATGCAGCGAGGTGAAGCCGATGCCGCGCTCGCGCAGCTCGGCGACCATGTTGATGAGGTCCTGGAGGCTGCGGCCGTAGCGGTCGAGCGAGGGGACGACGAGCGTGTCACCGGGGTCGAGGAAGGCGTGACACGCCTTGAGCTCAGGGCGGAGTGCGTCCTTGCCGGACTTCTTGTCCGCGAAGATCTTCCGGCACCCGGCGGCGGTGAGCGCGTCGAGCTGTCGCTCCAGTCTTTGCCCGCCGGTCGACACGCGGGCGTACCCGATTTTGATCTCGGTGCGGACGAGCGGCTCGGCGACGAGTACGTCCGCGCCGTTCGTCGGCTCCTGAGTGGTCGTCATGGCCTCGGATCATGTCAGAAATCGGTGGTCCGAGGTTGTTGAATGCGCCAGGTTTCTGAATGGGTTTTTGAAGGCCCTGAGGGGTCCGAACGACCCGTCGGGAGGGATCTTCAGAAAACGAAGGTTTACTGAAGGGGCGTGCAGCCTCCGGCGGACCGGCTCCGCGGTCCGGTGCGTGGTCGATTCGATCGGGGTCGGCTCAGTGGGGTGCTGCATGACGCCTGCCTCAAAGCCCCGGCCCTGGTGTGCGGCATGTCCCAGGCCTTCCTCAGTGCGCAACGGCATAACTTCTTCCTCGAAAGAGGACTGTCCGTAACTGGCAGCGCCATGCGTCGTCTCACCAGGGAGTGAGTCATGCCTGTTCAGGCGAAGAGATTCGGTTTTGGTATGCCGTGGGAGTCGCTCTACGGATACAGCCAGGCAATCCAGGTCGGTGACACGGTGTACGTGGCTGGGCAGGTGTCCCATGACCGTGACGGCAACTTCGTGGGTGCCGGCGACTTTGAGCTCCAGGTCAAAACCACGCTGGCCAATCTGGACCTGGTGCTGAAGCACTTCGGGGCCGAGCGCAGCCAAATCGTGGAGAGCGCGGTGCTGGTGAGGAACCTGCGGGAGAACTTCGACACGACGGCACGCCTTCACGCCGAGTACTTCGGGGAGCACCGGCCCATCAGCACGGTCATGGGTGTCTCTGACCTGGCACTACCGGACCAGTTGGTGGAGATCGGCGCGCTCGTGCGTCTCGACGTGAAGCCATAGGTCGGAGTCGGCCTGGCTCTCTCATTCATCTGTCGGGCTGCCGTACCTCTCGTGCCGCTTCTGGCCGCAGCAGTGGCCAGAAGCGTGGGTCCAATCTGTCTCTTTAGCCCACGCGGTCGAACTTCGGCGGTCGACCCGCCGCGTGAACCAAGCTTCTTGCGGTTGGGGAGCATCGTGCTGCCCTGGACCTCCTCTTCCGCGAAGCCCATACCGCGGACACATTCAGCGACGATCCAGTCATGGACGAGCAGATGCGGGCCATCTATGACCTGGTCAAGTACGGCCGAACCGCCTTCAACCAGTCCCCGCTGCGCATCGTCCTGGTTCGTAGGCCCGAGGCGCGCGAGCGTCTGCCGGCGCACACATAGCCGAGGCAACAAGGCAAAGGCAGCCATAGCGCCGCTGTCCGCGATCCTCGCCACCGACTACGAGTTCCACGAGGAGTGCCGAAGCTCGCGCCGTTCGCGCCCGACGCGAAGGACACGCACTTCGCCGAGCGCCCGCCGCTGTGAAACCTACCCAGACCAGTCAGTCCACCAGTCCTTCAAAGGGCTGGCCTGGAACCACCTACTCACGAATTAGGAAGTCGCCATGTCCTACCCAGAGCCCCGCTACCTCGGCGAAAGGGGCCAGGTCAGCGCACTGTTCCGACCTGCACCCCCGCAGCCCGACACCGGCTCGGGCGGCACCAACATCAGCTACGTGGCCCAGCAGGAGAACACCAATGGCGAATTCGGCCTGTACAAGATCGACATGGAGCCGACGGCCATGGGCGCCACGGAACACTTCCACCGTACGATCTCCGAGTCCTTCTACGTCCTGTCCGGCGAGCTCCGGCTCTACAACGGCGAACGCTGGGTCACAGGAGGCGAGGGGGACTTCCTCTACGTACCGCCCGGCGGGCTCCACGCCTTCCAGAACGACAGCGACGACCAGGTGTCGTTTCTGTTGCTCTTCACACCGGGAGCTTCCAGGGAGGAGTACTTCGAGAAGCTGGAGGAGTACTCACAGCGCAGCCGCGAAGAGTTGAAAGCCTTCCGGATCAGGCACGACCAGTACAACACCGACATGCTCGACGACTAGGCTGCACTGAGTGCTGCGGTCCCTGCGTCACACGCCCGGGACTGCCCGAAAGCGGCCCGGCCGGTGCGGCCCGTCAGTCCCCGTCATCGGTGTCTTCAGGTGCGTCCGGGTCCCGGAAGGGACGCAAGCCCTGGCCGGGGCCGCTGGCCTTGATGTTGAACAGGTAGCGGCCCAGGAAGTTAATGTGCCGGTCCTTGAGCGGGGAGAGCCGTGCGACGTCCTCGTCCTTAATGTCGTGGCCGTCGGCGCGGAGCTGGACGACGGCGGCGTCCAGGTAGCGGGTGTTCCACAGCACCACGGCGTTGAGGACCAGGCCGAGGGCTGCGAGCTGGTCCTCCTGGCCCTCTCGGTACGCCTGGCGGATGTGGCCCCGGCCGCCGTGGCAGATCGCGCGGGCGAGCCGGTGGCGGGACTCCTGCACGGTGAGCTGCCGGTTCATCAGCCGCCGGTAGGTGTCGTCGACCGGGTCGACCACCGCGAGCAGGTGCATGGTCTTGTCGATCCGTCCGTACTCGGCGAACGCGGCGCCCAGCGGGGTGGGGTGGCCCTCGCGGCCGAACATCCGCAACAGGTCGTAGGCCCGGACCTGGTTCGTGATGAGCGACCCCGCGACGCGGAGCATGTCCGGCCAGTGCGTTTCGATCCGCCCCAGGTTCACCTTGTTGCAGGCCACGGCCTCCAGCGGCCCGTACCCGGCAGCCGGGCCCTCACCGTCGGGCAGGTCGGCCCGCCAGAACCGCTGGTCGGCCAGGTCACGGAAGCGCGGGGCGAAGCGGAAGCCGAGCATCTTGTACAGGCCGAAGGCCATGTCCGAGTACGAGGCGTTGTCGGTCGCGACCATCTCCGGCTTCACCCCGCCGTCCAGGTTCAGCAGCGTGTCCAGCGTGTAGAGGCTGTCGCGCGGGGTGCCCCGTACGACCATCGCGCCGATCCCCGCGACCTGATCATTGACTGCATTTAGCCAAGTTAGACCCCTTTTGTAGCCAAAATATTTTGGTGAGGGGCTGGTGTTGATGCTCTTGACGGGGACGACGAACCGCAGGCCGTCGACGGAGGCGAGCAGCCCGCCGCCCCACATCTGAGCAAGCTCGATCCGGGACTGGGCGGTGATGAGGGCGGCGTTCGCCGCGGCGATGGTGTCGGCACGCAGGTAGTTCTGGTCGACGTGGGACAGCCGCGAGCGGGTCAGCGCCTTGTTCTCCGGGGCGATGACCGGGGTCAGGCCGATGTTGCAGCTCTCCGCCACCAGCAGCGCGACCAGGGAGACGAGCAGGCCCTCCATGCGGGTGCGCCGCTCGGAGACGTGGCCGAAGGCGTCGAGGAACGAAGTCCAGGAGTGGACCTCGAACAGCAGGTCCGGCAGGTCGATCCGGGGGAGCATCGCCTCCGTGGTGGCCTTCAGCCAGGTCAGCGACTCCGGCTCGCCCACCGCGCCGAGCTTGTCCACCGACAGGCGGGTGCGTCCGCCGCCCTCGGGGACGACGATCTCCACCTTCGCGTCGGCGCCGGCCTCCTCCAGGCGGTCGGCCATCTGCCGCCACGCCGCGTCCAGCCCCCGGGTGAGCTGGGCCAGGTGCTCCTCGGCGTCCTCGGTCAGGGACAGGCCCGCGAGCACGTCCTCGCGCATCGCCTCCCACCGCGGACCGTCCAGCAGCCTCGCGCGCGGGTCCGCCCACCGGTTCGACGGGGAGGCGAACACGTCGCGCCGGTTCAATGCGCGATGCAGCTGCTCCAGCACGCACACCACGTACGCATCCCGGTCGACCGCGCCCTGCGGCAGCTTGGCGTTGGAGAACACCGCCCGCTTCCACATCGCCGGTACCAGCTCGGCGTCGACCTCGCGGGGCAGCAGAGGCCGGTCCTTGACCCTCCGGCGCGAGAGCGCGGGCAGGCGGCGCACCGCCTTCAGGATGCGCCGACCGGCCGGGGCGGCGCCCAGCGCGTCCGACTCGCCCAGCAGCGAAAGGAACGGGCGCACGGTGTTGTAGCGCAGGGCCAGCTTCTCGCGCATCGCCGCCTCGGCCGACCCGTCGTCCTCCGGCACCAGGGCCTCGACGGTCGCGACCGCCCCGGCCACCGCCGTACGCGGCACTGCTTCCTCGACCGCCGCCCACAGCGCCGCGACGTCCAGGTCCGCCTCGTGCTCGGCGACCAGGTCCAGTTCCTCGGTGAGAATCTTCGACGCCTTCGCCAAAATGCGGGCCGCCTTCTCCAGCTGCGGCAGCATCGCGAGGCGATCCCGCTCCGATGCCCACCGGGCCGGGCTGATCAGCCGGTTCGCCATCAGCAACGCGAACAAGTCCAGGGCATCGTCGACCGCCTGCGCCTCCAACTGGCGCACCACCGCCGTCAACAGCGCGGTACGCCGCGGCTCCGGCGCCCGCTCGATCGTCTGCGCCTTGCTCAGCTGCCCGTACCGGGCCAGCGCGGACAGCCGATTCACCGGCACCCTCGACAGATTCACCCGCCCCAACGCGAACGCGGAGATCTCCTCCACCCGCTCCATGGCCCGCACCATCGCCGTGCCCGTCGTCTTCACCGGCGGCGTACGCAGCCGCTCCAACTCCGAGACCCGCTTGCCCTCCGGCACCACCAGCAACTCCGCCAGCGCCGGCGCGAGCGCGCGATCAGCCCGGTGCGTCGCCCGCGTCACCGCCTCGTACAGGCGCCGCTCGGCCGCCGTACGCGCCTCCGAAACCTGTCGGGCCAGCACCGAGACGCCCGGCAGCAGTACCCGGTTCTTCCGCAGCCACGTCACCGCGTGGTTGAAGAGGGCCACCGGCCCCTCGGCGTGCGTCCACGCCCGCCCGTACAGAAAGCCGCGGAACTCCCGACCCCATCTCGGATCGGTGAAGTCGCGGTACCTGAACCGATCCTGGATCTCCTCCGCGTGCTCGTACGGCGTTCTGCGGCGCTCCGGATACCGCTTCACGCACGAGACGTCCTCGATGCCGAGCTGCCCGGCCAGGTACTCCACGACCTCCCACGGCACCGCCAGCGGATCATCAGCCAGGAACCGACCGATGTAGCGGACCGTGCAGATCTGCACCGCCATCCCGAGCCGATGCGTGTCCGTACGCCTCAGCGCGATCAGATCGCGGTCGTCATCGTCGAGGAAGAAGAACCGCTCCAGCTCCGGACGCGTGGGCACCGCGGTGAACGTCCCGTACGCCTCGGCCTGCTCATCAGTCAGAAACTCCACCGGCACGGCCAGGACCGTAGTCACCTGAGATGCCCGCCCGGCGGGTATCTCCGATCCCCAGCAGTGCCACCGGACGGTGTGCTAGCCGACCAAGATCAATCTCAGCGGCACTTTCTGTACCTCAACTACTCACACCCGAATACTTCGCCGGCGCGGCCGCCACCGACCTGTTGCACTCGGCCGGCCTGATCGGCGCTGCCGCGCTCGCCTCCGCGGCCGTGGCCGTCCTCGTCGCTGCGCGGATCCTCACCCGACGACGACGCCGGCGCCGCACCGTGCCGGCCACTTCCACGGTGGTGGCATCCGGCGGACCCCCGCGGGGCTTCGAGCCGGAATCGATACCCACACGTTCACGTACTCACAGGAGAAGCAGGGCATGAGATTCAAGGGCGCGGAAGTCGCGGTGGTACCGAAGAATGCAGCAGCATTCGCGCGCCGGCCCAGGAGCACACCAGCGCTCCGATCAGCCCCCCAGCGCGCTGCCTGCCGGGCAACGGCGACGGTGACCCACGGCCGGCGTCGCTGATGGTGCCTCGGCCCGTGCGGTCCCGTTGCGTGCTGGTGCCGGCGATGTGGGTCATCCGGGCTTCCTCGCGCGGTATTTCGTTCTCGGCGGTCTGAAGGTGGCGGGTCCGGTGCGGTGCGGCCGGCTGGAGCGATCGTGCCGTCCCGGCTGCCCTCGCATCCCTTCGGCGTCGCCGGCCGGTCCTGCTCCGGCGCATGCCGCGGCGGCGCGGGCGGGGTTCAGCCGGTGGCCATGGTCAGCAGTTCCTGGAGACGCAGGCCGCGCTGTGCGTCGATGCCGTTGCTCTGCCCCGAGCGGACGGCTTCGGCGAATTCCCGCCGCAGTACGGGCCAGCACTCTTCGTGGTCCAGTTCCGCGGTGTCGTAGACGAGTTCCTCGCCCGGTCCGAACAGCTCGATGCGAGTACGGGCACGGGCGAGATCCACCGCACCGGACAGTGAGGCCTGGCTGATTGCGCCGTTGGTGTGCTCGCAGGTCAACTCGATCCAGCGGCGGGGATCTCCCGCGGCGCGCAGGGTGGCGATGGGTCCGACCGCCGTGTCCAGCAGGTCGATCAGGTGGGGGCCGAGGTCGAGGAGTGCTCCTTGCTCCAGTCGCCAGGGTGTGGCGAAGTCGCCGCCGAGGAAGGCGCCGTGAAGGTAGCAGGAGCGTGCGCCGACCACGGTGGCCTGCTGCGCGCGGCGGAGGAACTCTCGTGTCGCCGGGTGGTAGCGCTTGGTCAGGACGAGCTGGGTGAGGACGTTGTGCTCGGCGACCGCGTCGGCGACTCTGCGGGCCGAGGTCAGGTCCGGGCCGAGTGGCTTCTCCAGCAGCATCGGCTTTCCTGCTTTCGCCGCGTGTACGGCCAGCTCGGCCTGAACCGCGGGCGGCACGGCGAAGGCGACGGCCTCGCAGAGGTCGAGCAGTTCTTCGAACGACCTTGCCACCCGGGCCCGGTAGGGGGCCGCCACCTCCATGGCCGCTTCGGTCCGGCGCGCCCATACCGCGGTGAGTTCGGTCTCGGGACCGGTGGCCAGCATGCGGGCGTGCATCGCTCTCGCCCAGGGCCCGGCGCCCACCAGCCCGACACGCACCGGCCGGGAGTCGGGGTCATGGACCGCGTGCGGGGGGTGGATGGGGGCATCATGCGTCACTGCGTGCTCCGGGACAGAAGAGGGCGGGGCGGGACAGGTGGGAGGGACAGGTCAGGCGGCGCCGGCGGCGGCCAGTCTGGCGTCGGCGATCTCCGGCGCGTAGAGGTACTCCACGACCATGGCGGCCGCGCCGGCCAGGGCCGCCCGGTCGCCGAGTTGGGAGGTCGCCACCGTGAGGTGGGCGGTGGTGCGGGGCATGGCGCGCTGGTAGAGCAGCTCACGGACACCGGTGACGAACGGGGTGCAGGCCAGGTCGCCGGCGATCACGAGGACCCCCGGGTTGAGCAACGTCACCACGGTGACCAGGACTTCGCCGACGCGCTGCCCCGCCTCGCGGGTGAGCCTGACCGCGTCGGGCAGGCCGGCGGCGAGGTGCTCGCGGACCTCGGTGGCCGAGGCGGTGGGGATCCCGGCGGCCGACAGCTGCTGCGCGATCGCGCGGCCGCTGGCGACCGCGGCGAGACAGCCGTAGGAGCCGCACATGCACAGGGCGTCGGTCCGGTCGTGCAGGCGGATGTGGCCGATGTCGCCGGCGCCGCCGTCGATGCCCCGGTACGGCTCGCCGTCCACGACGACGCCGGCGCCGATGCCGGTGGACACCTTCACGAGGACGAACGCCGAACAGTGGGGGTAGTGGTGGCGCTGTTCGCCATAGGCCATCAGGTTGGCGTCGTTGTCGAGGAGGACGTGCGGCGGCGCCGGGTCGGGACCCACGTGCCGGGTCCAGGCCGACTGCATCGCGGACTGGACCGGACAGCCGTCCCAGCCGGGCATGATGGGCGGCTGAACGATCTGGCCGGTCTCCCAGTCCACCGGCCCCGGCACCGACAGTCCTATGCCGCACACCTTCGAGGGGTCCGCTCCCGCGGCGTCCAGGAGAGCGGGGAACCACGAGGCGACCGCGTCGAGCACCTTGTCGGGGCCGTCGGCGATGAGCAGCGGCTGGGCGTGCTCGGCCAGGACCGTACCGGAGAGGTCGGTGACGGCGGCCCGTGCGTGGGTGGTCTCCAGGTCGACCGCCAGCACCACCGCGTGGCGGGCGTCGAACTCCAGCCGCACGGAGGGACGTCCGCCGGTGGAGGTGCCGACGGTGTTGCTCAGCCATCCGGCGTGGAACAGCTGGTCGAGACGGTGGCCGACGGTGGAGCGCGAGAGCCCGGTGGCGGCCTGGAGCTCACTGCGGGTGGTGGCCTGCCCGCTGCGGATCAGTTTCAGCAGATGGCCTGCGCTCGCCTGGTTCGTCGGCATGGCGTGTTGGTGCTCCTAGCTCTTGTCGGCGCCGCTGGTGAGGCCCTCGGTCAGCAGGCGTTCTGCGGCGAAGAACAGCAGTACCACGGGGATGGTCAGGACCACCGAGCCTGCCATGAGGACAGTCTTGGGCACCTCGATGCCGTTGGCGAGCTGCTGCAGACCGAGAGAGACGGTCCAGGCGTCGGGGTCTGCGGCGAGGAAGAGGAGCGCGAAGAGGAACTCGTTCCACGCGATCATGAAGACGTACAGCCCGGTGGCCATGAGGGAGGGAAGTGCGAGGGGCAGGATGACTTTGCGCATCGCCTGGAGCCGGGTGCAGCCGTCGAGGGCGGCTGCTTCCTCGATGCTGTAGGGGATGGTGACGAAGTAGTTCTTCATCATGTAGATGGACACGGGCACGGTCTGTGCGATGTAGACGATGGCCAGGCCGACGAGGTTTCCCGACAGGCCGATCTTGGCGAACATGACGAACAGCGGGACGGCGAGCAGGGTCGCGGGGAAGAGGTACACCGCCAGAAACAGGGCGCCGACCTGACGCCCGCCGAAGAACTTCAGCCGGCTGATGGCGTAGGCGCCGGGGACCGCGGCGAGCAGTGTCAGCACGACCGTGCCGAGGGCGACGGCCGCGGAGTTCAGGAGCATCCCGAGGAAGCCCTGGCCGCCTTCGGAGGCCGGTTTGAGGACGCTGCGGTAGGTGTCGAGGGTGAAGTCCTTGGCGGACACCCACAGCGATCCCGGATCGAGCAGCAGGGCGTCGATCGGCTTCACCGACAGCAGCAGCATGTAGTAGAAGGGCGCGATGGTGATGACGGCCAGGAAGGCGATCGTGATCCATCGCAGCACTGCGAAGAGGCGGTCCTCGAACTGGGTGCGGGTCATCATCACGCCTCCTCCTGAACCTTCTTGGCGAAGAACTTGAAGTAGATGCCGAGCAGCACGGTCAGGACCGCGGCCAGCACCAGAGCCTGGGCGGCGGCCGCGCCGATGTCGTACCGGGCGGTGAGGAAGTCGTACACCCGGACGGCCACGACCTCGGTGCCGGAGCCGCCGCCGGTGAGCAGATAGACGTCGTCGAACTTGTTGAACGTCATGATGAAGCGCAGCACGCACAACAGCGCGATGACAGGCATGAGCTGGGGAAGCAGGATGTGGCGGAAGCGCTGGGTGAGGGTGGCTCCGTCGACCCGGGCGGCTTCCTCCAGTCCGTCCGGCACCGCCTGCAGCCGTGCGAGCAGGAAGAGGAAGGCGAAGGGGAAGTACCGCCATATCTCGAAGACGATGACGGTCAGCAGGGCCAGCGGTACGCCGAAGTGCACGCCCAGCAGGTCGACTTCGTAGGAGCGGGTGGAGAGGAACGCGATGGGGTCGTCCCAGCCCAGGGCCTTGGCGCCCCATTCGTTGATGATGCCGTACTGCGGACTGAGGGCCACTTCCCACGCGAAGGCGACGGAGACGACGGGCGCCACGTACGGCAGGAGCATCGAGCCGCGCAGCAGACCGCGTCCGCGGAAGGGCCTGCGCAGGGCGAGGGCCGCTATCAGGCCGAGGGCCACCGATCCGGCGGTGGATCCGACGGTGTAGACGAGCGTGGTGCCCAGGCTGGACCAGAAGCCGGTGGAGGCGAAGACCTTGACGAAGTTGTCCGTCGACCAGTTGCCGAACAGGCCCATGCCCTGGATGTCGACCAGCCGGGCGTGCTGGAACGCCAGCAGGACGGTCCACAGGATCGGAATGATGACGACGATCAGCACCACCAGGAAGGTGGGGGAAACGAAGGCCAGTCCGGCGCGGTTCTCGCGTTGGCCGGTGGTGAGAGTGCGGCGCTTCTTCGCGCCGCCGGATGCAGTGCTCATGTGACTTCCTCGACGGGGCGGGCGCTACTGGAGGGACTTCTGCAGGGCGGTGACTTCTTCGTCCGCCTCACGTGCGGCCTGGCCGGGTGAGATCTGGCCGCTGGTCATGGCGCCGATCGCCTTCGGTACCGGGAGTTCGCCGTTGGTGGCACCGACCAGTGCGCCCTGGCCTTCGGTGATGCCCCAGCGCTTCATGTTGCTGACGCCGTCGGCGAGCTGGTCCAGCAGGGCGTTGGGGTAGACCTTGTTCATGGGCTTGCGGGTGTCCACGCCGGCTTCGCTGGCGCGCCAGGCGCGCTGGTAGCGCTGCGGGTCGTCGGCGGTTCCGGTACGGACGGGGATCTTGCCCTCGGGGGCCATGCCGAACCAGTCCTCGTAGCCGCCTTCCATCATGTACTCGATGAACTTCCTGGAGGCTGCGGTTTCGGCGGTCTTGGTCACCGCCCACGAGGTCACCTCGCCGAACTGGGCCGGCCCCGGACCCTCCGGTCCGGACAGCGCGGTGACGATGCCGCTGTTGCGGGCGAGGAACTCCTTATCGGCCTTGCACTCTGCGCAGCTGGGAAGCGCGTCGTTGCGGAGCCCGGCGAGTTCGTCGAGGAGGAAGGAGGACCACACGATCATCGACGACGTGCCGGAGAAGTAGGTGGCGCGGGTGGAGTCGACGGACTGGGTGCCCGCAGCGCCGTAGGTGCGGCCGAGCTTGTCGTACGTCGTGAAGGCCGTGCGGCACGCGGGCGAGTCGAGCTGGACGTCCCCGCTGTCGTCGACGAGACGGCAGCCGTTGGCGAGCGCGAGGTTCTCGAAGCTCTGCTGGGTGAAGACGTCGCCGGGGTCGGTGGCCACGGAGATGCCGTCGCGGCCCTTGCGGTCGAGGGCGGCCGCGGCTGTGAGGAGCTTGTCGTAGGTGTCGGGGACGGGCAGGCCCGCCTGCTGGAGCTGGTCCTTGCGGTACACCAGCAGCTGGAGCCATGCGTCGGAGGGGACGGCGAGCTGGGTTCCCGCGTCGGCGGTCAGCCGCAGGGCGTTGGCGTCGAAGGTCGCCCCGCCCAGACTGTCGACGATCTCCTTGCTGATGCGGGTGTTGAGCAGGCCGTTGCCGTACATCTGCCACACCTGGCCCATGGGGACGGCGCCGATGACGTCGGGCAGCCTGCCCGCCGCGGCCGCGGACATGATCAGCTGGGGGAGCTGGCCCTCGTCGACGCCGACGAGCTCGACCTCGATGCCCGTGTCCTTCTCGAAACGGTCGATGATCTTGTTGGTCGCCGCCATCCGCGGTGGAAGGTTCTCCTGTGACCAGACCGTGATCTTGTTGTCCGGTGCGGCAGGGCCCTCGCTGGTGGAGCAGCCGGTGAGCACGAGTGTGCCCGCCAGTGCCACCAGGGCCGCAGCGGGCGACTTCGACCGCCGGATCCACTTGCGCATCGCTTGTCCTCACAGTGCTTACGTTGGGTTGTGAGGCATCTCAGCATTACTTTTGCTTCTTGACAAGACATAAGTCTCGGATATCTTCGACCTAAGTCGTGAGAACAACCCTCGGAGCCCCACGTGGAACGCGTCGTCCAGTTCACCGGTCCTCGGCAGGTAGAAGTCGCCGAGCATGAAAGAGCGCCTCTGCCGCCCGGGCATCTGCGCGTACGCACCCGCTACTCCGGCATCTCCGCCGGCACGGAACTCACCGCCTACCGCGGCACCAACCCCTACCTGACCCGTACCTGGGACCCCGAGGCCCGGCTCTTCCGCGAGGGCGCCGCCGGCATCGAGTACCCCGTGGCCGGCTGGGGCTACTCCGAGGTCGGAGAGGTCACCGAGGTCTCACCCGAACTCGCCGGCACTGCGGGCCTGCCCGCGCCCGGCGACATGGTCTGGGGGATCTGGGGCCACCGCAGCGAGGGCATCGTCCCGGCCGAGCGCATGATCGGCCACGTCCTGCCCGCCGGCCTCGAACCCCTCGCCGGCGCCTTTGCCAGGGTCGGCGCCATCGCCTACAACGCCGTCCTCGCCTCCGACATCCACGTCGGAGAGGACGTCGCCGTCTTCGGCCAGGGCGTCATCGGCCTGCTCACCACGCGCCTCGCCCAGCTCAACGGCGCCCGGGTGACCGCCGTCGATGCCCTCGACAGCCGGCTGACGACCGCCCGCGCATACGGAGCCGCCACCACCCTCAATGCCCGTACCGACGCCGTGGCCGAACGCATCAGGGAAGCCACCGACGGCCGTGGAGCCGACGTCGCCATCGAAATCAGCGGCGTCTACCCCGCTTTGCACGAGGCCCTGCGCTCCGTCACCGTCGGCGGCCGCGTCGTCGCCTCCGGCTTCTACCAGGGCGACGGGGCGGGACTGCGGCTCGGCGACGAGTTCCACCACAACCGGGTGCAGCTGATCTGCTCGCAGATCGGGGGCGTACCGCCGCAGCTCGCGGGACGCTGGAGCGTCGAGCGGCTCCAGCAGACCTTCCTCGCTCTGATCGCCGACGGATTCGTCGACGTGAAGTCCCTCGTCAGTCATACCGTCCGCGCCGAAGAGGCGGCCGACGCCTACACGCTCCTGGACGAACGCCCCGCCGACGCCCTCCAGGTCGTCCTGGAATTCTGAAAGGCCCCATGATGCTCAAGACCGCCTGCCAGGAGCAACTCCTGCCCGGGGACACCCTCCAGGAGAAGTGGGACTTCGCCCAGCACGCCGGCTACGACGCCATCGAACTGCGCGCCAAGGGAGACCACCACTTCCAGCAACGGCTCCCCGAACTGCGCGCCGCCCTCAAGGACGGCGTGATCATGCCGACGGTCTGCGTCGACATGCTCCACTTCTTCGGCGCCTTCGACGCCGACCAGCGCCGCGACGCCATCGCCCAGATGAAGTCCCAGCTGTCCGTGATCGCCGAACTCGGCGGCCGCGGCGCCCAGACCCCCGCCTCCTACGGGATGTTCTCCCGCCGCCTCCCTCCGTTCGAGCCCCCGCGCGGCGAGGAGGAGGAGCGCGCCGTCCTGCTCGAAGGGCTGACCGACCTGGGCGAACACGCACGCAAGGAAGGGGTCCACCTCTACCTCGAGCCCCTCAACCGGTACGAGGACCACATGGTCAACCGGCTCGAGCAGGCCGTGGACCTCATCCGCACCGTCGGCCTCGACTCGGTGAAGATCGGCATCGACAGCTACCACATGAACATCGAGGAAGCCGACCCCGCGGCCGCCATCCTCGATGCCGCCCCGTACATCGGACACGCCCAGGTCAGCGACTCCAACCGCTTCCAGCCCGGCGCCGGCCACCTCGACTGGCCGGCCTGGCTCGCCGCCCTGCACACCATCGGCTACGACGGCTACCTCGCCGCCGAATGCCGCCTCACCGCAGACCCCGTCGCCGCCGTCCGCTCCATCCCCGGCTTCCTGCGCAGGTCGGGAGCATGACCAGGACCCTCACCGACCGCCCGGCCCACACCCAGGACCGGCTGCGGCAGGACGCCGCCCGGGTCCTGCTGACCAACTGGACCGGCACCGCGACCGTTCCCTCCCACACGCTCTACCCGCACCAGTGGAGCTGGGACTCCGCGTTCATCGCGATCGGCCTGCGCCATCTCTCCCCACGCCGCGCGCAGCGCGAACTGGAATCGCTCCTCGGCGCCCAGTGGGCCGACGGGCGCATCCCGCACATCGTCTTCAACCCCGGCGTGCCGCTCGACGCGTACTTCCCCAGCCCTGACTTCTGGCGGTCCAGCACCGCCGGCCGTGCGGCAGGCGCGCCCTCGAGCACCGAGACGTCCGGGATCGTCCAGCCGCCCGTCCACGCGCTGGCCGCCGCCCTCGTCCACGAGCGTGACCCCGAGACCTCCCGGCGCCGCGGCTTCCTGAGCCGGATCTATCCGCGCCTGGTCGCCTGGCACGACTACCTCCTGCGCGACCGCGACTTCACCGGCCACGGGCTGGCCTCCGTCGTCCACCCCTGGGAGCCGGGCATGGACAACAGCCCATGCTGGGACGGCCCCCTGCAGAGGATCACCCCCGCTCCGGCCGCGTCCTTCCGCCGCGTGGACCTCACCCACGGAGACGCCGCCGACCGGCCCACCGACCTGGACTACGGACGCTACGTACGCCTCGCCGCCGACTACCGTGACCACGGCTACCGCGACGCGCGCTCCCCGCACGCCTTCGCCGTCGAGGACCCCGGTTTCAACGCCCTCCTCATCGCCTCCGAACACGCCCTGGCCCGCATCGCCCAGGCACTGGGCCACGATCCGCGGCCGCACCACGACCGGGCCGAGGCGCTGACCGACTCGCTGGTGCGCCACCTCTGGCAGCCGCACGCCGGCATGTTCCTCTGCCGCGACGTGCGTGCCGACGCCGTCATCGAGGACAAGAGCGTCACGGGGCTGCTGCCGCTCGTCGTCCCGTCGCTGCCCCAGCACATCGCCGATACTCTGCTGCGCACGGCATCCGGCGACCACTTCGGACTCGGGTCGACCACCGTGCTCACGCCCAGCTACGACCTGCTGGGCAGCGCGTTCGACCCCGCCCGCTACTGGCGCGGCCCCGCCTGGTTCAACATCAACTGGATCCTCGAACGCGGACTGCGCCTCCACGGCGCCGACTCCCAGGCCGACGCGCTGAGGCGAGCCGTGCTCGAGGCGGCCGGAGCCTCACACTTCGCCGAGTACGTCGACCCGTACACCGGCGAGGGCCGGGGCGCGACAAGTTTCAGCTGGACCGCGGCCGTCACGATCGACCTCCTCGCCCGGTCCGGGGAACGGGAGGAGAGCCGATGAGCGGGCGTCAACTCCTGCTGCACGCAGGAACCTTCGCCGCCACCAGCACCGGCGGCGACATCACCGGCACCCGCGGAACCTCCCCGGACGGCCTGTTCACCAGGGACACCCGCCATCTCAGCGCCTGGACCCTCACGGTGGACGGACAGGCGCCCACCGTGCTGGTCCCCGCGCGGGAGGAGGGAGACAGCGCCGCGGTACTCACCGCCGCCGGCACCCGCGACGAGCCGTCCGCCTGGACCATGTTCCGCCGCCAGGCCCTCTTCCACGGCCGGCTCGTCGAACACATCCGTATCACAGCCAACACCGGCCACGACGCCGTCCTGACCGTCCGGCTGGACGCCGACGCCGACTTCGCCGACCAGTTCGAACTGCGCAGCGACCACCGGCGTTACGAGAAAGCAGGCGCACACCGCACCGTCGAAGCGCTGCCCGACGGCGTCGCGTTCCACTATCACCGCGACGACTGGCACGCGCGCACCACCGTCACGGCGGACCCGGCCCCGCGCGTCACCTCCGCCCCGGACCTCACCCGCACCACCCTGACCTGGAACGTGGAACTGCCCGCTCACGGCAGCGCCGACCTCACCCTGCGCGTCTCGGCCGAGCCGCACGGCGCCCCCGCCGCGCCGCCACCACCGGGCGGCCCCGCAGCGATCGCGGAACACACTCAAGGCCAGTACAGCGCGTTCGCCGACGTCCCCCTGCCGGTACCCGCCGGCCACGAGGCACTCGGCCGCGCCTGCCGCCAGGGACTCGCCGACCTCGCCGGACTGCGCATCCCCGCGTCCGGCCCGGACGGCGAGACGGTAGCCGTCCCGGCAGCCGGGGTCCCCTGGTTCCTCACCCTCTTCGGCCGGGACTCCCTGCTCACCTCGTACTTCGCCCTGCCGTACCGCCCCGAACTGGCCGAGGCCACCCTGCGGGCCCTCGCCGCCACCCAGGCCGCCACACATGAACCCGCGCGCGTCGCCGAGCCCGGCAAGATCGTCCACGAGATCCGGCACGGCGAACTCTCCCACTTCCGGCAAGTGCCCTACGGCCGCTACTACGGCTCCGTCGACAGCACGCCCCTCTTCCTCGTCCTCCTGCACGCCCACGCCGAGCAGACGGCCGACCACTCCCTCGCCCAGCACCTCCAACCCCAGGCGCGGGCAGCCGTCGCCTGGATGTTCCAGCACGGCGGTCTGGACGAGCACGGATACCTCACCTACCGGGCCGACGAACACGGACTGCTCAACCAGAACTGGAAGGACTCCGAAGGGGCCGTCTGCTTCGCCGACGGCACCCAGGCAACGGGCGACATCGCCGTCGCCGAAGCCCAGGGCTATGCCTACGACGCCCTGCGCCGCACCGCGGCCCTGGCCCGCGACGCATGGAACGACCCCGCATGGGCCGTCGACCTCGAGGCATCGGCGCAGAAACTGCGCGAGCGCTTCACCGCACAGTTCTGGATGCCCGGACGGGAGTTTCCCGCCCTCGCCCTGGACGGCGACAAGCGGCAGGTCGACGCCCTCGCCTCCGACGCGGGACACCTGCTGTGGTCCGGCATCCTCGACGCCGAGCAGGGCCGGGCCACCGGCCGACGCCTCCTGGAACGGGACTTCTTCTCCGGCTGGGGCATCAGGACACTCGCCTCAGGGCAGCGCCCCTACCACCCGCTCTCCTACCACCGCGGCAGCATCTGGCCCCACGACAACGCCGTCATCGCACTCGGCCTCGCCCGCTACGGCCTCCACCGCGAAACCGCCGCGCTCGCCCGGGCACTGGCCGATGCCGCCGCCCGGCACCACCACCGACTCCCCGAAGTCATCGCCGGCTACCCACGACTCCACAGCGAGGGACCCGTTCCCTACCCCCATTCCTGCTCCCCCCAGGCCTGGGCAGCCGCGACCCCCCTCGCGCTGCTCACCGCCCTGGGAGCAGCGGCGGAATCCTGACGTTCCGCCAGCCGGGTGGCTTCCGGTGCTCACCCCCGCACCGGAAGCCACCGCACACCAGGACCGGCTCGCGCCGGTCACACCGCCGCGTCCGCGGTCAGGGCCCGGGTGGCGCTCCGACCGGAAACACCTGGCAGCTCGGAGTGAGGAGCGATATGCTCCCCGCGATGATCACTCATTCTGTTGACAGATTGGGGGCCCCGTCCGCGCAAGGTGAGTGCTGATGCTCACTCAGACCGCGAATGAGGATTCCCGCCTTTCCTTCTGGCTGCGCGTGCGAGAGTTCGCCGTGCCGCCGTCCATGATCGAGACTGCGACCGCCCGCCGTTGTGCCGGGGACTGGGCAGGGGCGTGCGCCGCCGCAGGCGTCGATGTCGATCTCAATCTGCGGTCCGTGGCGCGTACCCGTGGTCAGGAACTCGCAGCCCAAGTCCGGGCCGATCTCCGTCATCTGGCTCCTGACCTGTTGCGCTGGCACATGCCGAGGATCGCTCCGCACGGGATGCTGCGCCCAGGTCTGACGATCACTCTGGCCCGATACGACGTTGCGGGGCGTGACGGCTCATACCCGGTGCACCTGGTGGCCCGGACTGCGCCGGCCTGGGCGGATGCCGGTCAGCGGATCAGCCTCGCGCTGTGGGACGGATCCCACTGCGATGCCGCCGCCCGCCGTCATCCGCACCCCCCTCCGAACCGGCGGTTCCGCCTCGACCTGCACCGCCACCTGTGGGACGCGCGCAGGACCGATGAGCTGCGGATCCGGTCCGGGGCCGCTCGGCAGCCCGCCGATGGCCGTCCTGTGAACCCGGATGTGCTGGGGATGGTGCCACAGGGTCGTCGCTGTGCCGTTGACCGGTGGGCGGCCGAGGCAGGGATACTGCTCCACGCCGAGGGGCGGCCCACCGGCACCGTCACCGTGCGGTTCGGCGCCCGACATCGGCTGCTCCTGGACCTGGTCGCTGACAAGGACGGCCTCGGGCCGCCCGTATTGTCGATCGCGGCGGCGTCCACGGACGGCCGCGCCTCCGCGCTGCCGGTCCTGCCCGACGCGGCGACCTGGGTGCTGCCCGACCTGGCACTGATCCGCACCGGTTGGATGGGGGCCGATCGACTGCACCCACTGGTCGCCTCGGCACTGGTACCGGAAAGTTCGCCGACCGGTTCACCCCCGATTCCGGACAGGGCAGGGCAACCGCGCCTCGTGGAGTGCCGGGGAGCTCAGCACCGGATCGGCCTCGTCAACGGGGTACTGGCCCCGCTGGACCACGACCCCGCCGAGATCCGCCGGGAGGAACTCCTGGCCGAACTGACCGGGACTCCGCTTCCCTGCCTGCAGGCAATCGACGAGGCGCACCGTCATCCGGACTGCCTCGCAGGCGTCCGCGAACGCCTGCACCACGGCGACATCGCCGGTGCGCTGGCCGTCGTCGAGGCCCTGCTGGGCCCTGACGCACTGCTGCGCAGCGGCGCTCTGCGGGACGAACTCGAGGCGGCCGCGCAGCGGCGGATCACCTACGGATTGTTCAGGGCAGGCCTGGTCGGAACCGGACCTGGCCGCATCCACCCGGATCATCGCCGTCCCCGTGACCGCCGCTCGCACCCGCGCCACGCGACCTCCCGCTGACCGGGGGACCTCCGTCCCCTGCACCCGCGCCCGGTTCACCCACTCGCCTCACCACGAACCCATAGGTGATCAAACATGCCCACATACACCACGTTCTCCGCAACCGACACCCCCTCCGGACCAGCCCCGGCCTGCCAACTCGATGTCGCCGGCGAGTTGCTGGCCCTGCTGTGCGACACCACCACTGAACCGCGCCCCGACATACAACTGGAGGCCCTGACCCTGGCCGTCGCCGCCGACCTGCCCGTACTCCTGTGGGGCGAGCCGGGGATCGGCAAGACGGCGGCCCTGACCCAGCTTGGCGCGGCCCTCGACCTTCCGCTGACCACAGTGATCGCCAGCGTGCACGAGCCGTCCGATTTCTCCGGCCTGCCCATCGTCGGAGACGATCCCGCGGAACAGGGTGTACCCATGGCCCCGCCGGACTGGGCAGTGCGACTGGTACGGGCCGGCCGAGGACTGCTGTTCCTGGACGAACTGTCCACCGCGCCACCGGCCGTTCAGGCCGCCCTGCTCCGCCTCGTGCTCGAGCGGCGGATCGGCGCCCTGCGACTCCCGCCGGAGGTCAGGATCGTGGCTGCCGCCAATCCGCGATCCTCGGCGGCCGACGGCTGGGAGCTCAGCCCGCCTCTGGCCAACCGGTTCGTTCATCTTCAGTGGACCCACGACCACGAGGTCGTGGTACGCGGCCTCGGCGGGACGTGGCCCCGGGCAACACTGCCCCAGCTCGACCCGGAGAAGTTGCCTGAGGCCGTGGACTTCGCCCGCCGCGCGGTGTGCGGGCTCCTCTCCGCCCGCCCTGGGCTCGTGCACCGGCTGCCCAGCAATGAAACGCGCCGGGGCGGCCCCTGGCCGTCACCTCGAAGCTGGGAGATGACCCTGCGCCTGATCGCCTTCACGACTGCCGCAAGATCCTCCCGGGAAGTTCTTTCCTTGCTGGTCAGGGGCACAGTGGGGGACGGTCCGGGCCTGGAGCTGCTGGCCGGCCTGGACCGGATGGACCTCCCGGACCCCGAGGTGCTCCTCGCCGACCCGGCGGGTGCCGCCCTGCCCGAGCGGGGGGACCTGCGCCAGGCCGTGCTGGACGGCGTGGTGGACGCGGTCCGTCAGCGTCCGGAGAAGTCCCGCTGGGACGCGGCGTGGGCGCTCCTGGTCCGGGCGCTTGAGACCGGAGCCCCGGACCTGGTGGTCGTCCCCGCGACCACGCTCGCCACGTTGCGTCAGGAGGACTGGGACGTTCCGGCGTCGATCGAGCGGCTCGCCGGAGCGGTGTCCCTGTCCCGGCGAGCGGACCGGGCGGCGGCCCGGTCCGCGCTCGCCACGAAGGCCGGCCGATGATCCCGGACGCACCGGGGACACTGGACCTCGACAAGCTCTTCGCCGCCCGGCTGCACGCCGCCCGGGTCCGGCCCTACTTGGCGACGGCGCTGTTCGCCCTGCACGTCGTTGAGTCGCGGCGGGTACCGACGATGGCCGTCGACCGCCACTGGCGGTGCTACGTCTCGCCGGCGTTCGTGGACCGGACTCCGGTGGAGGAACTGGCCGGGGTATGGGTGCACGAGGTGTCGCACCTGCTGCGCGACCATCACGGGCGCAGTGACCGGGTCGCGCGGGAGCGCGGGCTGACCGGCCCCGGGGAACGGCTGCGGATGAACATCGCCGCGGATTGCGAGATCAACGACGACGCGTTCGGTGACGGATTGGTCCGGCCCGAAGGAGCGGTCGAACCGGGGACTTTGGGGCTCTCCGAGGGGGAGCTCATGGAGGACTACCTGCGTCAGTTCCGGCTCGGGCCGCGTACCCAGAACCTGGCCTGGCTGGACTGCGGCAGCGGCGCCGACGGATTGGAAAGGGACTGGGACCTGGGACCGGACGGCGCGCACGGCCTCAGCGCGCAGGAACGGGACGCGGTTCGCTTCCGGGTGGCGCAGGGCATCACCGGCCGCCCGGGCAGCGCCCCGAAAGGGTGGCAGCGGTGGGCGGAGGAGGCGTTCCACCCGCCGCAGCCGTGGCGGGAGTTGCTGGGAGCGGCGGTCCGTTCGGCAACCTCCGGCCCCGGCGCGGGCGAGGACTACACCTACGGCCGCCCGTCTCGGCGCTCGGCCGGGGTGCCCGGCGCCATTCTGCCGAGCCTGAGGCGCAGGCCGCCTCGGGTCTGCGTCATCATCGACACGTCCGGCTCAGTCAGTGACGCCGAACTGGGCAGCGCACTCCACGAGGTTGCCGCGATCTCCCGCGCCGTGGGCGGCCGTCGCGACCTGATCACCGTGCTGTCGTGCGACGCGGCGGCCCGAATCGTGCACCCGCTGTGCCGTGCCGAGGGAATACCGCTGGTAGGCGGTGGGGGTACGGATCTGCGCACGGGCTTCGCCAGGGCGCTCCGAGCGGGGCCCCGGCCCGATGTCATCGTGGCCCTGACCGACGGACAGACGCCCTGGCCGGGCACGCAACCACCGTGCCGGACGGTGGTGGGTCTGTTCCCTCGGCAGCACGCAGCCCGGTCGTGGGACGAAAACGATCCCGACTACGTGCCGGACTCGCCGCCCGCCTGGGCACGAGTGGTTGTCATCGGGTCGGCTCCCGCTGTTCGGTGAGCCCCCTCAGCATGACGCGGACACATGTGTGCCGATGTGTTACTGACGTCGAAACGGTGATGTCGCCGATGGTGGGCTACATGAGTCCGGTGCCGGTGAGGCAGCCGTCGAAGGACGTCGCTGCCGTACTGGAGCCCGTGCCGACGGTCAGGCCTCGTCGTCGAGCAGATTGGCGAGGTGTCGACGAAGCCGTCCAACTCGCTGTCCATCAGCTCGTACGCGAGCACGCCACGGTCCGCGAGCGGACGCTGGAGATCACGTTCCTCGAGTCCAGCGCCGAGGCGTACGCGTCACGTTCGGTTAGCCACAGACGGCGGCATGCCTGATCAACCATCTCTACATCCCGTGGCGGCGTCCCGCCGGTCGCGTCTTATCAGAAGTCACAACCGAGCCGGGCCTCCGTCACGGGAGGTCGACACGAGCATCCTGAAGGCAAAGCAGGGCGACGCAACGGCCGTCGTCGAAGAGCGGGCCACGGATATGAGCGCGCGAGGTCATCGTCATCCCCGTGGCTGATGCCGACCGTGCCCTGCGCTTCTACCAGTGCCTGAGGTGGCGCTCGATGCAGCCTACGAGGCCGGCCCGGAATTCCGGACCGTGCAGCTGACACCACCGGGTCGGCATGCTCGATTCACTTCGGCCGGGGGGTCACCCCTCGCGGCCCCGGGCTCGCCCAGGGCCTCTACCTCGCGGTCTTCGACATTGATGACGCTCGTTGGAAACGGCCACACGGTGCTCCGAGGTGACCAAACCCGCTCTCGCGCGCTTCGCGGCTGTCAATGGCAGGTGCGGATGGGCTCAAGAGTCTTGGGTGGCCAGAGTACTCCCCATGTCATGGATCGGTCACGCTTCTGTCCCGACGGGGCCGTGGGAGCCGGTCCGTTTGACAGGCCTCGGATCAGCCCCCATCATCATTCCACTAATCGAGTAACTAAAGGGTGAGTGAGTTCGTGGAGTTCCGCATCGAAAGGCGGAGCGGGATCGCCGCCTACCAGCAGATCGTCCAGCAGACCAAGCAGGCCTTGCGACTTGGCGTTCTGATGCCGGGGGACCGGCTGCCCACGGCCAAGGAGGTCGCCGAGACCTGCGCCGTCAACCCGAACACCACGCTCAAGGCTTATCGGGAGCTGGAACGCGAAGGGCTGGTCGAGCCAAGGCCCGGCCTGGGCACCTTCATTCGCCGGTCCCTGGCCCGCCCTCAGGCGGGTGCCGACTCCCCGCTGCGCGGGGAGCTGGAGGCGTGGATGAAGCGGGCACGCGAGGCGGGCCTGGAGCGGGAGGACGTGGCCGCGCTGGTCGCGGCGGTCCTGGAGGAGCGGTACGCCGAAACCACGGCGGCCGCCGGAGCAGCGGAAAGTCTGGAATTGAGGGGTACTAGTGAGTAACGCCAGGGATGCCATGGACATTGGGGGCCCGGCGGAGGAGTCGGCGATAGAGGCCTATGGAGTGGGCAGGAAGTACCGTCGGGGCTGGGCCCTGCGGGACTGCTCGTTCCGGCTGCCTGCCGGCCGGATCTGTGGGCTGGTGGGCCCCAACGGGGCGGGAAAGACGACGCTGATGGCGATCGCCGCCAATCTGCTGGAGCCAACGGACGGCTCCCTCAAGGTGTTCGGCGCGGCACCGGAATCCGCGGAGGCCGGACGGCGTACGGCGTTCCTCGCCCAGGAGAAGCCGCTGTTTCGCCGCTTCACCGTGGCCGAGACGCTGCGCCTGGGCCGCGAACTGAACCCCGGCTGGGACCAGCGGGCCGCTGAGAACATCGTCCGCGCGGGCAACGTGCCCATGGAAGCAAAGATCGGCACCCTCTCCGGCGGGCAGCGTACCCGTGTCGCCTTCGCCCTCGCCTTTGGTAAGCGCCCCGACCTGCTGCTGCTCGACGAGCCGATGTCCGACCTCGACCCGCTGGTACGCCACGAACTCATGAGCATGTTGCTGGCCGAGGCCGCCGAACACGGCACCACTGTGCTGATGTCCTCCCACATGCTCAGTGAGCTGGAGAGCGTCTGCGACTTCCTCCTCGTCATTTCCACGGGCGGACTGCGCATGGCCGGCGATGTGGACGAGCTCCGCAGCGCCCACGTGCTGTTGCAGGGCGTCCGTAGCGGCGAGGGCGACAGCCAGTGGCAGAGCCAAGCCCAGGGCGTTCCGGCGGAATTCGCCGGCCACACCGTCGTCGAATGCCGCACCAGCGGACGCCAGGTCACCGCCCTCATCCGCCCCGACGGCCCGGTGACCGGCCAGTGGCAGGCCCACACCCCGAACATGGAAGAACTCCTGCTCTCTTATCTGCGCTGCCCCGACGCGCCACCTTTGATCAGCCCCGGAGCCCAGGTCCCGGGCCAGATTTACGGCTCCAACGGCCCCCGGGTGGCGGCGGCATGAGCAACCTGACAAAGACCCCCGCCGCCGGGCCCAACGGGTCCACTGCGTCCCCTGCGTCCCCCATCGCCACCCGCGGCCCCCGGCTCAGCGGCGTGACCTGGCTCATCTGGCGCCAGCACCGGGCCGCCTACTGGACCCTCCTTGCCGCGACGGCCTTGTCCGTGGCGTGGATCGTCTACCAGCGTGCCGGCCTGATGGAGCACCTCACCGCCCATGGCTGGCCCGACTCGGCGTCCGGCAAGTGGCTCGAGGGCATGGGCCCGCACACCGCCATGTTCGTGAAGGTCGGCTTTGGCCTCGGCTTTATCCCCATCCTGCTTGGCGTCTTCCTCGGCGCCCCTCTGCTCGCCGGCGACCTGGAGAACGGCACCGCCAAACTCGTCACCTCCCAGTCCGTCAGTCCCGTCCGCTGGCTGGCCGCCAAGCTCGGGGTCAGCGCCCTGGTGGTCGTCGTGTGCACGGTGGCGCTCTCACTCCAGTTCGGCAGGTGGTGGGGACCGGTCAAGAACGAGACCACGGTTCTGGGGTGGGAAACCGGCGCCGCGTTCGACAACACCGGACCCGTGCCCGTCGCGCTCGCACTCTTCACCGTCGTGGGCGGCGTGGCGATCGGCATGGTCCTGCGCCGCGCCTTGATCGCCATGGTCGTCACCTTCACCTTCGCCGTCGCCGTCCAGGTGGTCTGGGCCTATTTCCGGCTGGACCTCGGCAACATCGTCACGGTCACCACCAACAAGGGGATCAACGTCCCCTCCCCGCGTCTACCCCATGGCGCCATGCAGATCGACCAGTCCTACGTCACGGGTGCCGGGGAGACCCTCGGCTGGAGCACCTGTGCGCACGAGGCGTCGGAGAAGGCTCGCGACGCCTGTGTGCAGAAGGCCGACATCGTGGGCTGGTCGGTGGACTACCTGCCGATCTCGCAGATGAGCGGCATGCAGTGGTTCGGCGCCTCGATCCTCTTCGCCCTGACTGCCGCCGTCGCGGTGTTCATCTTCATGTGGGGCCGTAAGCGCCTCGTCTGACTCCCAAGAGCCGGTCCCCCGGCGCTCGAATCGCCGCGCTGCGGCGCCGCGGGTACCGCTCGAGCAGGTCGCGCCACGTCATTCTGTCGCCCAGAAACTCATCGCGGCTGGTCAAACCGCGTACCTGTACTCGTTGGTCGGGCCGCCAGGGACGCGGGTGCGGAGGAGTGGGCCGTATGGCTGGTCTTGCTGGAGTGGGTGTCGGTGATGTCGTCGACCAGCTTGGCGGGCATCAGGGACTCCATCAGGCCGACCAGCGCCATCGCGAACGCGTACGGGGCGATCGTCGTCAGCGTGTCCAGGGTGAACGGCACGTCCGGCAGGCCGGGCACCGGCAGGTCGCCCTTGTCGCCGACGGTCGGGACCGCGATCCCGGCCGCGATGGTGATCCCGGTCAGGATGACGATCGACACGAGCGGGGCTGGGATCGCGGTAGTGATCTTAGGGAAGAACACCATCAGCGCCAGCCCGCCGATGATCAGCGGGTTCACCCGCCCATGGCACGTCGCGCATCTCGCTCACCTGGGCCATGAAGATCAGGATGGCCAGGGGGCTGAGACGTGTGCGCGTCACGCGGCCTTGATCCCCGCGCAGCCCATCCGGGCATGCCATCCCTCGGGCATCACTTGATGATGGGGAAATGGATGTCACCGAGGTTCTCCTGCCCGGTGTGGGTCTGCGCTACGAGTTCACCAATCACCGTGGTGACCGGGTCGGCGTGGTGGCCAGGCGCACGGGTGCCTTCGACCTGGTCGTCTACGGGGAAGAGGACCCGGACGTGGGGCGGCCGGTGCTGCAGCTCAACGGCGAGGAGGCGGATACGGTCGCGGAGATCCTTGGGGCGCCGCGGATCGCGGAGCGGTTCGCCGACCTGACCAAGGAAGTGCCGGGGCTGATGTCCGCGCAGGTCGAGGTGGGCACGGGCAGCGCGTACGACGGCCGGCCGCTGGGTGACACGAGGGCACGGACTCGGACCGGTGCATCGGTCGTCGCGATCGTGCGGGGCGAGGACGTGATCGCCTCGCCCACCCCGCAGGAGATCCTTCGCGGTGGGGACGTGCTGGTGGTGATCGGAACCCACGAGGGCATCGCGGGTGTGGAACAGATCATTCGGGGCTGAGCCCGGTGCGTACGCCAGTCGCGCTTCTGCTGGAGCTGGGGATCATCCTCGCCGCACTGAGCGTGCTCGGGACGCTGGCACGGCGCTTCACCCTCTCCCCGATCCCGCTCTACCTGCTCGCCGGCCTCGCGATCGGCGAGGGCGGCGTCGCGCCGGTCCCCGCCGCCGGTGAGTTCGTCGAGACCGGCGCCGCCATCGGGGTGGTCCTGCTGCTGCTGGCCCTGGGGCTGGAGTTCTCGCTGCCCGAGTTCGCGGTGGGGGTGCGAAGGCATGTGCCGTCCGCACTGGTGGACCTCGGGCTGAACGCGGCACCCGGGGCGGTGGCCGGTTGGCTGCTGGGCATGAACGGCATCGGCATCCTCGCCCTGGCGGGCGCCACGTACATCTCCTCCTCCGGCATCGTCGCCCGCCTGCTGGAGGACCTGCGGCGGCTGGGCAACCGCGAGACACCGGCGGTACTCTCGGTGCTGGTCATGGAGGACTGTGCCATGGCCCTCTATCTGCCCGTCCTCGCCGTGCTCGCGTCGGGCGGCCAGTGGTGGCAGGCAGTACTTGGCGTGCTCGCCGCCGGGGGTGCCGTCGTTGTGGCTTTCACCGTCTCCTACCGGTGGGGCCACCACGTCGGAAGGCTCGTTTCTCACCCGGACGCCGAGCAGTTGCTGCTGCGGGTGCTGGGCCTGACGCTGATCGTCGCGGCCCTGGCCGAGGCCGTCCATGCCTCGGCCGCCGTAGGCGCCTTCCTCGTCGGCCTCATCCTCACCGGCGAGACCGCGACCCGTACCCGGGCCGTGCTCAGCCCTCTACGGGATCTCTTCGCCGCCGTGTTCTTCCTGGCCATCGGGCTGTCCGTCGACCCCGGCGACCTGCTGCCCGTCCTTCCCGCGGCACTCGCACTCGCCGCCGTCACCACTGCCACGAAGGTACTCACGGGCCGGTTCGCCGCCGCCCGCGACCAGGTCGGCCGCCGCGGCCGGCTGCGCGCCGGGACCGTGCTCATCGCACGGGGCGAGTTTTCCCTGGTCATCGTGGGACTTGTGGGCGCCACGCAGGACACGCTCCGCCCACTCGTAACCGCTTACGTCTTCATCCTGGCCATCGCCGGCCCGGTCCTGACCCGCTTCACCGGCACCGTCCCCCTTGGCGCGACCCAGCCGCCCGGTGCGAAAGACGGCGCAGCGTAGCCGCAGGTCAAAGACACTCACGACCGAATCGGTGATCACGGCAACCACCGGCTGAGACCGCCGTTTGTGCTCTCATCGATTCCGGCCCTGCCGACGTGCCGCGATTCTCCACGCCAGGTACGCCAAGCTCGCCGGCCACAAGCTGACCAGCAGCGTGAGCGTGATGCGCTTGAGGTGGGATGACCGTTGCGTGTCCCGCTGCCATCCCTGGTCGCGGAGCTGGAGGCGCGGCAGGTTTCTGGCGAAGCCGATGGCGCCGCCGAGGTGGATGGCCAGGGCGGCGAGCAGAAGGAACGTGTCCCGGCCTGTGATCGCCGCTCAGGCCGCGTCGCTCATGGGCGGCCGACGGTGTCGGAGTCGTCCATCGCCTGCTGCTGGGTCGGAACCAGGCCCGGCTCCAGCAGGACCTCGGGGGTCTGCTTGTGGCGCCGTCCGGTGAGGTAGGTCGCGATCGGCTCGGTGTAGCGGGCGGTGAGCGGGCCGAGGATGACAAGGACCAGGACGTAGGCGGTGGCCAGGGGTCCGAGTGAGGGTTCGATGCCGGCGGTGACGGCGAGGCCGGCGATGACGATGGAGAACTCGCCGCGCGCAACGAGCGTGCCACCGGCGCGCCACCGTCCCTTGACGGAGATCCCGGCCCGGCGGGCGGCCCAGTAGCCGGTGGCGATCTTTGTGCCCGCGGTGACCACAGCCAGGGCCAGGGCGGGGAGGATCACCGGGGGGATGCTGGCCGGGTCGGTGTGCAGGCCGAAGAAGACGAAGAACACCGCGGCGAACAGGTCCCGCAGCGGGCTCAGCAGAGCGTGGGCGCCCTCCGCGACCTCCCCGGAGAGGGCGATGCCGACGAGGAAGGCGCCGACCGCGGCGGAGACCTGAAGCTGCTGGGCGATGCCCGCCACCAGCAAGGTCAGGCCGAGGACGACCAGGAGGAGCTTCTCGGGGTCGTCGCTGGAGACGAAGCGCGAGATGACCCGCCCGTAGCGGACGGCGAGGAAGAGGACGAGTCCGGCCACGCCGAGGGCGATGGCGAGGGTGAGGCTTCCGGCGGCCAGGCTCACGCCTGCGAGCAGGGCGGTGATGATGGGCAGGTAGACGGCCATGGCGAGGTCTTCGAGGACCAGGATGCTGAGGATGACCGGGGTCTCGCGGTTGCCGAGTCGTCCGAGGTCGCCCATGACCTTGGCGATGACGCCGGATGAGGAGATCCAGGTGACGCCGGCCAGGACGACGGCGGCGACCGGCCCCCATCCGAGCAGCAGGGCCATAGCCGCGCCGGGAAGGGCGTTGAGTGCGGCGTCGACGAGACCGGCCGGGTACTGGGTCTTGAGGTTGGAGACCAGGTCGCTGGCGGTGTACTCCAGGCCGAGCATCAGCAGGAGCAGGATGACGCCGATCTCGGCGCCGATCGCGACGAACTCCTCGCTCGTGCCCAGCGGCAGCAGTCCGCCTTTGCCGAAGGCGAGGCCGGCCAGGAGGTAGAGGGGTATGGGGGAGAACTGGAAGCGGCCGGCGAAGCGGCCCAGCAGGCCGAGGCCGAGGATGATAGCGCCGAACTCGATCAGGAAAACAGCGGAGGAGTGCATTCCGCTCACTCCCGGCCCAGGAGCGCGGCGGCGGCCTCGACGCCCTCGCGGGTGCCGATCACGATCAGTGTGTCCCCGCCCGCCAGGCGGAAGTCGGGAGCCGGCGAGGGTATCGCGCCGGAGCGGCGCAGGATGGCGACGATGGAAGCGCCGGTCTCGGTCCGCATCCGCGTCTCGCCCAGTACCCGCCCGTTCCAGTGCGACGTGGACGCCAGCTCGATCCGCTCCGCGACCAGCCCCAGGTCGGTCGTGGACAGCAGGTTCGGGCTGTGGTGCGAGGGCATCAAGGCGTCGATCAGCGCCTCCGTCTCGCGACCGGTCAGTTTCACCGACAGCGCGCACTCGTCCGGGTCGTCCCGCCGGTAGGCGTTCAGCGTCCGGGCGCCGTCGCGGTGGGCGATCACTGACAGACGGCGATGCTCGCGGGTCGTGAGGTCGTAGCGGACCCCGATGCCCGGCAGCGGTGTAGTGCTCACGCGAGGAACGGGCACGGCGAACCCCCCAGGTTTCTGATGTTGTCGGCGGCAGGTGGAGGCGGACAGGCCACCTCGCGCCGTCACCCTATCGATTCGCTAACCACCCGAATCGGCGAAAAGGGCCACTTGAAGGAAGATGCCGCGGTTCCTGCTGAGTCGGCGGTGCAGCGCGATGGTTCGACGGCGAATCATGCCGTGCCGCGCTGATGTACGGGCTACGGGGTTCTGCTCGTGCTCCGACTCGGCGCACAGCACCTCGCGGACATGGTCTGCGAGGCCAGTGCGCTCTGCGTCGTGCTTGATGCCGTGAGCCCGGGCGTACTCGTCCAGGTCGTCGATCGCGAACAGGTGACTCGACCACTCCCCGGGCCACACTGCGTAAAGCCGCGAGTCGCCGGCCACCGCCCGCTCGTACGTCGCGCGGTCAGCGCTGTGTGTGACCCTGCCGTCGCTGTGGACTTCGATGTAGCAGGTGGTGCGCGAGGTGAGACGACGCCATCACTTCCGCTGTCTCCTTGGGCGCCGGGCGCCGAGCCCCACGTCATGTCCCCGTAACCCCTCTGAGCGGCTGACGATGACTCGCCCGGAGTCCTGGGAGAAGGCGGCCAAGATCTTCTCCCAGATTCTCCCAAACGATCACCTGGAACGCAGGAAGGGCCTGATCCGCCATGCGGATCAGGCCCTTGACCTGGTCTTACGAAGTCGGGGTGGCGGGATTTCAACCCACGACCTCTTCGTCCCGAAGCAACTCGGGCAGGGGACTGAGCAGGCGTCACTATGCCGCTGACCTGCGTGGACCGTTCCCATGCGTCCGCCGTTGTTCGGCACTGTCCGCCGTGGTTGTCACGCAGTCTGCCCGGTGATCAACTTGTCACGGATTCTCGGTGAAGCGGACGGACCAGGCGTAGCCGCTCAAGCTGTCGTGCGGAACCCGCCGGACTTCTCTGACCTGGCAACCGTCGTGGGCGTACTTGCGGGCAAACCGGTCGAGACGTTGCGCGTCGGTGAGGTCCTCCATGGACAGCGGTGCCCCGACGACGAGATCTTGGTGAAGGACTGTGTCCTGCGCGGCATCGTCCGAGCAGGCCGAGCAAAGATGCGTTTTCGGTAGGGCCATACGCCCAGTGTCCCCCCAACCTGGTTGCCCCGACGTCCACAGGGTAAATGGCCGCATTACAGAGTCCCTGGGGCGCTTCACCGAATCATGTGAATCCCTCCGGTTGCCGGACCCACGGCTGCCCTTCGTTGCGGAAGTGGTGAGCGCTTCGAACCCCAGGCTCGGGGAGCCTGCAACCGTCGGCGCACTGCACCAGGCCACGACCGAGAACCAGCTCCTACGCCAGCAGCTGGCGGAACGTACCGCTGTGGTCCGCGTGCTCCCCCACCAGCTTCAGCCTCCGACGGCTGGTCTTGTTCACGAGCTCTCCAGCAGTTGTTCAACTCTCCGGGAGGCACTCTGTCGGGGTTGAGTTCAAAATTCACAGAGCGGACAGCACCCCGTCGGTGGCACCGTCCACAGGCGAAGGTGGCCTTCCTTGACGCTGCGGACTCTCGGGTCTGTTCAACCGGCAGGGCTGCCGCCACGGGGCCCGTTCCCGTGGCGGCAGCCTGGAAGTCGATGAGGAGTAGCAGCAGCGAGCGGTGAGTCCGGTCGGGATGGCGTCCCGCCGGGTGGTGTAGGCCGTGAAGATCTGCGCACGGGGGGCTGGCATTGGTGAGCACCGCAGGGTTCGACATAACCGATCGACACCCTAATCGTGATGGCGTTAGCTGGTCGGCATGCCACAACTGCGTTCCGATCGTCTCCTGCTCCGCCGGTGGCAGGAGTCCGACCTCGAACCATGGGCGGCGATGAACGCCGATCCCGAAGTCCGAGAACACCTGGGGGAACTGCTCACACGGGAGCAAAGCGATGCCGCGGTGGCACTCATGCAGGCCGAGTTCGACGAGCGAGGTTTTGGGTGGTGGGCGCTCGAAGCACGGGAGACTGGTGAGTTCATCGGCCGCGCCGGCTTGGACAAGGTGGGCGAGGACATGCCGTTCGCGGGGGTGGATATCGGTTGGCGGTTGGTGCGTTCGGCGTGGGGTCACGGTTACGCCACCGAGGCTGCCCTGGCCTGCCTGGCGTTCGGCTTCGAGGCCCTCGGGCTACCGGAGGTCGTTGCGTCGACGACCGTCAACAACCTCCGTTCCCAGGCAGTGATGCGCCGGGTCGGCATGACCCGCGATCCGGCCGACGACTTCGAGGATCCGAGCGTGCCCGAAGGGCCGCTTCGCCAGTGTGTGCTGTACCGGACCCCCCGCAAAATGCCCACGGGCTACACCACGCGGCGGGGCACGACCCCGGTCAGCTGACGGTCCGTCACGGATGGGACGGGTTCACGGTGATGGACGAGCGGCAGGCTCGCCTGAGCGCTCTGGGGCCCGATGACGCGGCGTTCGACGAGCAGTACACCGCCCTGGTGGAGCGCGCCGAGCAGCTGCTCGGGTTCGAGCAGCACCTGCCGGCCAGGCTGGCCGAGCCGCAGCGGCTTCGGAGCGCGAAGATCGGCCGCTGGTCATGGCGGGCCCAGACAGGCGTGGCCGCCGCACTCACCATCAATTCAGGGAGCGCACCCTGCGGCTCTTGCGCACCGATCCCGGACGAGCTTGGCGAACCGTCGAGATCAGCAAGGCCCTCGGCATCACGGTGACGGCGAAGTACCGCAGCCTGTGCACACAGAGCAACCAGTGGGCCGAGCAGACCATGCTGATCAGAGAAGGGCGAGGGAGATACCGGATCGCCCCCGAATGGCTGGCCCCTACCACGTCAAGTTGATCAACTTGACGTGGTGCAGAACGGGTTAACTCCGCGGCATTGCCTGTTCAAGACCGAGCTGATCAAACCCGGCCGGCCCTGGAGGACGCTCTCCCAGGTCGAGCTCGCCACCGCCGAGTGGGTCGACTGGTACTGCCACCGCCGACTACACGGTGAGATAAGGCACATCCCACCGGCTGAATACGAAGCCAACTACTACCGCGAAACCACGAAACCCCAGGTCACAACGCTGGAAGGCCGCACTCAACGCCTTCGAGATCACCTTCGACGGTCGGCTCTCCGCCGCCCGCCGCTGACCCACTAACAACTCCAGAACCACCGTTCACTGGACAGACCCTGTCGACCAGTGCGTGGCGTTCGTCGGCCGTTCCTCAAGCGTCTTGACGATCACCCGCTCGGCATCGGCGTCGGTGACTTTCCTGGGGGACGCCCGGTCTGGGCTCGTCGCTCAGGCCGTCCAGCCCGGCACACCACTCGCCGCTATGCCGACGCCGACGCGGAACCCGGATCTGCTTGACACGTCAAGCAGTTTCCCGTCTACTTCACTCTGCAAGTAAGTAGTTGTCCAGGCAACTACCCCGGACCGCTCAGAAGCAGTGAATGACCACCATGACCAAGATCGGCATCATCCTCGACAGCACCCGTCCGGGACGCAAAAAGGGAGAGGCTCTCGCCGGCCGGGTGCAATCCGCATCTCTGACCGACGACGTCCCGTGCCCGCCGGCACTCGCCGGTCCCGCGAACGGCCGGCACCGTGGACGAGCAGCGTCTGAACGCCTGCCTGACCTCAACCTTCCCGGGCAAGGGCGGCATCGCGACCCCGAAGTTCTCAATACGCAGGGGAGCAACGTGAGCCGAGTGCCCTCTCGCGTTTGATGGCCCTCCCGGGATCGGCATGCGGGCAAGAGACGCGGTGAGGGTCCCGCCGGAGGTCGGCGGCGAGCACGGCGTCCGCGCCAGCCTTCTGTCGCCCGGTGTGTTCCTGCTCGGAGGTCGCGTTCAACATCACAGAGGAGTGCCCGGAGCAGATGCTCCCGTCGGTGCGCGCGCCACGGCTGGGCAGGCCCGAGGGCATCGCCGCCATGGTGGCGTTTCTCTTCTCCGCCGCCGCCTACGTCAAGGGGCAGGCGCTGCTGGTGGACGGCAGCATCAAATTCACGTGCCCGCCAAGGGCGCGCGGTCCCGCACCGCCCGACGAGTAACTTCTCGGCGGCCGCACCATTTCTTGCAGAACAAGTAACGACGGACTATAGACAGGTGGTCAAAGATGCAATTCGGGATCTTCGGCGTAGGGGACGTGGCCCGCGATCCGGTGTCCGGGCGGACACCTTCGGAACACGACCGGATCAAGGCGGTGGTGGAGTACGCGAAGCTCGCCGAGGAGGTGGGCCTGGACGTCTTCGCGATCGGCGAGCACCACAACCCGCCGTTCGTCCCCTCCTCGCCCACCACACTGCTCGGTTATGTCGCGGCGCGGACGGAACGGATCTTGCTTTCCACGTCGACCACGCTGATCACCACGAACGATCCGGTGAAGATCGCCGAGGACTACGCGATGCTGCAGCATCTCGCGGACGGCCGCGTCGACTTGATGATGGGCCGGGGCAACACCGGACCGGTCTACCCCTGGTTCGGCCAGGACATCCGCGACGGCATCGCGCTTGCGGTGGAGAAGTACGCACTGCTGCGCAGGCTGTGGCGCGAGGACGTCGTCGACTGGTCGGGCAAGTTCCGTACCCCGCTGCAGTCGTTCACCTCCACCCCGCGCCCGCTGGAGGGCACTCCGCCGTTCGTCTGGCACGCCTCTATCCGCAGCCCGGAGATCGCCGAACAGGCCGCCTACTACGGCGACGGCTTCTTCCACAACAACCTTTTCTGGCCGAAGGAACACATCCAGCGGCTGGTCGGGCTCTATCGGCGCCGCTTCGAGCACTACGGGCACGGCCCCGCCGACCAGGCAATCGTCGGCCTCGCCGCGCACCTGTTCGTGCGGAAGAACTCCCAGGAGGCGATTCGCGAGTTCCGGCCCTACTTCGACAACTCGCAGGCGTACGGCCACGGTCCATCGCTGGAGGACACGATGGCGCAGACCGCGGTTCTGGTCGGCAGCCCGCAACAGGTGATCGACCGCGTGCTGACGTACCGCGAATACGCCGGTGGCGACTACCAGCGCCAACTGTTCAACGTGGACGGCATCGGCGTCCCGCACAAGACCGTGCTCCAGCAGATCGAGATGCTGGGCGAGATCGTGCCGGTGCTGCGCAAGGAATTCGCCGTCGGTCGTCCTGCCCATGTTCCTGGCGCCCCGACCCACGCCTCCTTGCAAGCGGCGGCGCGGGCACAGGTGACGTCGCACTCTGAGGAGGCCGCGCGATGAACCGCACTCTCGTAGTCGTCTCGGCCGGGCTGCGGCTGCCGTCGTCGACCCGGATGCTGGCCGACCGGCTCGCCGACGCGGCCCGTCACGAACTGGAGCAGCTCGGCGCTCAGATCGACGTCAGCATCGTCGAGGTCCGAGACCACGCGCATGAACTGGTCAACCACCTGCTGGCCGGCTACCCGTCGCCGGAACTGGGGCAGGTGCTCGACACCGTCGCACGCGCGGACGGCCTGATCGCGGTGACACCGACATTCACCGCCTCGTACAACGGGCTGTTCAAGATGTTCTTCGACAGCCTCGACGACGCGGCGCTGGTGGACAAGCCGGTGCTGATCGCCGCGACCGGCGGCACCGGACGGCACTCGCTGATCCTGGAACACGCACTGCGACCGATGTTCACCTATCTGCACGCGGTGGTCGCGCCCACCGCAGTGTTCGCCGCGCCGGAGGACTGGGGCGGCGGCGACGCCGCCCAGGGATCGCTGGTGAGCCGGATCCAACGAGCCGCCCGGGAACTCACGCTCGAGGTGGACCGGCGGGACATGCCGACCGTCAAGGACCCGTACGACAACCCGATGCCGTTCGATCGGATGCTCCTCGGCGAGTGAACCGGGCCGGTCCCGGAATTACGGCACGCACAGCGGACCGGGAGCGCGAGGACAGACCTGAGCACGACGACGACGGCGGAGGCGCCTTCGGCAGCGGCGGCCCGGGCGGCTGGGGCAACATACGAAGCGCCTTGATGGCGACCAGGCCAAGCCGCACGACGTCCTCCGTCCCACGCCCCCCTGACACGGTGCTCCTGCTCGGCGGTCTCCTGGGGTTCATCACCACCGACCACGACACCGCGGAGTTCGACCTCCACAATTCGGCAGCCAAGCTGCTGGGCCCTCTTTCAGATATCGAACCGTGAGGATGCCCAGCGGTATCGTTGGACGGTTACAGTCGCGTGCGAGTGGCGGATGGGGTTGGCTGTCGTGTCGACGTCGAGTCATCAGGTGTTCGGTGCGCCGTGCTGGGTGAGTCTCATGGCCCGCGATCTTGCAGCCGCACAGGATTTCTACGGCGCTGTGCTCGGCTGGGATTTTCGCCGCACGCGGCTCGGGGAGGATTTTTCGGTCGCCTGCCAGGATGGCGCGCGGGTGGCGGGCATCGGGGCGCTCGCCCGGGACCTGGCCGTACCGGTTGCGTGGACCCCGTACTTCGCCGTCGCCGACGCGGACGTGACCGCTGACCGGATCCGCGAACGCAGCGCCACCCTGGCGGTCGGCCCGCTCTCGTTCGGCGTCGGCCGCGCTGCTCTCGCTGCTGACCGCGACGGCGCAGTCTTCGGATTCTGGGAAGGTCAGGTAATTCCGGACTGGACCGTGGGCCGCGACCGGGCACCGGCTTGGCTCGAGCTGCGCACACGGGACGCCTTCGACGCCGCTATCTTCTACGGCGAAGTCCTCGACTGGGCCTGCGAACGCCCGGGCTGCTGCCAGGTTTCCTACGAAGAGGATCACGTCGTGCTCCGCCAGGGCCATGACACCGTTGCACGGCTCAGCAGCGGCGCCGTCGAAGCGGCCCCCGATCCCCAGGCCCGGCCTCGTTGGCACGTCTACTTCTACGTCCCCGACCTCGCAGCCGCCGTCGAGACTGCCACCCGGCTCGGCGGCAGCACTGTGTCATCTGTGCATGCCTGCACGCACACCCGCTCGACTGCGCTGAGAGATCCGGACGGCGGGCTGTTCACCGTGGTCACCCCACAAAGCGCAGGCTAGTGCCCGCGCGCCCGCCCGGTTCACCACGAACCGTGGTACCCGGGCATCCTCCGTCAGGGGGAACCCGCCTGCGCCCTGCCTGTGTGGCGAGGGCAGCGCGGTCGGATGACATGACGGGGGCTGAGGTGACACAGCTGTGGTCTCTACTGGTCGAGGCAGACCCCACGGGGGTGGTGTCGCCCGAACGACGACGGCATCCTCCTCATCGAACCGCCTCCGGGCGGCGCCGGCGAACTCCCGGCGAGCCCACTGGTGCTTGATCTCCACCGCAGCCGGTTTTGAGCCAGTCACTCAATACGGGGACGGCCCGCTGCCAATGATCACCAGATGCAGGGCACCTGGATTATCCTCCCTCACCACGAAGGTCCCCTCGCGGCCGTCCCGCAACCGCAGCCTGCACACGTCGGCCTGCCGGATACTCCCGGCCGCATCCTCGTCCCTCACCACGAGGGTGCCGCCCCAGGAGATCAGGCCGTCCACGATGCTCGGCGTACCCATTGTGCGAATGCGCCCGCGGTCCACCTCTTCATGCAGATCCGCCTCGCCTGTGTACTCGACATGGCCAACAATGACGGTGACCTCGCCGCGATATAGGTCCATACGTCCATTTTGTTACCCTTATGGGTAACGCGTCGCGAGGCATGAGACAAGCAGCTGCGCAGCGGCCGGCTCATCACAGCGACGGACCTGGGGAAAGCACCGGAGTGCTGAGCGGCTCACGGTGGTTGCACCGCCGAATCCTCGCCCATCCCACCTACGAGTTCGTGACTCCTCCCTTCGGATCATCCGGAGGGCTTGAGGGCGGCCCCGAGAAGCGATTCCCCACCGGATAAATCTGGTGGTCCGCTCGCTAGCCATCCGATGGATGAACCGGCGTGGGCGACAGGGAGCCGGCGCCATTTGAACCCGGAAGTACGTCATTCCGGCGATCATGCGGCGGTCCTTGTTGGAATCATGCACGTGGCGCACTACGAGGTCCGGGTTTTCGGCGAGCAGTGCTCGGCCGGCTTCACCGACGGCGGCCAGGTCGCCACGCGAATTACCCGGTGCGGCACCCCGGCGGCGAACGGGCGGCAGCAGCGTCTGCGGAAGCCAGGCCGCGTCGAGGGCCTGCCCTTTTGAGGACCGCGGCTATGGAGTGCCGCGACGCTGCGCCGATCGGTGTAGCTGTTGGGCGAGCGGGCCTGTCGTGCGCATGAGGCGGGCGTGGAGGAAGGGGAGGTGGTAGCGAATGCCCAGCCATGACGTGCTCATGCTCATCGATGAGAGCGGCGGCACCGACCCCCCGTCGCCGGCGCGCCTCGCGTCGTTGTTCCGCTCGGCACGGCGCAACAGGCACAACGACGGCGGTGTCTGCCACACTGGGCCGCCGGGCCATCCGCCCGCTGGTAACGACTTGGCATGACCCGGCCGCCCACGGCCGACCTGCTCCTACTCTGTGCGTCTGCGGCCAGCGCGCCATGGCGACGCGCACTGGCGCGTGGCGACGGCGGGTGCCGTCACGGAATGCGCGCCTGCATCCACGTGAGCCCGTTCAAAGGAACCCGCATGAGGCAGATGCCCAGCGCTGTCAAGTCCGTCCGCGCCATGCTCCTTGTCATAGGCGCAGGAAACGTCGTCGCTGCCCTGTGGTTCATGGTGGCCGCTGCTACCTTGGAGACCGGGGCCATGGGGCATCTGGTAGTGGGGCTCCTCTTTCTTACAGCGATCCCGTTCGGGACGCTCGCCGTAATCTCGATCGTCCTGGCCGCGCAGTTCACCAACGGTGGCAACCGCGTCCGTATCGGCGCGGTGGTCGTTGGCTCACTGATCGCCGCCGGCAGCGCCGTCAGCGTGCCGGCGCACGATGGCATGTGGGGCGTTGGTGTCGCAGCCGGTGTCCTCGTGGCCGTCCTTTCGATCAGAGGGGAGGCCAGGGACTGGTTCGACCGTCCGCGTCAGTAACGGAACCGGGCGAGATGAAGAGAACCAGTGGTGCACCGGATACGTCGCCGTGCCGCCTGCCCGCCCGGTCGAGCACTACCTGACGGGGAGCACCGGGCTTGACATCCCCTTCTTCGGCCGCGCCGTGCGGGTGCATGGGGAGGCCGGGCCGGTGGATGGGGGCCGCTTCGGCAACCGTGCCCAACTCGTCGAAGAACCGCTAGGAGCCGGCGAGGGAGAGGATCTCCAGGGTCCTCGCCGGTTCCGGTCCGGCGTTCCGCCGATCGAGAACTGGTTGCGGGTCTCCACACCCCAGACCTCTCTTGAAAATCACCTGCAGTGATACGCGTTGGCGCGGTTCATGCGGTCTGTTCGCGCGAGGCGATGGTGACGTCCATGCCGAGGGCAGCGAG
>NZ_JBFBAS010000031.1:0-73385 GCF_040682335.1 Streptomyces sp. NPDC051219
GCCCTCCCGGTGTGGGAGGGCCGCCGCCGGGTCGTGACCAGTACGCCGCTCAGGCCGCGTGCTTCTGCCGCGGACCGGCTGGACCTGCGCCTACTTCGAGTCGTGGACGCGCAGGAACGACTCGAGTCCGGCCAGGTCGTCGGTGTTGAGGTAGTCGACGTCCGCGTCGACCAGCTCCTGCCAGACCGCGTCACGCGCGGGTCCGGCCACATCGGGGGTGGCCCAGAAGCGGACCTGCTGCCCCTTGGCGTGGACGTCGGCCACTATCTGACGCAGTTTCGCGCGCTCATTCACCGGCATCGGGCCCACGCCCTGCCAGGTGAAGTTCTTCGTCCAGTTGTCGCTGATCAGCGGGATGAACGAGGCCGGAGCGCTGGTGCCGAGGTCGGCCAGGCGGCCGTCGTAGAAGGCGGAACGCACCTTCTGCGCTTCCATCGGGACTCGCGCGGCGCGGTCTCCGGAGACGACCGGGGTCACCGCCCCGGCGTGGACCTTGCCGGGCGTGTATGTGGTCAGCATCGACCGGTAACGCTTCAGGTGCTCGGACAGCACCTCGTAGGCCTCCGCGCCGGGGGTCTTGATGTCGATGAGCAGCTGAAGAGAGTTGGTGTGGCCGTCGTACACTTCGCCGTGGTTGGCCTTCACCCGCGCCATCAGCGGGTCGAGGTAGAGCGACTCGAGCGTGCGGCCCGGAATCAGGTCCTCCTTGTCGTGGCCGATCAGCAGCTCGTCGCCCACCAGCCAGATGTCGGCCTCGACGCTGCTGAAGCTGTGCGACAGCGCGTCGTTGAGCGGGTTGGTGTGCTCGTAGTCGTTGTGCGCGTGGGCCCGCGGCAGCGGCGCGGGGGCCGGCGCGGCATCCGCCGAGACGGCGTAGGACGGAGCCGCAAGACCGCCCGCGAGGACGGCCGTGACGAGCGCAACGAAAGCGTGGCGCGTTTGCCGGAACATGAAGCCTCCTGGAAATCCGCCCCGATGGGATACCGGGACGGAGCCACGGACGCTATGCAGCATTGGTGTCCCGTTGCCCACGCGGCAGAAGACATGTCATGAATCCGGGCGGGCTTCATCGCCCGGTCTGTTCACGGACTTTGGCTCATGGCCGGTCCCCTGCTAGACCCGGTCCGGAGCAAGCCGGTCCAACTCCCCGTAACGCGGCTGCGGGTGGAGCGTCGCCGTGGTGGCGGCCGGAGCCGGGTGCCGCTCCGCCAGCGGGACGAACGGCGGCAGGTCCGTCGTCTCGCCCAGGAAGACCCGGCGTACCACCCGCTCAGCCGCGTACCCGTCGTCGTACGGGCAGAAGCGCGCCCGGAAGGCGGCCCGCAGCTGGGCCGAGCGGGATCCCCGCCAACGGCCGCTGGTGAAGATGTCGATCAGCTCGTCCTCGGTGCGGGCAACCGCGCCGGGCGGGCAGGCGCGCACATCGAAGTAGGTGCCGCGGGCCGCCTCGTACGCCTCCCAGTCGTCGGCGTGGATCACGATCGGGCGGTCGAGGTTGGCGTAGTCGAACATCAGCGACGAGTAGTCGGTGACCAGCACGTCCGAGGCGATGCAGAGGGACTCGACAGAGGGGTGCTCCGACACATCGATCAGACGGGGTGAGCCACCGTGGGTGAGCGGCGCGTCGTACGCCGGGTGGGCGCGGGTCAGGATGACGAAGCGGGGCCCGAGGTCGCGCAGCACCCGTTCGAAGTCCAGGAAGCGGGGCTGACTGCGCCGGTAGTCGCGGTGCGTCGGGGCGTACAGGACGGCTGTGCAGCCGACCGGGATGCCCAGCGATTCGCGGAGCCGGGCGACGTCGGCGGCGGTGGCCCGCTGGAAGATGTCGTTGCGCGGATGGCCGTACTCGAGCGTCGTGTAACCGGAGGGCAGGGCCTTCTCCCAGACGAGCGTGGAGTGGCGGTTGGCCGAGAGCAGGTAGTCCCAGCGGTCGATGTCCCGCAGCAGGTCCGCGAAGTCGGGGGTCGGGGCGGCTGCCGGACGGTCCTGGAGGTCGAGACCCACACGCTTGAGCGGGGTGCCGTGCTGGGTCTGGAGGAGGACCTGGCCCGGCCGCTTGACCAGCCGGCCGTCACAACCCACGTTGTCCACCAGGTACTTGGCGCGGGCCAGAGCGGTCCGGTGGGCCGCCGAGCCGGGCCGCAGCCGGGCGGTCGCGGTGGGGACCGTGTGCGCGTGGGCGGCGGGGGCGATCCACGCGGTGCGGATGTGCGGGGCCAGCTCGCGCAGCTTCTCCTCGATCGCGGCCGGATTGCACGCGTAGCCCTTCTCCCCGTACGCGCTGAACACCGCGTAGTCCTCCTGGAGGGGCAGGCGTAGTTGGATCCGGTAGTGCAGCCGCAGCAGGGCCGCGCGCAAGCCTCGCAGAGCGGCCTTCACGTGCCGCAAGGTGTGTGCCTTCAAACTGCGCGCGGCGGCGAGCAGGCGGTACGTACGGTGGCTGCCGAGGCGCACCAGGCCGTGCCGCAGCCGGGCGACGGAGGAGACGGACGCACCGGGGGCGCGGTAGCGGCGGTAGTGCGCTCGCGCCCGGCGGAAGAATTCGGCGCGACTGCCGCGCGGGAGCCGGCCGCGCGCGGTGAACAGCTTGGTGAAGTGGTCGGTCATCCGGCGGAAGACCAGGGGGCGCCAGTCCGCCAGCGCCGGGCGGGCGTCGATGAAGGCGAAGACCCGGTCGTACTGGTCGAAGACGTCGAAGTGGCAGTGGCTGGTGGTGGACAGGATGCTGCCCGTGCGCCGCTGGCGGTAGTGCACGCACACGCGGTCGAGGACGGCGATCGACTCCGCAGTCATCAGCGCCGGGTAGGTCCAGGGCGTGTCCTCGTAGTAGCCGGCCGGGAAGGTGAGACCTTCGCGCTCGACGAACTCGCGGCCGTACGCCTTGTTCCAGACGACCATGAGAACGCCCAGAAGACCGGGGCGGTCGGTGAGCCGGAAGGTGGCCGGGCCGTCCTCGGTGAGGCGGTCCGCGAGCTGGTTGCGGACCACGTCGCCGGACCAGTACGTACGGGCGTAGTCGTAGACCAGGACGTCCGGACAGCCGGTCTCCTCGAGGCGGTCGGCGATCGCCCGGAGCGCGCCGGGGACCAGGGTGTCATCGCTGTCGAGGAAGATCAGGTAGTCGCCGGTGGCCCGCTCCAGACCGGCGTTGCGGGCGGGGCCGAGGCCGGCGTTCCGGGGCAGGTGGACGGCGGTGACCCGGGAGTCGCGGGCCGCGTACTCGTCGATGATGGAACCGCAGGCGTCCGGTGAGCAGTCGTCCACCGCGATGAGTTCCAGGTCCGTACAGGACTGGGACAGTACGGAGTCCAGGCTTTCCTGGAGATACGCCTGAACCTTGTACACGGGCACGATGACGCTGAACCGGGGCAAGGCACATCCATGGGTCGGCGTGGGCATATGGCCCAGCAACTGCCGATGGAGTGATCCGGTTACGCCAGACGTGGCATCCGGGGGACGAACGGCAGAGGACGGCCCGGTTAATGCCCGGTGGACCGTCCTCCGACCCCCGCTCCTTTCCGCCTACTTGACCGCACCCGCCATCACGCCGGAGACGAACTGCCTCTGGAACGCGAAGAAGACGACGAGCGGGATCACCATTGAGACGAAGGCGCCCGGCGCCAGTACATCGATGTTGTTGCCGAACTGCCGGACCTGCTGCTGGAGGGCGACGGTGATGGGCGGGCTGTCGGCGTCCGCGAAGATCAGCGCGACCAGCATGTCGTTCCAGACCCACAGGAACTGGAAGATGCCCAGCGAGGCGATCGCCGGGCCCCCGAGCGGCATGACCACCCGGGTGAACAGCCGGATCTCACCGGCGCCGTCGAGCCGGGCCGCCTCCAGCAGTTCCCGCGGGATCTCCGCGAAGAAGTTGCGCAGGAGGAAGATCGCGAAGGGCAGGCCGAAGGCGACATGGAAGAGCACCACCCCGAGGGTGGTCCCGAAGATGCCCAGTTCGCCGAAGAGTTCGGCGACCGGGACGAGCGCCACCTGGACGGGCACCACCAACAGGGCGACAACCAGCAGAAACCACCAGTCGCGGCCCGGGAACTCCATCCACGCGAAGGCGTAGCCGGCGAGCGAGCCGATGACGACGACCAGGACCGTCGCCGGGACGGTGATCAGCACCGTGCTCAGCAGGGAGTCCATGACGACTTCGTTGTCGAACAGCTTGGAGTAGTTCTCCCCGGTGATCTGGGCGGGGGCGGTGAAGACCTCCCACCAGCCGCTCGCACTGATGTCGGCGGGGGAGCGCAGCGATGAGAGGAGGAGGCCGATCGTCGGCATCAGCCAGAACAGCCCGATCAGGACCAGGAACACGCGCATCACGCCGCCGCCCGTGCGTGCCGCGATGCGGGTGGCGAGGGACTGCTCGGCCTTCACCGCTTCGGTGGTGGTCATCGCCCGGCCTCCCGTCGCATGCGCCGGATGTTGCTGTGCTGTCCCGGGGGACGACCCCCGGACCCCCGGCCGGGGGCGGGGGTGGGGGTGGGATTCACCGGCAGGCTCATCGCCTGGCCTCCCGTCGCATGCGCCGGATGTTGAAGAGCATCACCGGGATCACCAGCAGCAGGAGGAGCACCGCGATCGCGCTGCCGACGCCCAGGTCGGCGTCCGTGCCGAACGACGAGCGGTAGAGCTGCAGAGCCAGCACATTGGCATCGTCCTGGGAGGAACCGGGCGCGATGATGTAGACCAGGTCGAAGATCTTGAGCACGTTGATCATCAAGGTGACCAGCACCACCGCGAGCACGGGTGCCAGCAGCGGCACGGTGATCCGGCGGAACACCTGCCACTCGTTGGCGCCGTCGACCCGGGCCGCCTCCAGCAGATCCCGGGGCACGCTCGCCAGCCCCGCGGCGATGAGCACCATGGCGAACCCGGCCCACATCCAGACGTACGAGCCGATGACAGCAGGCGTGATCAGGCTCGGGCCCAGCCAGTCGACACCGTTGTACGGCTCGCGGAAGTTCGAGGCCGGGAAGCGGAGTTGGGCGCCGTCGGCCTTCTCGGAGAGCGTGAAGGTGCCGTCGGGCCCGGCCCGGGTGGAGTCCACCACCTTGCCGTCCTTGACCGCCTCGATCCTGATGCCGGGGTAGCCGACCTCCTGGGGGTCGATTCTGTTGGTCTCTCCGCCGCCGCCGCGAGTGAAGTCCTGCCAAGCGGTGCCGGTGACCTTGCCGGGCTCGGGCTCCGCCGGCCTGGCCGGCTTCGCCTCGTCGGGCAGCTGGGCGGGCGGTACTCCGACCAGGGGCAGGATCACCGGTTCGCCCGCCTGCACGGGGGCCTCGGTGATGAAAGAACCGCCGCCGCCCGGCTCCAGGGCCGAGTCCCGGCCGGGGCGTGCCTTGGGAAAGGCGGATGCCTCGGCGAACGTGTCGTGCACGCCGACCCAGACGGCGTTGGCGACCCCCCGGTCCGGGTCCTGTTCGTACACCAGCCGGAAGATGATGCCCGCGGCAAGCATCGAGATCGCCATGGGCATGAAGACCACGAGCTTGAAGGCCGTGCCCCAGCGGACCCGTTCGGTGAGGACGGCGAAGATCAGACCGAGCGCGGTCGCGACGGCCGGCGCGACCACCACCCAGATCAGGTTGTTCTTCACCGCCGTCAGGATCGTGTCATCGGTGAAGAGCTCGGCGTAGTTGTCGAAGGCGGCGAAGCTCGTGCCGGACTGGTCGAAGAAGCTCCGGTAGAGCGAGTACCCGATCGGGTAGACGACGAGCGCGCCGAGCAGCACGAGGGCGGGCAGCAGGAAACCCACCGCGACCGTCCTGCGGGTGCCGGTCACGCTCTTGCGCGGTCCTGCCGGGGACACCGGCTTTCCGGTGCCCCCGGTGGTGACGGACGTCATCGCGTCAGCTCTGGTACGCCTTGGCCGCGTCGGACTCCAGCTTCGCTTGAGTCCCCGCGACATCCTTCGGGTTCTTCAGGAAGTCCTGCAGTGCCTTCCACTCGCCCTTGCCGGGTGTGCCGCCGAAGGACTGCGGCGCCTGGTCCGACATGTCGAAGCGGAAGTCGTCACCCGCGGCGATCAGCGCCTTGGCGATGTCGCGCTGGATGTCGTTCGGGTACACCGCCACGTCCAGGGACTTGTTGGGCGAGATGAATCCGCCTGCCCCGGCCCACACCTTGGCGGCGTCGGTCGAGGCCAGGAAGGTCAGCAGGGCCTGCGCCCCCTTGGAGTCCTTGAGCGCGACGGCTACGTCGCCGCCGGAGACCACCGGGGACTCCGCGCCCACCGCCGGGAACGGGAACACCTTGGCGTCCGTACCGATCTTGGCGTCCGTCTGCGCGATATTGACCGCGACGAAGTCGCCTTCGAAGACCATCGCACCGTCGGGCTGGTCGCCGCCGGTGAACGTCTGCGTGACGGACTTCGGGAACTCCGTCTGCAGTGCGCCGTCCTGGCCGCCGACGAGGAACTCCTTCTTGCCGAACAGCTCGCCCAGGGTCGTCAGCGCGGCCTTGACGGTCGGGTCGGTCCACTTGATCTCGTGCTTGGCCAGCTGGTCGTACTTCTCCGGGCCGGCCTGCGAGAGGTAGATGTTCTCGAACCAGTCCGTGAGGGTCCACCCGTCCGCGCCGCCGACCGACACCGGTGTGACGCCCGAAGCGGAGATCGTCTCTGCGGTGTCCAGGAACTCCTTCCAGGTCTTGGGCGCCTCGACCCCCGCGTTCTCGAAGACCTGGGCGTTGTACCAGACCAGCGACTTGTTGGCCGCCTTGAAGTACACGCCGTACTGGGTGCCGTCCACGGCACCCAGCGTCTTCCAGCCGTTGCCGTAGTTCTTGTCGAGCTGTGCCTGGGCCTCCGCACCCACCGGCTTGGCCCATTTCTTCTGTACGGCCTGGGTGAGCGCGCCGACCTGAGGGAGCATCGCCACGTCCGGGGGCTGGCCTCCCGCGATCTTCGTGCCGAGGAAGTTGACGATCGGGTCCTGCGCGGGGACGAAGGTGACGGAGGCGCCGGTGCGCTTCTCGAACTCCTTCAGCACCTTGGTGAAGTTCTCCTGCTCCGGACCGGTCCAGACGGCCGCGACCTCGATCTTCTCGCCGTTCAGCTTGGGAAGCTGGACGGTCGCCGCGTCGGTCTGCTCACTGCCGCCCGGGGTGTCCTCCTCGGACTTGTCCCCGCCGCCGCAGCCGCTGAGCACGAGAGCCCCGGCGGCGACGACCGCCAGTACGGCCCTTCCCGGGCCACGGCCTGCCGCCCCGCGTGTGCCTCTGCGTGTGTGAAGAGTTGTGCGCATCACTGCCCCGTCTCTCCCGTTGCGCGTACGAACTTTGCGCGTACGAACCGCCGCATGCGAGTCACGGCCGCGACCGTTCGTGGCTGTCCCGTGCCGACAGTCCTACGCCGCGTGCCGATGCCCCGCAATAGCGCGGCCGATGTCAAGAGGGCGATCGTGATCCCGTTGTGACCAGCCCTACGGCCGGACGGTGCCATGCCCCCAGCGGTCAGCCGGTGTTGCCGGGCGCGAACGCCACAGGTGTCGCGTCCACCAGGCGGGCCGCCCGGTCCAGGGCGCTGGCCAGCAGTGCCAGATCCGTTGGGCCGTTGCCCAGTTCCCGCAGTGGCCGACGCGTCGGGGGGTCGCCCATCCGCTCCCACTCGACGGGTACGACCGTCGGCCGCAGCGTCGCCGTTCGCGGAATACGCCCCGTCACCCGGCCGCCCTGGAACTGCGTCACCCGGCCGTCGGGATGGTGCAGCTCCCCACGCCCTGCGGCGGCGTCCTCCGTGGCGCCCAGCACCACCCGCAGCCCGGCGGTCCGCGCCAGCTCGGTATCAGCCGTACGGTCGGGCCGCGCCGACGCCGCGACCAGGTGCACCCCGAGCCGCTCGCCGTCCCGGGCCACCGCTTCGAGCACCCGTACGACGGATCCGGCGGCGGGCCGGCCCGTGCTGCCGAGGGCCGGCGCCACCAGCGCGTCGAAGTCGTCGACCAGTACGACGAGCCGGGGCAGCGGGGTCGGTCCGGCCGCGGTCGTACGCGCCGCGGACGCGGAACGCAGCCGTAGGGTCCCGCTCGGCGGCGAGTCGAGTTCGCCGCGCTGCTCGGCCGCGCTGGGTGCCCGCTGCGCGACCATCCGCCCGGCCACCTCGCGCTGTGCGTGCCACTCCGCAAACCCCAGCGAGCCCAGTAGTTCGGAACGGCGCTTCAGCTCGGCACCCAGAGCCTGGGCGAAGTCGCGCATCCGTACCGGGTCGGAGGCGACGAGGTGCGCCGTGACATGAGGGAGTTCCGTACAGGCGCGCAGACCCTCGCCGCGCTCGCCCCCGGCGCCGTCGACGAGCACGAGCCCGAGCCGGTCCGGCCGCGCGGCGGCGCACAGCGAGGCGGCGACGGAGCGGAGCAGTTCGGTGCGGCCGCTGCCCGCCGGGCCCTCGATGATCAGGTGCGGTCCCTCCGTGACCAGTTCGGCACCGACCGGCCCACGCTGCCCGGTGCCGAGAACGACCTCCGCATGGCCGCCCACGCCCTGTCCCTCGTCGGTCGCCGAGGCCCAGCGCGCCATCAGCGACGCCGGGGTGGCGCGGGCGAGGCCCAGTTCGTCCAGCAGCCGGGCCGCGGCCGGCAGGGTGGCGGCCGACCTGGCGGGCAGGCCCGGTTCCGCACCGTCCGGCCGCAGAGGTGCGACGGCGCGGGCGAACCGCTCCGCCCATGCAGCGGACACCGCGTCCACGACGGCGACCGCGCCGTGCCCGGCCGGCTGCCCGTTCGCGGTGCGCAGCAGCCGCAGCGCGGTGGCGACATCGCCGCTCAGCAGTGCGGCGGCGCCGCATTCGCGGAAGGCGAGGGAGGCGGAACAGGCGGCTTCGTAGGTCGCGGTGACGGGTGAGGCGGGCGAGGCGGCGGGCGTCTCGGCGAGGCACACCAGATGGATCCCGGCGGCGGAGCCGGCCGCGGCCAGCCGCGCGGTGGTCTCCCGGAGCGCCGCCGAACCGGGATCGCCGTCCACGACCACCACGGTGTACTGGCCGGTGTACTGCCGCGCCGCGGCGGCGACTGCAGCGGGCTCCGCGGACGCCCAGCCGGGACCGAGCGGCCCGTCGTCCAGTCGGCGTACCAGTTCGGCGGCGCGGGCGGCGGCCTGGTCGCGGTCGTAGGCGAGGAGCAGCCGGCAGTCCTGGCCGTGCGCGGGACGCAGGTGCGGCAGCCAGCCGAGCCAGGACCATTCGCCCTTGCGCTGCTCCAGGCTCCTGGCCCGGTCCGTACTGATCAGCACGATCTCGAGGTCGTGCGGCGCGTGCAGGGCGGCGAGCTGGGCGAGCACCGACCGGGCCAGCCCGGACAGCCGCGCCCGCGGCCCGGCGAGCCCCAGCGAACCGGCCTCGCGCAGCCCGACGGTGACGGGCACGGCGGGCAACAGCCCCGCGCCGCCGGGCGCGGGCCGGTCCGCCGTACCCAGCCGCAGGACGAGCGCTTCGGGGTGCCCGGGGCCGCGCTCCCACAGCCGGGGCCCGGGGCCGAGAGCGGTGAGCAGCAGCGTGGCGGCATCCGGCCACGCCCCCGGAGTGGGCGCCTCGGCGGCAGGCGGCCGGCCGGCCGGTACGGTCTCGACCGCACCGTCGTCCCGCCCGGTCTCGACCCGTCCGCCGGTCAACCGCCGCGCCCAGGCCCCTATCCCACGCCGCCGATCCCCGGCCGTGTTGCCGCTGCGGCCGGCGTCCGCGCCGGCCCATCTGCCGGTCGCGGTGCCCGGCGCGTCTCCGGCCAAGGCCTGCGCCGCGCCGGCGATCGCCCCGGCACCCGCCCCGCCGGGGTCCGGCCGTCCCGTGGCGCCCCGTGAGGCCGCCGTGCCGGTACCGGCAGGAGAAGTGGCTTCCGGGTGTGACCTATGGCCCGCACTCCCGGCCGCGGGTGGAGTCTGGACCGCGCCGGCGGGTTCTCTGCCGCCCTGCGCCGGCACCCGGTACGGCCTGGACGCCGCCGGTTCGACGCCGTAGTGCCCCTGGCCCCCAGCCGCACCGGGGGTGCCGTAGCCGGCGGGGGGCACGCTTCCGCCCGTACCGGCACCGCCGTACGGTGCGCAGGCCGGCGACGTCAGGCGCAGGTGGCCCTCGGCGTCGGGAGTGGTGGGCACCCGTGGGTCAACCGGGCCGGGCGGCACGAGGCGCAGCGCGGACTCGCCCACACGCAGCAGCGCGCCGGGTGCCAGCCGCACCGGGCGGTCGCCGACGTCCGTGCCGTCCAGAGACGTGCCGTTCGTCGAGCCGAGGTCCGCGACCGAGACCCGTCCGTCCTCCGAGACCGTCACCACGCAGTGCAGCCGGGACACATCCGGATCGTCCAGCGGCACGTCCGCATCAACCGACCGGCCGATCCGGATCTGGCCGCCGTGCAGTATGTGGACGCCACCCGCGTCGGGCCCGGCGACCACATGGAGCTGCGCCGATCCGCCGCCGACGGGGGCGTCGTCCTCGGCCGGCGCCTGCAGCGACAGCACCGCGCCGTCGACCAGCGGGGGCTCGCCCAGCGTCCGGCGCTGCGCGTCGAGCCGCTCCTGGCCCGCGTACAGCACGACCGCACCCGTGACTTCGGGGCCCATGACCGTGGTCGCGAGCCCGGAGGCGACCGCGGCCAGAGCCGTTCCCGCCGGGGCGGTGACGAGCACGTCGCAGGCGCGCGGGTGCGGGGTCTGGCCGCTGCGCGGCCCGAGGACGGTCAGCCGGATCTGCATCGCCGTCAGCGGTCCCTTCTGCGCGGGGTGCCCGGCAGGGGAGCGGCAGGGAAGCTGCCCGTGAATCCCCCCACCCGGCACGGACGCGTCGTCCGGTACAGGTCAGCGCGGAACACGGGGCTCCCAACCCCAGTTCCGTGCTGGGGGCATCCTCGCACCTGCCGCTGACAACACGCCCGGCGACCACCATCAAGTGATCTTGATTGGTCGGCTGTGGACGTAAAAGTGCCTGCTTGGGACCGCCGATGGCTTGAGGAAGCGGCTCACGGGCGGGCCACCGCGGACTGCCGTCCGGCAACCATCCGCCCGATACGGGCGTCTTCCCCACCAACGAGAACGGGTGGTGCCCCCTCGGGCACCACCGGACCCTGTCCGGCGATCCCCGGCGAGGTGCCGTGGCTGTGGTCGCGGGCCCGACAGGATCGCCCGGACAGGGCCTAGAGTGGCCCGACGGGCAGGTGTGCCCGGCAAGCAAGGACACACGATCAGCAGGGAGCACATGACGTGCGGCCGGTAGGCAGCAAGTACCTGCTCGAGGAACCTCTCGGGCGCGGCGCCACGGGCACCGTCTGGCGAGCCCGCCAGCGCGAGACCGCGGGCGCCGAGGCAGCGGTGGCCGGGCAGCCCGGCGAGACGGTCGCGATCAAGGTCCTCAAGGAGGAGCTCGCGAACGACGCGGACGTGGTGATGCGCTTCCTGCGCGAGCGCTCCGTCCTGCTCCGCCTGACGCACCCCAACATCGTGCGTACCCGCGACCTCGTCGTCGAGGGGGATCTCCTCGCCCTCGTCATGGACCTCGTCGACGGCCCCGACCTGCACCGCTACATCCGGGAGAACGGCCCGTTCACCCCGGTGGCGGCCGCCCTCCTCACCGCCCAGATCGCCGACGCGCTGGCCGCCAGCCACGCCGACGGCGTCGTCCACCGCGACCTCAAGCCCGCCAACGTCCTGCTGGCCGACGCGAACGGCCAGATGCATCCGATGCTCACCGACTTCGGCATCGCGCGCCTCGCGGACTCCCCGGGCCTGACCCGCACGCACGAGTTCGTCGGTACGCCGGCCTACGTCGCGCCGGAGTCGGCCGAGGGCCGTCCGCAGACCTCCGCGGTCGACATCTACGGCGCGGGCATCCTGCTGTACGAACTGGTCACCGGCCGTCCGCCGTTCGGCGGCGGCTCCGCGCTGGAGGTCCTGCACCGCCACCTCAGCGAGGAGCCTCGCCGCCCCACGACCGTCCCGGAGCCCCTGTGGACGGTGATAGAGCGCTGCCTGCGCAAGGAGCCGGCCGAGCGGCCCAGCGCCGAGAACCTCGCCCGGGGTCTGCGCACCGTCGCGGCCGGCATCGGCGTCCACTCCTCCGCCGCACAGGTCGAGGCCGCCCTCGGCGTGGGCGCCCTGCTCGCTCCGGACCCGGACCCGGCCCCCGTCCCGGGCACGCCCGGCGCGGCCGACCCCACTCAGGTGCTGCCGGGCGGAGCCGGTTCGTACGATCCGAGCGCCGCGACCAGCGTCATGCCTTCCACCGGCCCCCGCGGCGCCGACCCGACGTCCGTCATGCCGCCGGTGCCTCCGCGGCCCGACGGCCCGCCGCAGCCTTCGCCCGACGACCCGCACCCCTGGCAGAGCCAGATGCGGGCGGCCCGCGACCGCAACGAGCAGACGCAGGTCCAGTACCTCGACCCCAGCCAGGATCCGCTGCGCCGCCGCCCGCAGCGCCGGCCCGCGCCCCAGCAGCCGCAGCCGCGGCAGCAACGGCAGCCGCAGCAGCCGCCTCAGCACTACGCCCCACAGCGTCAGCAGCAGCCGTACCAGCAGCCCTACCAGCCACCGCAGCAGCCTCAGCAGCGGTACGCGCCGCCGCAGCCGCCGCCCCAGCAGCCGGCCCCCCGTCAGCCGCGCGAGCCGCGCCGCCGGAACGCGAACCCGATGCGGATTCCCGGGCTCGGCTGCCTCAAGGGCTGCCTGTTCACGGTTTTGATCCTCGTCGTGGCGGCCTGGATGGTCTGGGAGCTCACCCCGCTCCAGGACTGGGTCGCGGACGGCAAGAGCTTCTGGAAACAGGTGTCGGACTGGGTCTCCGACGCATCCACATGGATCTCCGAGATCGGCAGCTCGACAGCGCCGGAACCGCCCGCATCGGAGACGGCTCCATAGATTTGTCGACTTCTGCGGGGTGATTTCCCCCGCAGAAGTGAAGGTTGGCATCGTCCGGGGCCCTGAAGACCCCGTCGGCCGCGTAGTTTTATGCGCGAACGCCAGCCGCTGAGGGAGCAGTCTTGGCACGGAAAATCGGCAGCCGGTACACCGCCCACCAGATTCTGGGGCGAGGCAGCGCCGGCACGGTGTGGCTGGGTGACGGGCCCGACGGGCCCGTCGCCATCAAGCTGCTGCGGGAGGACCTCGCGTCCGACCAGGAGCTCGTCGGACGCTTTGTGCAGGAGCGCAGTGCGCTGCTGAGCCTGGACCACCCCCGGGTGGTCGGCGTGCGCGACCTCGTGGTCGACGGCAACGATCTCGCCCTCGTCATGGAGCTCGTACGCGGCACGGACCTGCGCACCCGCCTCGACCGGGAGCGCCGGATGGCTCCCGAGGCGGCGGTCGCCGTCGTCGCCGACGTGGCGGACGCCCTCGCCGCGGCCCACGCGGCCGGTATCGTCCACCGCGACGTGAAGCCGGAGAACGTGCTGCTGGACATGCAGGGTCCGCTCGGCCCGGGCGGTTCCCATCCCGCGCTGCTCACCGACTTCGGCGTCGCCAAGCTGATCGACTCCCCGCGCCGGACCAGGACGGCGTCGAAGATCATCGGTACCCCCGACTACCTCGCTCCCGAGATCATCGAGGGCCTCCCGCCGCGGGCCTCTGTCGACATCTACGCCCTGGCGACGGTCCTCTACGAGCTGCTCGCCGGCTTCACGCCATTCGGCGGCGGCCACCCCGGCGCGGTGCTGCGCCGCCATGTGACCGAGACGGTCGTCCCGCTCCCCGGCATCCCCGACGAGCTGTGGCAGCTCATCGTCCAGTGCCTGGCCAAGGCCCCGGCGTCCCGGCTGCGCGCCTCCGAGCTCTCCGCCCGGCTGCGCGACCAGCTGCCGATGCTGGCCGGCATGCCCCCGCTGGACGTGGACGAACCGGACGACGAGGACGAGCCCCAGCGTCAGACGGCTGCGCCGTACCCCGACGAGACGGCCGTCCACCCCACCGCCCCCGGTGCGGGTGCGCCGGGCCGCCGCCGGGGCGCGGTCCCACTCGTCCCCGGCGCCGCGCCGGACTCGAACCGTGACACCCACACCAGCATGCGCGTCCCCGGCCCGGACGAGCTGGCGGGCGGCGCCCATGGCACGGCCCGCGTCCCCCGCTCCACGGCCGAACGCCGCCCCGGCTCGGCCCGCCACAAATCCACCTCGGACGCCGTCCGCCGGCGCCGCCTGAAGCTGGGTGTGGCCGCGGTGGTTCTGGCGGCGGCGGTGGGCGTCGGCGGCTGGCTGGCCACAAGCGGCGGCGACGCGGACGCCCCGCCCCAGGACACCCAGCAGTCCTCTCCCTGAGAGCGCGGGCGGGCGGTCCCTCTCCCGGGCGCGGGGAAGGTCCGGGCGGCCAGCCGTTACGCTGGGGGCGTGGCAGTCGTCGATGTATCCGAAGAGCTGAAGTCCCTCTCCTCGACCATGGGGTCGATCGAGGCCGTCCTGGACCTCGACAGGATGAGGGCAGATGTCGCCGTGCTCGAGGAGCAGGCCGCGGCCCCGTCCCTGTGGGACGACCCGGAGGCGGCACAGAAGATCACGAGCAAGCTTTCGCACCTGCAGGCCGAGCTGCGCAAGACCGAGGCCCTCCGTAGCCGGATCGACGACCTGAGCGTGCTGTTCGAGCTCGCCGAGGCGGAGGACGACGCGGACACCCTCGCGGAGGCCGAGTCCGAGCTCATTTCCGTCCGCAAGGCGCTGGACGAGATGGAGGTCCGTACGCTCCTCTCCGGCGAGTACGCCGAGCGCGAGGCACTGGTGAACATCCGTGCCGAGGCCGGCGGCGTGGACGCCTCCGACTTCGCCGAGCGCCTGCAGCGGATGTATCTGCGCTGGGCCGAGCGGCACGGCTACTCCACCGAGGTCTACGAGACCTCGTACGCGGAAGAGGCCGGCATCAAGTCGACCACCTTCGTGGTGAAGGCGCCCTACGCGTACGGCACGCTCTCCGTCGAGCAGGGCACGCACCGGCTGGTGCGCATTTCGCCGTTCGACAACCAGGGCCGCCGTCAGACCTCGTTCGCGGGCGTCGAGGTGCTGCCGGTCGTCGAGAAGACCGACCACGTCGAGATCGACGAGTCCGAGCTGCGCGTCGACGTGTACCGCGCTTCCGGCCCCGGCGGCCAGGGCGTCAACACCACTGACTCCGCCGTGCGGTTGACGCACGTCCCGACCGGCATCGTCGTCTCCTGCCAGAACGAGCGCTCGCAGATCCAGAACAAGGCGAGCGCGATGAACGTCCTTCAGGCCAAGCTGCTCGAGCGGCGCCGCCAGGAGGAGCAGGCCAAGATGGACGCGCTCAAGGACGGCGGCAGCTCCTGGGGCAACCAGATGCGCTCGTACGTCCTGCACCCGTACCAGATGGTCAAGGACCTGCGGACCGAGTTCGAGGTCGGCAATCCGCAGGCTGTGCTCGACGGCGAGATCGACGGTTTCCTGGAGGCCGGAATTCGCTGGCGCAAGCAGCAGGAGAAGTAAATTCGCGCTTTGTCGACAAGGGAACTGCCGTCCTAGGGACGGCAGTTCCCTTTTTTCGTCACAGTTGCAGGGCCTAACGGCAGGCAACTGCCCGCAAATTGGGCATTGCGTACGCAACGACCTTGACGCTTACATGAAAAGTGGGAAGGGTGGCGCGCGGCATGCGTATCACGGGGGCGCGTGTGACGGGGGCCGGTTACGAACCCCCGACGGCCGAGGCCCCGGACGCTGCTCCACTCACGAGAAGCTACTGGGGGTAGCAGGCAGATGACCAAGAAGACGCGGCTGCGCGTGGCGCGGATAGCGGCCGGCGCGGTAATTGCGGCCGGTGCCTCGCTGACCGCAGCCGGCGCTGCTCAGGCGGCCGGCATTGGCGTGAACATCGGAGGCCTCAGCGCGAAGGCCAACGTGGACGAGAATGGCGCGGCTGTCGAGATCGGCGCCGCGGACGAGGGTGAGGCCGACGGCGGCGGCGACGTCGCCGGTCCCGGTGGTGGCGACGTCGGTGGTGGTGACGCGGCCGTAGGCGGCGGTGACGCTGCTGTCGGTGGTGGTGACGCTGCTGTCGGTGGTGGTGACGCTGCTGTCGGTGGTGGTGACGCTGCTGTCGGTGGTGGGGACGCGGCCGTTGGCGGCGGGGACGCTGCCGTTGGCGGCGGGGACGCTGCTGTCGGTGGTGGTGACGCGGCCGTTGGCGGCGGGGACGCTGCTGTCGGTGGTGGTGACGCGGCTGTCGGTGGTGGTGACGCGGCCGTTGGCGGCGGGGACGCGGCTGTCGGTGGTGGTGACGCTGCTGTCGGTGGTGGTGACGCGGCCGTTGGCGGCGGGGACGCGGCTGTCGGTGGTGGCGACCAGGGCGGAACCCAGAACGGCGGCAACAGCAACGGCAACGGCAACGGTGGCGGCAACGCCAACGGCGGCGGTTCCACCGGCGGCGACGACGGCGGCGCCGGCACCTGCACCGTGGACCTCGACGGGGCCGAGTGCCAGGACAACACCGACACCGACAACGTCGGCTCCAAGCCGGTCGAGCAGGGTGAGGCCAAGGAGGAGCTCGCCGAGACGGGCGCCGCTGAGACCACGTTCCTGCTGGTCGGCGCCGCGACGATGATCGCCGGCGGTATCGGCTTCCGGATGCTGCCCCGCCTGGTCGGCGGCGGCCGTACGGCTGCCTAGCAGGCGCCTGCACGCACGTATGCACGCACAGGAGGGCCCGGGACGCGCGATCAGCGTCCCGGGCCCTCCTGGCGGTCCCGCCGGGTCCGTAGGCGGAAAGTCAGACGGTCTGGTGCGCCAGCAGGGCCATCGCGGCCACCAGCACCACCAGAAGCGCGACGAGCGCCGCCGGGCTCAGTCCGGCGAATGGGCCCTCCTGCTGGAGTCGCTCCCGGTTCGCCCGGCACACATGGCAGCGGCCCTCATTCACGGGCGCCGCGCAGTTGGCGCACACCAGTCGGTCATAGGTCATGCGCTCTCCTCTCCCGCGCGGCGGGGCCGCGATACGCAGCTTTCTCTCCGCACAACGCTCAGGGAAACGCGACCGTTCCCCCTACCACTCTGCCAGCTCGTGCGAGATTCGGCGCGCCCCACTCGATTTCGCGGGATAAATCACTCATCCACGACCGCCGCCTGCACGCTCCAGCCCGCTTCGCGTATGGTCACGCACACCTACTCCCGGCGACCGTGGTGCACCCGTGATCCGATTCGACAACGTCTCCAAGTCCTATCCGAAGCAGAACCGTCCTGCGTTGAGGGAGGTCTCCCTCGAGATCGAGCGGGGCGAGTTCGTCTTCCTCGTCGGCTCCTCCGGCTCCGGCAAGTCCACCTTCATGCGGCTGATCCTCCGCGAGGAGCGTGCCAGCCACGGCCAGGTGCACGTGCTGGGCAAGGACCTCGCCCGGCTCTCCAACTGGAAGGTGCCGCACATGCGGCGCCAGCTGGGCACCGTGTTCCAGGACTTCCGTCTGCTGCCCAACAAGACCGTCGCGGAGAACGTGGCGTTCGCGCAGGAGGTCATCGGCAAGCCGCGCGGGGAGATCCGCAAGGCCGTACCGCAGGTCCTCGACCTGGTCGGCCTCGGCGGCAAGGAGGACCGGATGCCCGGCGAGCTCTCCGGTGGTGAGCAGCAGCGCGTGGCGATCGCGCGGGCCTTCGTGAACCGGCCCATGCTGTTGATCGCGGACGAGCCGACCGGCAACCTCGACCCGCAGACCTCCGTCGGCATCATGAAGCTGCTGGACCGGATCAACAGGACCGGGACCACCGTGATCATGGCGACGCACGATCAGCAGATCGTGGACCAGATGCGCAAGCGCGTCATCGAACTCGAGATGGGCCGTCTCGTGCGCGACCAGTCGCGCGGCGTCTACGGCTACCAGCACTGAAAGACTGAGAGGACGCCATGCGCGCCCAGTTCGTCCTGTCGGAGATCGGCGTCGGCCTCCGGCGCAATCTCACGATGACCTTCGCCGTCATCATCTCCGTCGCCCTCTCGCTCGCCCTCTTCGGCGGCTCGCTGCTCATGCGCGACCAGGTGAGCACGATGAAGGGCTACTGGTACGACAAGGTCAACGTCTCGATCTTCCTCTGCAACAAGGGTGACGCCGAGGCTCTGCCCAAGTGCGCCAAGGGCGCCGTGACCGCGGAGCAGAAGAAGACGATCGAGGCCGACCTCGAGAAGATGGACGCCGTCGAGACCGTCACGTACGAGTCGGCCGACGAGGCGTACAAGCACTACAAGGAGCAGTTCGGCGACTCCCCGCTGGCCAGCTCGCTCACTCCGGACCAGATGCAGGAGTCGTTCCGGGTCAAGCTCGACGATCCGGAGAAGTACAAGGTGGTCGCGACGGCCTTCGCCGGCCGGGACGGTGTGCAGTCCGTACAGGACCAGCGCGGCATCCTGGAGAACCTCTTCGAGCTGTTGAACGGCATGAACGTGGCCGCCCTGTTCGTGATGGGGCTCATGCTCGTCATCGCGCTGATGCTGATCGTCAACACCGTGCGCGTCTCGGCCTTCAGCCGCCGGCGGGAGACCGGCATCATGCGGCTCGTCGGCGCCTCCGGCTTCTACATCCAGATGCCGTTCATCATGGAGGCCGCGTTCGCCGGGCTGATCGGCGGTGTGGTCGCCTGCGTCATGCTGCTCCTCGGCCGGTACTTCCTGATCGACCACGGCCTCGCGCTCTCCGAGAAGCTGGAACTCATCAACTTCATCGGCTGGGACGCGGTCCTCTCCGTGCTCCCACTGGTGCTGGTGATCGCTCTGCTGATGCCGGCGCTCGCAGCATTCTTCGCGTTGCGCAAGTACCTCAAGGTGTGACAAGCGCCCTGGGCGCCGTAAAGGCAACAGGCCTTACGGCGCCCGGCCTTGTCCTAGAGTGTTCGCCATGTCGGGCCCAGCTCTGTTCCGCCAACCTCGCCGCATCCGCCGCGCGGCGGCCCTGACATTGGTGTTCACCTGCGCTCTCGCGGCGGGCGCCGCGACCGGCGTCTGGGGCGAAGAGGCCCGTACGGACGGGCAGTTGACCGGAGCCCGAAGCGCCGCCGCCACCACCGAGCGCGATGCCGTCGAGAAGGCCGCCGCCGCGGCGATGGCCGACGGCAAGTCGGTCAAGGACGCGGCCGAGGAGGTCGTCAGCCGCAGTGGGGACCGCTGGGGCATGGTGTACGACGAGGGTGAGTACGCGGAGTTCGAGAAAACCCTCGACGGCGAGTACACGGGCGTGGGCCTGTGGGCCGGGCGCGGCCGCGACGGGCGGATCGAGGTCTCCCGCGTGCAGTCCGGCGGGCCCGCCGCCCGGGCCGGTGTCCGGGCGGGCGACCGGATCCGTACGATCGACGGTCACCGTATAGAGGGCCGGCCCGTCAACGAGGTCGTCTCCCTGCTGCGCGGCGACCGTGAGAGCGCCGTCGCCGGCACCTCGGTCACTCTGGGGCTGGAGCGCGACGGAAACAGCTGGACCGAGACCCTGCGCAGGGCCCGGCTCACCACGGAGGCCGTCACCGTGCGCCAGCTCGGAACGGGCGTGACGCTGATCAAGGTGGCGTCCTTCACCAAGGGCTCTGGCGAGCGGGTACGGGACGCCGTCCGTGCGGCCCCCACCGGCGCCGGCGTCCTGCTCGACCTGCGCGGCAACACGGGCGGGCTGGTGAACGAGGCCGTCACCGCCGCATCCGCGTTCCTCGACGGCGGGCTGGTCGCCACCTACGACGTCCGGGGAGCGCAGCGCGCTTTGTACGCCGAGCCCGGCGGCGACACCGGCCGACCGCTGGTCGCCCTGGTCGACGGCGGCACGATGAGCGCGGCGGAGATAGTGACGGGCGCGCTGAAGGACCGCGGCCGGGCCGTCACCGTCGGGTCGCGCACCTTCGGCAAGGGGGCGGTCCAGATGCCGACCGAGCTGCCGGACGGCTCGGTCGCCGAGCTCACCGTCGGCCACTACCGCACTCCGGCGGGTCACAGCGTCGACGGCCGGGGCATCACGCCCGACCTCGCGGTGAGCGAGCGGGCCGAGGAGAAGGCCCGCACGGTATTGGGTGGCCTCGGCACCGGGTCTTAGTGCGAAAATGGCCGCACTATGGCAAAAGAAAAAGGGCGCAAGCTGATCGCGCAGAACAAGAAGGCGCGGCACGACTACACCGTCATCGACACCTACGAGTGCGGGCTGGTCCTGACCGGCACGGAGGTGAAGTCTCTGCGCCAGGGGCGGGCGTCCCTTGTGGACGGGTTCGTCCAGATCGACGGGCACGAGGCGTGGCTGCACAACGTGCACGTCCCGGAGTACAGCCAGGGCACGTGGACCAACCACAGCGCGCGGCGGAAGCGGAAGCTGCTCATGCACCGCGTGGAGATCGACAAGCTCGAGTCGAAGTCCCAGGAGACGGGTCACACGATCGTGCCCCTGGCCATGTACTTCAAGGACGGCCGGGCCAAGGTCGAGATCGCGCTGGCCAGGGGCAAGAAGGAGTACGACAAGCGGCAGACCCTCCGCGAGAAGCAGGACCGGCGCGAGACGGACCGGGCGATCTCGGCGATCAAGCGGCAGCAGCGGGCCTGACGCGGGGAATAAGCTGGCACGGATGTGCGCTGTTAACGTACGATGGCATCTGCTCCCTGGCGACGGGGTGCGGTACCACCTTGATAAAAAAACATGGGGATGATCGGTTTCGACAGCGGATGTCGAAGCAGGGGAAGCGAGTCGAGGAAGCGGCAATGATCTCGTTAACCATATGTCGCAAACAATAATCGCCAACACCAAGCGCGATTCCTCCGCCTTCGCTCTCGCTGCCTAATTAGCAGCTAGCGAAGACTCTGCGGAGTGTCAGCCCGGGGCTGTTCCCGACCCGGATTCTGGCATCAGCTAGGGGACTAAACCACTGAGCCCGGTCACGGGGCCCAGTGGGAAATCAAACAGTGACTGAGCCCGTCGGAGACTTGTTCGCGTGATCTCCGGGGCCGAGAAAATCGCAGCGAACTGCACTCGGAGAAGCCCTGGTTCTGCACCGTTGGACGCGGGTTCGATTCCCGCCATCTCCACAATTCCCATGTGAGGCGAAGGCCCCGCTGTCTAGCACAGCGGGGCCTTCGTCGTTTCCGGAGCGCTCCGGCCGGCCGTTCCCACCGCCGTGACGACCAGTGCCAGGGCCGCGGCCGACACGGGCACCGCGTAGCCGGAGGCCGCCCCGAACCGCTCCACCGCCCAGCCCCCCGCCGCCGAGCCGCAGGCGATGCCGCCGAGCAGAGCGGTCACGGCCAGGGCCATGCCCTCGTTCAGGCGGTCCACCGGTATACGGCCCTGGAGGAGGGTCATGCCGGTGACCATGGTGGGAGCCGTGGCTATCCCGGCCGACAGCAGCGCCGCCGCGACCGCGAGCAGCGATCCGGTCAGGGTGGCCGCCAGCAGCGGCAGGCTCATCAGGGCAGTCATCGCGGCGACGCAGGGCAGCAGGCGGGCGCGAGGGTTGGCGGCCGGGCGCAGCGATCCGTACAGCAGGCCGGCCGCGCAGGATCCGGCGGCCTGGAGCGCGAGTACCGCGCCCGCCGCCGCGCGATGGCCCCGGTCCTCGGCGAAGGCGATGGTGACGACCTCCAGGGAACCGAAGACCGCGCCGGTGGCGAGGAAGGCCGACAGCAGCGGCGGCATGCCCGGTACCCGCAGCGGGGAGCGGGCTCTGCTGCGGGGCGAGACGGGGGGCTCGGTCGCGCGCTGGGCGGCGAAGAGCAGTACGCCGGTGAGGAGCAGCACGGCGCCGGTCAGGGTCCCTGCCTCCGGGAACACGGCGGTGCACAGGAAGGCCGCCAGTACCGGGCCCAGCATGAAACACAGCTCGTCGGCGGCCTGTTCGAAGGCGTTGGCGGTGTGCAGTGCGGCGGGATCGTCCTTGTGCAGATGAGCCCAGCGGGCGCGGGACATCCCCCCGGTGTTGGGGGTGGTGGCGGTCGCGGCGTACGCGGCGAAGAGCGTCCAGTCCGGGGCGCCGTGGCGCACGCACAGCAGCAGGGCGAGTGAGCCGAGGGCCGCGATCGCGGTCGCGGGCACCGCGATGCGGGCCTGGCCGTACCGGTCCACCAGACGGGCCGTCCAGGGGGCGACGAGCGCGGTGACGCCAAGTCCGGCCGCGGTGACCGCGCCGGCCAGTGCGTACGAGCCGCGCGACCCGGCGATCATGATGATGGCGCTCACACTGAACATCCCCATGGGGAGGCGGGCGATCAGGTTGCCCGCGGTGAACGCGCGGGCGCCTGGCGTTGCGAAGAGACGTGCGTACGGGTTGCGGCGGCCCGGGCGTGGTGGGCGCACCGGCGAGCCGGCGGCGTCGGCTGTGTCGTACATCGGCGGGGAGTCGGACGGTTGCGGCATGGCCCAACCCTCGCCGCGTCCCCGTCGGCGGTCCAACACCTGCTGGGACCCCATTGACGCGCTTACGTTGTGAATCGGTGCGAGGTAGGTTCGCGGGGTGCCCCGAGACATCGAGCCCCGGCTGCTCCGGGCCTTCACCGCCGCCGCCGACGAGCTGCACTTCACCCGGGCCGCCGCCCGGCTCTATGTCGCACAGCAGGCACTCAGCAGGGACATCCGGCGGCTGGAGCGGGAGGTGGGCGCCGAGCTGTTCGTCCGGACCACCCGACAGGTCTCCCTCACGGCGGACGGCGAGCGACTGCTGCCTTACGCGCGCCGGGTGCTGGAGGCCCAGGACGATCTGGCGGCGGCCTTCGCGGGGACCGGGGACGCGGCCCGGCCGCTGCTGGTCGACCTGAACACCGAGGGCATGACCTCCGGGCGGGTCCTGGCCCGCGCCCGTGAGCTTGCCCCGGGCTGTGAGTTGATGGCCCGCTTCGAGAGCGGACTCACCGGCGCCGCCGCAGAGATTCTCGCCGGGCGGCTCGATGTCTCCTTCGGGCTGTTCGCCGGTCTGCCGCCGGCCGTCCGCGCCCGGCTGGCCCACCAGCCGGTCCGGTACGAGCCGCTGGCGGTGCTGCTGCCGAACGGGCATCCGCTGGCGGAACGCCCGTCGGTACCGCTGGCCGCTCTGGCGGGCGAGACCGTGTATGCGGGGGCGGGCAATCCGCGAACCCTGGAATGGACGGAATTCGCCCGGCGGCTGTTCGCAGGCCGGGGCATCGCCGTGGCGCCGCCGGCGCCGGTGGCGATCGGTCACGAGGAGTTCCGCCGGGTGATGGCGAAGAGCCGGAACCCGGTGCTGGTCGTGGTGGACTTTCCCGAGCTGCCGGGCGCCGTGCTGCGCCCGCTCGTCGATCCCGTACCGCTGTCGCCGCTGTCCATGGTGTGGCGGAAAGGGCTGCGGCACCCGGGAGTGGAGGCGCTTCGCGCTGCCGTGTCGGAGCTTTCGCGGGTGGAGGGCTGGCTTGATCCCGTGACCGATAGTTGGCTGCCCGACATCGATTTGTCTTTGATAGTGGACAAATTCTCTTTGAGTATGGACAAAAACTGACTCGTGCGGATGAGGGCTCGATAGCTGCGCTACGTTCGCTCACCCGGGCGCGGTGTGGACATAGGGGGGCGCCCTGTTCGATGGGGATGGGCGTACAGCGGTGGAAGACCAGCAAGAAAATGCTCCTCTCGGGCATGCGCGTGATCAGGACGAAGTGACGGTCGAACTCCACGGCTGGGGAGAGCAGTTCGAGGTGGCAACCGGGGGACCGGGTCTCGCAGGGGTTCCCGGACCTGGTCCCGTCTTCGTGGACGAGAGCGGCCGCCGGAGCAGGAAACTCCGCCGCATGGGGTGGGTACTCGGCACGGCCTGCGCCTGTTACGCCGTACTCCTCGTCGGTACCCTCCTCGGCGGCAACTCCAGCGCACCCTGGCTGGGCATACCCGGTCCGGCCGCGGAGAAGAAGCCGGACACGGTACGCGACTCACCCGCCCCGGACGCTCAGCCGCCCGTCGGCAACGCGCCCGGTACCGTGCCCCGTCCCCTCCCCGGGGACGCCGCCGGGGAGGGGCCCTCGAACCCGCCGGGCACCACCGCGGCCCGTCCGCCGGCCGGCGGCGCGGCCCCGGCCGCCGGGCCCACACGCCGGCCGGGCGCCTCGGTCAGCGGCCCCCCGGCCGGCCCGGCCGGCCCGCCGCCCGGCGCCACCACCGGCGGTGGCGTGGACCCCGGCCCGGCGCCCGAGCCCGATCCGGAGCCGCAGCCCAGTGAGCCCGCGCCGTCGGTGAGCGAACCGCCGCCGGTGCTGCCGACGGATCCGGTGGATCCCGCGGCCGAGGGCGGTGCCGTATGACCTCCCGCGCCGGCACGGGAACCGTCAGGCGTCGCGGGATGCCTATGCGCTATCTGCTGCCCCTGCTGTTCCTGGTAGCGCTCTTCGCCATGCTCATGCTGCGCGGCTATGTGCACAGCGAGATCCTCGCGGACCACCGTGTCCGGCAGCCGGCCGCCAACGACCAGGTGCCCCGGCACCTCATCGAGGGCGGCCCGGTCATCGACGCGCGCAAGCGGAACGACCCCAAGGCGCTCGACGTCCCCGACAACAAGCTCGTTCTGACCTTCGACGACGGCCCCGACCCGGTATGGACGCCGAAGGTTCTCGACAAGCTCCGGCAGTACGACGCGCACGCCGTCTTCTTCGTCACCGGCACGATGGCCTCCCGCCACCCCGACCTGGTGCAGCGGATGGTCGACGAGGGCCATGAGATCGGCCTGCACACCTTCAACCACCCGGACCTCTCCTACCAGTCCCGGGCCCGGATCGACTGGGAGCTGTCGCAGAACCAGCTGGCGCTCGCGGGCGCGGCCGGGATCCGCACGTCCCTGTTCCGGCCGCCGTACTCGTCGTTCTCGCACGTCCTTGACAACAAGAACTGGCCGGTCACGGAGTACGTCGGCAGCCGCGGCTACGTCACGGCCTTCAACACCGTCGACAGCGAGGACTGGAAGCGCCCCGGCGTCGAGGCGATCGTCCGTAACGCCACTCCGGAGAAGCCCGGGGACGGCGCCATCGTCCTGATGCACGACTCCGGCGGTGACCACCGCTCCCAGACCCTGGCGGCCCTCGACCGGCTGCTGCCCCAACTGCAGGAGCAGGGTTACGAGTTCACCGGTCTCACCGGGGCCCTCGGCGCGCCCGGTGCGCACACGCCTGTGACCGGGCTCGAGCTGTGGAAGGGCAAGGCGTTCGTCGGAGCGGTCAGCGTCTCGGAGCACATCACCGACGCGCTGGTGGTGGGCCTCGCCATCGTCGGCGTGCTGGTCCTCGCCCGGTTCGGCCTCATGCTGCTGCTCTCGGTACTGCACGCCCGCACGGTGCGGCGGAAGGACTTCAGCTGGGGTCCCGCGGTCACCCGCCCGGTGACGGTGCTCGTTCCGGCGTACAACGAGAAGGAGTGCATCGCCAAAACGGTAACCTCCCTGACGGCAAGCGACCATCCCGTCGAGGTGATCGTCATCGACGACGGTTCGACGGACGGCACCGCGGACATCGTGGAGGGGATGGGCCTGCTCGACGTCCGCGTCGTACGGCAGATGAACTCCGGAAAACCGGCCGCGCTCAACAACGGCATCGCCCACGCCTCCCACGACCTCGTCGTGATGATGGACGGGGACACCGTCTTCGAGCCGTCCACCGTGCGCGAGCTGGTGCAGCCCTTCGGCGACCCCCGGGTCGGCGCGGTCGCGGGCAACGCCAAGGTCGGCAACCGCCACCGCCTCATCGGCTCCTGGCAGCACATCGAGTACGTCATGGGCTTCAACCTCGACCGCCGGATGTACGAGCTGCTGCGCTGCATGCCCACCATCCCGGGTGCGGTCGGCGCCTTCCGGCGCGAGGCGCTGGACCGCGTCGGCGCCATGAGCGACGACACCCTCGCCGAGGACACCGACATCACCATGGCCCTGCACCGCGACGGCTGGCGCGTGGTCTACGCGGAGAACGCCCGCGCCTGGACCGAGGCCCCCGAGACCGTGCAGCAGCTGTGGTCCCAGCGCTACCGCTGGAGCTACGGCACCATGCAGGCCATCTGGAAACACCGGCGGGCGCTGGTGGAAAGCGGTCCCTCGGGCCGCTTCGGCCGGGTCGGCCTGCCCCTGGTCTCGCTGTTCATGGTGCTGGCGCCCCTGCTCGCACCGCTGATCGACGTGTTCCTGCTGTACGGACTCGTCTTCGGCCCCACCGGGAAGACCGTCGCGGCGTGGTTCGGCGTCCTCGCGGTCCAGGCCGTCTGCGCCGCGTACGCCTTCCGGCTCGACCGAGAGCGCATGACACACCTGATCTCGCTGCCGCTCCAGCAGATCCTCTACCGGCAGCTGATGTACGTCGTGCTGCTCCAGTCCTGGATCACCGCCCTGACCGGTGGCCGGCTGCGCTGGCAGAAACTCCGCCGCACCGGAGCCGTCGAAGCACCGGGAAACCTGCCGAGCCGGCGGCAGCCCGCCGTCTCACACCGGCGCTGAGGGCCGGGTGAGAGCAAGGTTTCGCTCCAGTCATCCGGCGGCACGGGGCTGAAACGAGCCAACCGTACGGTCAGGCATCACGGACCCGACATCTGTGGAGGCGTGATGACTGCCCCGACCACCACCGCTTTGCGCAAGGGGGGCCGCTGGATCGAGCAGTGGGACCCGGAGGACGAGACCTTCTGGAGGGAGACGGGTGAACGAACGGCGCGGCGCAACCTGATCTTCTCCGTGCTGTCCGAGCACATCGGGTTCTCCATCTGGACCCTGTGGTCGGTCATGGTCCTCTTCATGGGACCGCAGTACGGGATCGACCCCGCCGGGAAGTTCTTCCTGATCGCCACGGCCACCCTGGTCGGCGCGGTCGTCCGCGTCCCCTACACGTTCGCCGTGGCCCGCTTCGGCGGCCGGAACTGGACGGTCTTCAGCGCGCTGATGCTGCTGGTGCCGACCGTCGCGGCACTGTTCGTGATGAAGCCGGGCACCTCGTACACCACCTTCATGGTGGTCGCCGCGCTCACCGGCGTCGGCGGCGGGAACTTCGCCTCCTCGATGACCAACATCAACTCTTTCTTCCCGCTGCGGAAGAAGGGGTGGGCGCTCGGCCTGAACGCCGGCGGCGGCAACATCGGCGTACCCGTGGTGCAGCTCGTCGGCCTGCTGGTGATCGGCACGGCCGGCGCCACGCACCCGCGGATCGTGCTCGCCGCCTACATCCCGCTGATCGTCGTCGCGGCGACCTGTGCGCTGCTGTGGATGGACAACCTCGCGCCCGTACGCAACGACACCGGGGCCGCGAAGGAGGCGGTGAGGGACGGGCACACCTGGATCATGTCGTTCCTGTACATCGGCACCTTCGGGTCGTTCATCGGCTACAGCTTCGCCTTCGGCCTGGTGCTCCAGACCCAGTTCGGCCGTACGCCCCTCCAGGCAGCCTCCCTGACCTTCATCGGTCCGCTGCTCGGCTCCCTGATCCGCCCGGTCGGCGGTTCGCTCGCGGACCGCTTCGGCGGTGCCCGGATCACGCTGTGGAACTTCGCCGCGATGGCAGGCGCGACCGCGGTCGTGGTCTACGCGTCCGTCGAGAAGTCCCTGGCCGTCTTCCTGATCGGCTTCATCGCCCTCTTCGTCCTCACCGGACTCGGCAACGGCTCGACGTACAAGATGATTCCGGGCATCTTCCAGGCCAAGGCTCTCGCCAAGGGGATGGAGGGAGAGGCCGCCGCGGCCTACGGACGCCGGCTGTCCGGCGCTTCCATGGGACTCATCGGAGCCGTCGGCGCCCTCGGCGGACTCGGGATCAACCTGGTCTTCCGGCAGGCGTTCCTCACCTCAGGTACGGGCACGGCGGCCTTCGTCACCTTCCTCGCCTTCTACGGAGTGTGCTTCGCACTGACGTGGGCGGTATACCTTCGGCGGCCGGCCGCGGCCCCGGCGCGGACAGAGATCACCGAAGCGAAGCCGCAGCTCAGCTACGCCGAGGTGTAATCCGCAATACCCGTTAACGACGTCGAAATACCGGCGAACCGAGCCCGTCACGCCCCGTTGGCAGGCTCGGTCCGCCGGCACCACCTCGTAACACCCCATGCACAGAGCGGGGCACCAGCCATGAACGACACACAGAACGGTCCTCTCGCGGGCTTCACGGTCGGAGTCACGGCGGCGCGGCGCGCGGACGAGCTCGGAGCGCTGCTGCAGCGGCGCGGAGCGGCCGTACTGCACGCCCCCGCCCTGCGGATCGTGCCGGTCGCCGACGACAGCGAACTTCTCGCCGCGACCAAGGAGCTGATCGCAAACGCCCCGGACGTGGTGGTCGCGACGACCGCGATCGGCTTCCGGGGATGGGTGGAGGCCGCCGACGGCTGGGGCATCGGCGAGGACCTCCTCGCGCGGCTGCGCGGGGTCGAACTCCTCGCGCGCGGACCGAAGGTGAAGGGCGCGGTCCGGGCCGCCGGCCTCACCGAGGAGTGGTCTCCCGCCTCCGAGTCCATGGCCGAGGTACTGGACCGGCTGCTGGCCGAGGGCGTGGACGGCCGCCGGGTGGCGATCCAGCTGCACGGCGACCCGCTGCCCGGCTTCGTCGAGGCACTGCGTGCGGGCGGCGCCGAGGTCGTCGGCGTACCCGTCTACCGATGGATGCCGCCCGAGGACGTCGCACCGCTGGACCGCCTCCTCGACGCCACGGTCTCCCGCAGCCTGGACGCGGTCAGCTTCACCAGCGCTCCGGCCGCCGCATCGCTGCTCTCCCGTGCCGAGCACCGCAGGCTCCTCCCCGAACTGCTGGACGCCCTGCGGCACGACGTCCTGTCGGCCTGCGTCGGCCCCGTCACCGCCCTGCCGCTGCAGGCCCATGGCATCGACACCTCCCAGCCCGAGCGCTTCCGGCTTGGCCCTCTGGTGCAGCTGCTGTGCCTCGAACTTCCGTCGCGTGCACGCACTCTGCCCGTCGCCGGCCACCGCGTCGAGATCCGTGGCCACGCGGTCCTGATCGATGACACCCTGCGTCCCGTGCCGCCCGCCGGCATGTCCCTGCTGCGCGCGCTGGCCCGCCGCCCGGGCTGGGTCGTCGCCCGCTCGGAGCTGCTGCGGGCGCTGCCCGGCGCGGGCCGGGACGAGCACGCCGTGGAGACGGCGATGGCCAGGCTGCGTACCGCGCTGGGTGCCCCGAAATTGATCCAGACCGTGGTCAAGCGCGGCTATCGGCTGGCCCTGGACCCGGCCGCGGACGCCAAGTACGCCGACTCCTGAGCACGCCGGGCGGGGCAGCGTCTACCGCCGTAACCGCGAGCACCTGCGGCCCTGCGAGCCGGAGCGCACCGAGGAGTTCTTCCCCCCGAGGGTCAAGCGGCCGCTCTCCGGGACCGGTTGGCGCAGCGGGAGGCGGGACGGCTGATGCCGTGGCTGCTCACCGACGCGGCAGGCAGCCGCGTCCTGGGCGGCCTCACGCTCTCCAACACGCCCTGGGCCCGTTCCGCAGCGCCGGCCTCGGCTCCTGGATCGACGCGGACTGCACCGGCCGCGGCCTTGCCACCGCCGCGGTGGAGTACGTCTGCCGGGCGACGCGCGAGGAGTTGGGCCTGCACCGGGTCGGGGCCGGCACGCTGCTGGAGAACGCGGCCTCCCAGCGCGTGCTGGTCAAGGCGGGATTCGAACCGTTCGGGACAGCGCGGGACTATCTGCACATCAACGGCGCGTGGCGGGACCACCGCCTCTTTCAGCGCATCCTGCACGACGGCCCACCCGTGTGAGCCGTGGCCGTGGGCGGCCTCCGGCCGGTAGCAGGGGTTCCGGCCGGGCGCCGGGACGGGCACTCTGGGGGGACGGGACTCACCCGGGTACCCCGAGGCGGTGACAGGCGCATGGCGGCGGGCATGGGCTCGTACGAGTTGCGGTTCGACTCCGGGCGGATATGCCTGGATCTGGTGGCCACCGGAGCGCCTCCGACGGAGCGGCTCGACGGGCGCGACCGGCTGCGGGCGTGGCTGACCGGTGCCGGACTCGTACCGCCCGGCACCCCGCTCACGGCCGTCGACGCGGACTGGCTGGCGCGGTTCCGCGAACTGCGCGGCGACGTGGGCGAGCTGGTGCGGGCGGAGATCGAGGGCAGGCCCGCCGAAGAGGCCCTGGCGCGGGTCAACGCGCTGGCGGGCGGGCCACCACCCCCGCTGTGCGCCGTACGCGCGGCGAGCGGTGAGCTCGTAAGGACTCTGGGCGCCGACCCGGAGTGCGGGGCGCTGCTCGCGGCGGTGGCCCGGGATGCCGTCGAGCTGCTGACCGACCCGGTGGCCCGGGCCCGGCTGCGGCAGTGCGAGGGCGACGGCTGCTCGCTCGTCTACCTGGACACGTCCCGCGGGCGCCGCCGGCGCTGGTGCTCCAGCGAGGTGTGCGGGAACCGGGAGAGGGTCGCCCGGCACCGGCGGCGGTCCCTCGCCGCACAGCCGTAACCCACGGCAACCGCACACCCTTAAAAGATCTTGAAAGAATATTCCGGCCGCGTTGAGCACAACCGGCTCCCCCTTCCGTAGTGAGGGGGGAAGAGTCCGGCTGTCTCGACCTGGAGGTTCTGGTGCGCAAGGATGCCGCCGTGGCCGATGACCGCCCGCAACGGGCACGACATCGCAGTGAGGTGCCGCGCTCTCAGTCCTCCGTCCCCGACGAGGAGTTGATGCGGGCGCTCTACCGCGAGCACGCGGGTCCGCTTCTCGCGTACGTACTCCGCCTGGTCGCGGGGGATCGTCAGCGTGCCGAGGACGTCGTCCAGGAGACCCTCATCCGGGCCTGGAAGAACGCAGGTCAGCTGAATAACGCCACTGGCTCGGTCCGGCCCTGGCTGGTGACCGTCGCCCGGCGTATCGTCATCGACGGTCATCGCAGTAGGCAAGCCCGGCCACAAGAGGTCGAGCCGTCGCCGCTCGAGGTCATGCCCGCGGAGGACGAGATTGACAAGGCGTTGTGGCTGATGACGCTCTCTGATGCGCTCGACGACCTGACTCCCGCTCACCGGGAGGTACTGGTCGAGACGTACTTCAAAGGACGTACGGTCAATGAGGCTGCCGAAATACTCGGCATACCCAGCGGGACGGTGCGGTCCAGGGTGTTCTACGCGCTGCGCTCCATGAAGCTCGCGCTCGAAGAACGAGGAGTGACGGCATGACCGCGCAGGGGTGGTACCCCGGCAACAACGCGCAGGACGGCAACAGCTCTCACGATGCCGCCGGCGCCTACGTGCTCGGCATTCTGGATGACGCGGAGGCCACGGCGTTCGAGATGCATCTCGCCGGATGCGAGATCTGCGCCTCCCACCTGGACGAGTTCGCCGGCATGGAACCCATGCTCGCCATGCTCGCCGAGGCTCCGGGACCGCCCGCGAAGGTGACGGCGCCCAGCAGCAAGCTTCTCGACAACCTCGTCGACGAGGTCGCCGAGAAGCGCGCACAGCGCAGGCGGCGCAGCTTCTACATGGTGGCGGCCGCGGCGGTGCTGGTCGTCGGCGGACCGGCGGTGGCGGTCGTGGCGACGTCCGGGGATGACGGCAGGAACAACGTGGCGGAGGTCCATCCGACCAGCCCGGCCGAGGATGCCTTCTTCAACCACATGGAGGAGAAGGTCCAGGCGACCGACGCGTCGACCAAGGTCAGCGCCACCGTCGGCCTGGAGAAGAAGGGCTGGGGGACGCACACCGTCCTGGAGCTCAAGAACGTCAAGGGCCCGCTGAAGTGCAGTCTGGTCGCGGTGTCCAAGACGGGCGAGGAAGAGACGGTCACCTCCTGGGCCGTCCCCAAGTGGGGATACGGCATCCCGGACAGCACGCACGAGTCCGCGAAGAACCCGCTGTACGTCCACGGCGGGGCGGCGATGGACCGGAACGACATCGATCACTTCGAGGTACGGACGTTCGACGGTCAGCGGCTTGTCGAGGTGGAGGCCTGACAGCACGTGCATACCGGGGTCCCCTTCGCGTACGGTTGACGGCTGCCCACAGCACGTCAGAAGGGGGCCTCGGTGGCCGCGCAGGATGCCGCTGTCGATTCCGTACGAGACCGTGAGATCGGTGTCGAGCAGAATCACCTGGACCAGGTGTACCGCCGCCTCGAGGAGAAGATCCACGAGGCGGAATTCTTGATGAACGACGCCGCCCAGCGTGGCCAGGTCGGCACGCCCGGCGCGCTGGCCGAGCGGGACGCGCAGGTGTTCCGTGCCGGTATTCACCTCAACCGGCTCAACAACGAGTTCGAGGACTTCCTCTTCGGGCGCGTCGACCTGCTGCTCGGCAAGGACGGCGAGAAGGGGCCGGACGGCGCGTACACGTCGGTCGAGCCCGCCGACGACGCCGTACGGCCGGACAACACGGCCGACATCGCCGAGACCCTGCACATCGGCCGGATCGGTGTACTCGACTCCGACTACGCGCCGCTGGTGATCGACTGGCGCGCGCCGGCCGCAGCGCCGTTCTACCGGTCGACTCCGAAGGATCCGGGCCGGGTGGTACGCCGCCGGGTCATCCGGTCCAAGGGCCGCAAGGTCCTCGGGGTCGAGGACGACCTGATGCGGCCGGAGGTCACCGCCACGCTGGACGGTGCCGAACTGCCGGTGATCGGCGACGGCGCGCTGATGGCCGCGCTGGGCCGGGCCCGCAGCCACACCATGCGGGACATCGTCTCCTCCATCCAGGCCGAGCAGGACCTGGTCATCCGCGCCCCCGCCGCCTCCGTGACCGAGGTCTCGGGCGGCCCCGGCACCGGCAAGACGGCCGTCGCCCTGCACCGGGCGGCCTACCTGCTCTACCAGGACCGCAGGCGGTACGCGGGCGGAATCCTGGTGGTCTCGCCGACCCCGCTGCTCGTCGCCTACACGGAGGGCGTGCTGCCCTCGCTGGGCGAGGAGGGGCAGGTCGCGATCCGTGCGGTCGGCTCGCTGGTCGACGGCGCGGAGGCGACGGCGTACGACGATCCGGCCGTCGCCCGTGTCAAGGGCTCCTCCGAGATGCTGAAGGTTCTGCGCAAGGCGGCGCGCGGGGCGTTGGAGGGCGCCGCGCCCACGCGCTCCGATCGACGGGTGGGGGCAGCCGCCGCGGGCGGCGAGCGGCTCTCCTTCGGCGACGACGCCGGGCCGGCCGACGGCGCCTCGCGACGTGGCGGTGATTCCGCGCGGACCGCGCGGGACGAGGGCGCACCGGGCCGGGCGCCGCAGTCCACCCCCACCCGGCTCCGCGTGGTCGCCTTCGGCGGGCGGATCGAGCTGGGGGCCGAGGAGCTGCAGCGGATCAGGAACTCCGTACTCGGCGGGACCGCGCCGATCAACCTGCTGCGGCCGCGGGCCCGCAGACTCGTCCTCGACGCCCTGTGGGCGAAGTCCAACGGCCGGGGCAGGTACACCGACCCCGAGCTGGTCGCCGAGCTCCGCTCGAGTTTCGACGAGGACGTCTCGACCGAGCCGGAGTTCCTCGCGTTCATGGACGCCTGGTGGCCCGAGCTCAGCCCGCGGCGGGTGCTCGCCGCGATGGCCGACGAGCGCCGGCTCGCCCGGTGGGCGCGCCGCGTGCTGAACCCCCGCGAGACCCGGCTGCTGGCGCGGTCTCTCCGGCGGCTGGGGGCGGACGGGGAGGGCCCTCTGTCGGTGCACGACGTGGCGATCCTGGACGAGCTGCAGATGCTGCTCGGCACGCCGGCCCGGCCGAAGCGGAGACGGGGGCTCGACCCGTTGGACCAGCTCACCGGTCTCGAAGAGCTGATGCCGCAGCGCGAGGAGACCCAGTGGGAGCGGGCGGAGCGGCTCGCGGCGGAGCGGACGGAGTACGCGCACGTCATCGTCGACGAGGCGCAGGACCTGACGCCCATGCAGTGGCGGATGATCGGCCGGCGCGGCCGGCAGGCGACCTGGACGATCGTCGGCGACCCGGCCCAGTCCTCCTGGTCCGACCCGGACGAGGCGTCCGCGGCCCGGGACGAGGCGCTGGGCACTCGCCCGCGGCGCCGGTTCAACCTGACCGTGAACTACCGCAACCCGGCCGAGATCGCCGCGCTCGCGGCCAAAGTCCTGGCGCTCGCCATGCCCGGTATGGAATCCCCCGTGGCGGTCCGTTCGACTGGCGTGGAGCCGCGCTTCGTGGCGGCACGCGACGACCTGGCCGAAACGGTCCGGCAGGAGGCACAGCGGCTGCTGGAGCGTGTGGACGGCACGGTCGGCGTCGTCGTGGCGATGAACCGCCGCGAGCAGGCGACCCGGTGGCTGGCAGGACTGGGTGAGCGGGTGGTGGCGCTGGGCAGCCTGGAGGCGAAGGGACTCGAGTACGACGCGACGGTCGTCGTGTCGCCGGCCGAGATCGCGGACGAGAGCCCGGCCGGTCTGCGGGTGCTGTACGTGGGGCTGACGCGCGCCACCCAGCAGCTCACGGTGGTGTCGGGCGAGCGCGACGACCCGGACGCCGAGGGGGTCCCTGACCTGCTCCGGGACTGAACGGGGGCAGAACCCGCGGGACGGGAATCACTTTCCGGGATCCTTTGTTAGCCTGAGTACGGCACCGGCTCGATCCAAGCCCCCGGGCCCAACCTTCGTCGCTTCGAGCGACCACTTGCCGCGAGGCGAGCATGGCGGGTCGGTGCCACTCAAGCGTCATAAGAACAGGTCCGCGCCGTCATCCGATGGCGGGGACCTGTTCTGTTTAACGCAACCCTCTCGTATGGTGGAAGTGTCTTTCCGAAATTTGCGGCTGGTTACCTTGTACCGGCTGGTAGGTGGGACGATCGGACGACGCGTCCCGGCCGGCAGGCCGCGGCGGCGCGGCAATGCATCCAGGGAAAGCAGAGGAAGTCGGCCATGGCAACGGCGCCCAGCGTCTCGTACTCGATGACGGTCCGGCTGGAGGTGCCCGCGAGCGGAACCGCGGTCAGCCAGCTCACCACGGCCGTGGAGTCCTCCGGCGGCTCGGTCACCGGCCTCGATGTGACCGCCTCCGGCCACGAGAAGCTGCGCATCGACGTCACGATCGCCGCCACCTCGACCTCGCACGCCGACGAGATCGTCGAGCAGCTGCGCGGCATCGAGGGCGTCGTGCTGGGCAAGGTCTCCGACCGTACGTTCCTGATGCACCTCGGCGGCAAGATCGAGATGCAGTCCAAGCACCCCATCCGCAACCGTGACGATCTCTCGATGATCTACACGCCGGGTGTGGCCCGGGTCTGCATGGCGATCGCCGAGAACCCCGAGGACGCCCGGCGTCTCACCATCAAGCGCAACGCCGTCGCAGTCGTGACGGACGGCTCCGCCGTCCTCGGCCTCGGCAACATCGGCCCCAAGGCCGCCCTCCCGGTGATGGAGGGCAAGGCGGCCCTGTTCAAGCGGTTCGCCGGCATCGACGCGTGGCCGCTGTGCCTGGACACCCAGGACACCGACGAGATCGTCGCGATCGTCAAGGCGATCGCCCCCGGCTTCGCCGGAATCAACCTCGAGGACATCTCCGCGCCCCGCTGCTTCGAGATCGAGGCGCGGCTTCGCGAGGCCCTCGACATCCCCGTCTTCCACGACGACCAGCACGGCACGGCGATCGTCGTCCTCGCCTCCCTGACCAACGCACTCCGCGTGGTGAGCAAGGGAATTGGGGATGTCCGAGTCGTCATGTCCGGCGCCGGCGCGGCCGGTACGGCCATCCTGAAACTGCTGATCGCCGCAGGTGTGAAGCACGCGGTCGTCGCCGACATCCACGGTGTCGTGCACGCCGGCCGTGAGGACCTGGTCTCGGCCGACCCAGACTCGCCGCTGCGCTGGATCGCCGACAACACCAACCCGGAGGGCGTCACCGGTACCCTCAAGGAGGCTGTCGCCGGCGCCGACGTGTTCATCGGTGTCTCGGCGCCCAACGTGCTCGGCAGCGACGACGTGGCGGCCATGGCGGACGGCGCGATCGTCTTCGCGCTCGCGAACCCGGACCCCGAGGTGGACCCCGCGATCGCCCGTCAGACGGCCGCAGTTGTGGCCACCGGACGTTCGGACTTTCCGAACCAGATCAACAACGTGCTGGTCTTCCCGGGCGTCTTCCGCGGTCTGCTGGACGCCCAGTCCCGCACGGTCAACACGGAGATGATGCTCGCGGCGGCCGCCGCGCTCGCCGACGTGGTGACGGAGGACGAGCTCAACCCGAACTACATCATTCCGTCGGTCTTCAACGACAAGGTCGCGGGTGCGGTGGCCGGAGCCGTCCGTACCGCCGCCAAGGCCGCCGGGGCGGGCGCGGACGAGCTGTGAGCCCGTGCGGCGGCCCGCAGACGCGGAGTGCGACGGCGCGTCGCGGAACGTGGCGCCTGCGCCACCCCTCTAGGGTTGCGGGGATACCCGCACAGAGGCCCGCGGCGGCTGCCGTCCGCGTCAGCCAGTCGACGGAGCGTCACCACGACGAGGGCAGTGGCGCTTTTCGTGTGACTCTGGTGGGTGCCGGATTCGCTTTCCCGCCGCTGGTGGGGGCAGGATGCTTAACCGGGCGCGAGGGTCTGACGTCAGACCCGGGTCCGGGGACTGTCCGAGGGCCCTGGCAGCATCGGCTTCGATCTCACGCCTCATAGGCAAGTTGAACACGGGAGTACAACATGAACCGCAGTGAGCTGGTGGCCGCTCTGTCCGAGCGCGCCGAGGTGACCCGCAAGGACGCCGACGCCGTTCTGGCCGCTCTCGCCGAGGTCGTCGGCGAAGTTGTCGCCAAGGGCGACGAGAAGGTCACCATCCCCGGCTTCCTGACCTTCGAGCGCACCCACCGTGCCGCTCGCACCGCTCGTAACCCGCAGACCGGCGACCCGATCCAGATCCCGGCCGGCTACAGCGTGAAGGTCTCCGCGGGCTCCAAGCTCAAGGAAGCCGCCAAGGGCAAGTAAGACCCGAAGGCAACAGGAAGGGCGGCCACCCGGACCGGGTGGCCGCCCTTCCTGTGCGCACGGACAGAGTGCCTAGACGAGCGCGCCGCCCGGGAGTTCGACCTTCGCTCCCAGCTCTACGAGCTTCTCCATGAAGTTCTCGTAGCCGCGGTTGATCAGTTCGATGCCGTGGACCCTGGACGTGCCCTGGGCCGCCAGGGCCGCGATCAGGTACGAGAAGCCGCCCCGGAGGTCCGGGATGACCAGGTCAGCGCCCTGCAGCTTGGTTGGGCCCGAAACCACGGCGGAGTGCAGGAAGTTGCGCTGGCCGAAGCGGCAGGCCGAGCCGCCCAGGCACTCGCGGTAGAGCTGGATGTGCGCGCCCATCTGATTGAGCGCGGAGGTGAAGCCCAGCCGGGACTCGTAGACCGTCTCGTGGACGATGGAGAGCCCGGACGCCTGCGTCAGGGCCACAACCAGCGGCTGCTGCCAGTCGGTCTGGAAACCGGGATGGACGTCCGTCTCCAGGGCGATCGCCTTCAGCGGACCGCCCGGGTGCCAGAAGCGGATGCCCTCGTCGTCGATCTCGAAGGCGCCACCCACCTTCCGGTAGGTGTTGAGGAACGTCATCATCGAACGCTGCTGGGCGCCGCGCACGTAGATGTTGCCCTCGGTGGCGAGCGCCGCCGACGCCCAGGAGGCCGCCTCCAGGCGGTCGGGGAGCGCACGGTGGTTGTAGCCGCCGAGCTTGTCGACACCGGTGATCCGAATGGTCCGGTCGGTGTCCATGGAGATGATCGCGCCCATCTTCTGCAGTACGCAGATGAGGTCCTCGATCTCCGGCTCCACGGCGGCGTTGGAAAGCTCGGTGACGCCCTCGGCCAGCACGGCCGTCAGCAGCACCTGCTCGGTCGAGCCGACGGAGGGGTACGGCAGCCGGATCTTGGTGCCGCGCAGCCGCTGCGGGGCCTCCAGGTACTGGCCGTCCGCCCGCTTCTCGATCGTCGCGCCGAACTGGCGCAGCACGTCGAAGTGGAAGTCGATCGGCCGGCCGCCGATGTCGCACCCGCCGAGGCCCGGGATGAACGCATGGCCGAGCCGGTGCAGCAGCGGGCCGCAGAACAGGATCGGAATGCGCGACGAGCCCGCGTGCGCGTCGATGTCCGCCACGTTGGCGCTCTCGACGTGGGTCGGGTCCAGGACCAGTTCGCCGGGCTCGTCGCCGGGGCGGACCGTCACACCGTGGAGCTGCAGCAGCCCGCGTACGACCCGCACATCGCGGATGTCGGGCACATTGCGCAGCCGGCTCGGACCGCTGCCGAGCAGCGCGGCGACCATGGCCTTCGGCACGAGGTTCTTGGCGCCGCGGACACGGATCTCACCCTCGAGCGGGGTTCCGCCGTGGACAAGCAGTACATCGTCTGTGACGGTCATGAATCTCGCGTTCCGGAGAGGGTGGGCAGGGGGCCAGAGAAAAGGGTAAGGGGCGACCACCCCCGCTCCGTAAGGGTGAGGACGGTGCGGGATCGTCATGAATTTGTCACAACACGCTCCGTATGCCCCGGACAGCGGAGGGTGGCCTTCCGGGTGACGCGCTCCCGCTGCTGCTGTGCGCCCTGAGCTGCGTACGCTCACAGACCGCCGTTGACTCCCCCCAGAGGGCAAAGATGCGGGATCATGTCGGCATGACCGAGGTGTCCTCGCTCACAGGGCGGCTGCTCGTCGCCACCCCCGCCCTCGCGGATCCGAACTTCGACCGCGCGGTGGTGCTTCTCCTCGACCACGACGAGGAGGGCTCGCTCGGCGTGGTCCTCAACCGCCCGACTCCGGTCGGCGTCGGGGACATCCTGGAGGCCTGGGCGGCCCTCGCCGGTGAGCCCGGGGTCGTCTTCCAGGGCGGCCCCGTCTCCCTCGACTCGGCACTCGGCGTGGCCGTCATCCCCGGTGAGGAGGGCCCGCTCGGCTGGCGGCGGGTGTACGGCGCGATCGGGCTGGTCGACCTGGAGGCGCCGCCGGAGCTGCTGGCCAGCGCGCTCGGGTCCTTGCGGATCTTCGCGGGTTACGCCGGTTGGGGGCCGGGACAGCTGGAGGACGAGCTGATCGAGGGCGCCTGGTACGTCGTCGAGTCCGAGCCGGGAGACGTCTCGGCTCCGGACCCGGAACGGCTCTGGCGGGCCGTACTGCGCAGGCAGCGGAGCGAGCTCGCGATGGTGGCCACGTACCCGGACGACCCGTCCCTGAACTGATGCCCGCGCGTTTCAGTACCCTTGGCTTCTATGAGCACTCTTGAGCCCGAGCGCGGGGCAGGTACGGGGACCCTCGTAGAGCCGACGCCGCAGGTGTCGCACGGCGACGGCGACCACGAGCGCTTCGCCCACTACGTCCAGAAGGACAAGATCATGGCGAGCGCGCTCGACGGCACGCCCGTCGTCGCGCTGTGCGGCAAGGTCTGGGTTCCGGGCCGTGACCCGAAGAAGTATCCGGTCTGCCCGATGTGCAAGGAGATCTACGAGTCGATGGGCGCCGGCGGCGCCGGCGGCGACAAGGGCAAGGGCGGCAAGGACAAGTAGCCGTTCGCCCCGGCCGGCTCGACCAGTAGCTGTACGGAAGGCCCTCGCGGTGCGCCGATGCGCACCGCGAGGGCCTTTCGCGTGCGCGCCGAGGCGGCCATAATCTCCTGCGTGTTGTGCAGAGCGAAACGCTCGTTGCATATGTTGCAACGCCGACTCGTAGGGGTTACCGGATGAAGTTCTCCACCCGAACGGCCGCACCCGTAGTGGCACTCGCCCTGGCCGGTCTCGCCGCCACGGCCTGTGCCCCGCAGACCTCCGACAACCGTGCGAAGACGGACGACAAGAGCGGCACCCTCCGGGTCTGGCTGTTCCGCGAGGTCAACAACAAGCCCAAGGAGCAGGTGGTCGAGCGGGCCGTCGCCGCCTTCGAGAGGGCGCACGAGGGCACCGACGTACGGATCGACTACATCCCGGTCGACACCCGTGCCCAGAAGATCAAGGCCGCCTTCAACGATCCGAAGAGCGCACCCGACCTCATCGAGTACGGCAACACGGACATGGCCGGCTACGTGAAGGACGGCGGACTCGCCGACGTCACCGCCGAGTTCGGCACCTGGGACGAGACCAAGGACACCGACCCGACCGCGCGGGATTCGGTGACGGTCGGCGGAAAGGTGTACGGCGCCCCGCTCCTCGTCGGCGTGCGCGCGCTCTACTACCGCACCGACGTGTTCCGCGAGTTGGGGCTGACCGTCCCCAGGACGCAGGCCGAGCTGGTCTCCACCGCCAAGAAGATCCGCAAGGCGAGGCCCGAGCTGTACGGTCTCGCGGTCGGCGGGGCCTACACGTACGGCGCGATGCCGTTCATCTGGGCGCACGGCGGCGAACTCGCGGAGGGCAAGGACGGTTCGTACAAGGCGGCCATCAACAGCCCCGCCGCTCAGCGGGGCATCACCGCCTACACCTCGCTCTTCGGAGACGACAACTGCCCGGCCGCCAAGTGTGCCCAGATGGGCGGCAACGCGACGGTCACCGCCTTCGCGGCGGGCAAGGCGGGTATGGCCATCGGCGGCGACTTCAGCCATCAGGCGGTCGAGGCGGGCAAGATCAAGGGCAAGTACGCGGTCGTGCCGCTGCCCGGCGTCGAGGCGGGCCGGATAGCGCCGGCCTTCGCAGGCGGCAACAACATCGGCGTACTCAAGAGCAGTTCGCACCGCACGCTCGCGGTGGACCTGATGAAGTCCCTCGCAGGCAAGCGGACGCAGGCTCAGCTCTTCGACGCGATGGGCTTCCTGCCCACCTTCACCGATGTGCGCGCCGAAGTCGCCAGGAAGGAGCCGTTCGTCGAGCCCTTCGTCACCACGCTCGGCGCCGGCACCAAGTTCGTCCCCGAGTCGGCGGGATGGGGGCAGATCGACTCCTCGCTCGTCCTGCCCACGATGTTCCAGGAGATCGTCAGCGGCGGCAAGGACGTGGCGGCGGCGTCCGGCGACGCCGCGAGGAAGATGGACGCCGCGTTCGGGTCCGCGGGCTGAACGCGATGGCGCAGCACCTCACGACCGCACGGCGTGGCGGGACATGGACGCCGTGGCTCTATCTCGCTCCCGCGCTGGCCGTCCTCGGCGGGCTGCTCGTCTACCCCGTCTACCAGCTCGGCCTGATCTCCTTCCTGGAGTACACACAGGCCCAGGTCAGCGGTGGCGAACCGACCACCTTCCGGGGCTTCGGGAACTACGCGGCACTCTTCCGCGACAGCCAGTTCTGGCAGGTGCTGCTGGCCACCGTGCTGTTCGCGGCGGCATGCGTGGTCTCCACCCTGACGGTGGGCTGCGCACTCGCCGTCCTGCTGACGCGCGTCCGTGCCGTACCGCGGCTGGCGCTGATGCTCGCCGCGCTGGGCGCGTGGGCGACCCCGGCGGTCACCGGTTCGACGGTGTGGGTCTTCCTCTTCGACCCCGACTTCGGACCGGTCAACAAAATGCTGGGACTGGGTGACCACTCATGGACGTACGGGCGCTACAGCGCCTTCGCGCTCGTCCTCTTCGAAGTGGTGTGGTGCTCGTTCCCGTTCGTCATGGTGACCGTCTACGCCGGCATCAAGGCGATTCCGGGGGAGGTGCTGGAAGCCGCCTCGCTGGACGGGGCCTCGAACTGGCGGATCTGGCGTTCGGTCATGGCGCCGATGCTGCGGCCGATCCTGGTCGTGGTGACCATCCAGTCGATCATCTGGGACTTCAAGGTCTTCACCCAGATCTACGTGATGACGAACGGCGGCGGAATCGCGGGCCAGAACCTCGTCCTGAACGTGTACGCCTACCAGAAGGCCTTCGCGTCCTCGCAGTACAGCCTGGGTTCGGCGATCGGTGTGGTGATGCTGCTGATTCTGCTGGCGGTCACCCTCGGGTACCTGCGACTGCTGCGACGCCAGGGAGAAGAGATATGAGCTTCGCACGCACCACTCGGCGGCCGGGCCTGCGCATACGGCGTCCGGGACGGCTCGCCGCCGAGGCGCTGGCGCTGGCCGTCGCCGTCCTCGTCGCGTTCCCGCTGTACTGGATGGTGCTTTCCGCGCTCAAGCCGGCTGGTGAGGTCCAGTCGGCCGAGGCCCGGCCGTGGACGCTCACCCCGTCGCTGGACTCCTTCCGCCGGGTCTTCGAACAGCAGGACTTCGGCCGGTACTTCCTCAACAGCCTGCTCGTGGCGGGAACGGTGGTCCTCGCCTCCGCACTCGTCGCCTTTCTGGCGGCTACGGCGGTCACGCGGTTCCGTTTCAGATTCCGCACGACTCTGCTGATCATGTTCCTGGTGGCGCAGATGGTGCCGATCGAGGCGCTGACCATCCCGCTGTTCTTCTTGATGAGGGACTTCGGGCAGCTCAACACCCTCGGCTCGCTGATCCTGCCGCACATCGCCTTCTCGCTGCCGTTCGCGATCTGGATGCTGCGCGGCTTCGTGAAGGCGGTGCCGGAGGCGCTGGAGGAGGCGGCGGAGCTGGACGGGGCGAGCCGGACGCGGTTCCTGTGGCAGATCCTGTTCCCGCTGGTCTTCCCGGGCCTGGTGGCGACGAGCGTGTTCTCGTTCATCTCCACCTGGAACGACTTCCTGTTCGCCCAGTCGTTCATCATCAGCGACACCTCGCAGTCGACACCGCCGATGGCGCTGCTGGTGTTCTTCAAGACGGACGAGAACGACTGGGGCGGCATCATGGCCGCCTCGACGGTGATGACCGTCCCGGTGCTCGTCTTCTTCGTACTCGTACAGCGCAGGCTCGTCTCGGGCCTCGGCGGAGCGGTCAAGGACTGACGCGATGGATCTGATTCCGGCGCCCAGGAGTGCCGAGGGGGTGCCGCCCGGGCCCGCGTACGACTTTCTCGACGCACAGACGCAGCTCGATCCCCGGCCCGGCACCGAAGGTGTGGCGCGTTGGCTACGGGCGACGGTCGGGGCGGCCACCGGCCTCCCCCTGCAGGACGGCCGGAGCGACCACAACCGCATCGTGCTGAGCATCGACGCCGGACTCGCCCCCGAGGAGTACCGCATCGTCGTCGACGGGTCCGTCCGCCGCATCGACGGGGGCAGCGCGGCCGGCGTCTTCTGGGGCGCCCAGACCCTCCGCCAGCTGCTCGGCCCCGAGGCGTTCCGGCGCGCTCCCCTCACACCCGGCCGGGTATGGGCCCTCCCACGGATCACCATCCGGGACGCGCCGCGATTCGCCTGGCGCGGGCTGATGCTCGACGTGGCACGCCACTTCATGCCCAAGGACGGCGTCCTGCGCTATCTGGACCTCCTGGCGGCCCACAAGCTCAACGTCCTCCATCTGCACCTCACCGACGACCAGGGCTGGCGCATCGAGATCAAGCGTCACCCGGGACTCACGGAGGTCGGTGCCTGGCGGTCCCGCACCAAGTGGGGCCACCGCGCCTCGCCCCTCTGGACCGCGACACCGCACGGCGGTTACTACACCCAGGACGACATCCGGGAGATCGTCGCCTACGCGGCGGAGCGGCACATCACGGTCGTCCCCGAGATCGACATTCCCGGCCACTCCCAGGCCGCCATCGCCGCCTACCCGGAACTGGGCAACACCGACGTCGTGAACACCGCCGCTCTGCAGGTCTGGGACACCTGGGGCGTCAGCCCGAACGTCCTCGCCCCCACGGAACACACCCTGCGCTTCTACGAGGGCGTACTGGAGGAAGTCCTCGCCCTCTTCCCCGCTTCCTCGTCCCCCTTCATCCACATCGGCGGGGACGAGTGCCCCAAGGGCCAGTGGCGGCGGTCGCCGTCGGCCCAGGCCCGTATCGAGGAACTGGGGCTGGCGGACGAGGACGAACTGCAGTCGTGGTTCATCCGGCACTTCGACGGCTGGCTCGCCCGGCGCGGCCGCCGGCTCATCGGCTGGGACGAGATCCTGGAGGGCGGCCTCGCGCCCGGCGCGGCGGTCTCCTCCTGGCGTGGTTACGCGGGCGGGATCGCGGCCGCCGAGGCTGGGCACGACGTCGTCATGTGCCCTGAACAGCAGGTGTACTTGGACCACCGGCAGGCGGGCGGTGAGGACGAGCCGATGCCCATCGGGTACGTCCGCACGCTGGAGGACGTCTACCGCTTTGAGCCCGTTCCGCCGGGGCTGGCACCCGGCGCGGCCGCCCACATCCTCGGCACGCAGGCCAACGTCTGGACCGAGGTGATGGAGAACCGGAGCCGCGTCGACTACCAGACGTTCCCGCGGTTGGCGGCCTTCGCCGAAGTCGCCTGGTCGGTGCTGCCGGCGCCGGCGGAGCGGGACTTCGCCGCGTTCGAGGCGCGAATGGCCACGCACTACGCCAGGCTTGACGCGCTCGGCGTGGAATACCGCCCGCCCGGCGGCCCGTTGCCGTGGCAGCGGCGGCCGGCCCCGGACGGAAACGACGCAGGTCTCGGACGCCCGATCGAGGGAGCGCCCCCGATCGTGTGAGCCGGACCGGAAGCCGGGTGCCTGCGGGCCCCTTCCCTGGGACCGTGGGAGGCCGCACGGAATAAGTAGTACAAGGATCCTCGAAGGTGGCATTTCGCGCTCAGCGCCGAAGGCGTGAGAAACCGGACTATCGCCCTGGTCGGGCGCGGATGCACCCTTCGTGGACCCTCTCTCCGGTCGGCTCGGAAGATGTGCCAGAGTTGCCACGTCCGGGCCGCGAGCACGTACCGTACGGCGGAACAGGCGGGACAGCCGGGACACCGGGACACCGGGAAGGGGCAGCTGGGTTGACCACGCACGCACCGCAGGCGGCGCAGTCCGTGACGCTGCCTGCCTCGCTCGACGAGGCTGTGGCGGCGCTCGCCGCCTTGCCCGCCGCCGTGCCTGTCGCCGGTGGTACCGATCTGATGACCGCGGTCAACGCGGGGCTGCTGCGCCCTGCGGCGCTGGTCGGTCTCGGCCGGATCAGCGAGATCCGCGGCTGGCAGTACCAGGACGGCCACGCCCTGTTGGGCGCGGGCCTCACGCACGCGCGGATGGGGCGGCCGGATTTCGCGGCGCTCATCCCGGCGCTGGCGGCGGCCGCCCGGGCCGCGGGACCGCCGCAGATCCGTAACGCCGGAACGCTTGGCGGCAATATCGTCACCGGTGCCCACACTGGTGACGCTTTGCCGGTTTTGGCCGCTCTGGAAGCGACGTTGGTGGTCGCGGGACCCGGCGGAGCGCGCCGCGAGATCCCCGTCTCCCATCTGCTGGCCGGCCGAGAGATGCTCAGCCCCGGCGAGCTGGTCGGCTTTGTGCGCGTGCCGCTGTTGCACGCGCCCCAGGTCTTCCTGAAGGCGACCGGCCGTACCGGACCCGGCCGCGCCACCGCCTCCGTCGCGCTCGTCCTCGACCCGGCCCGGCGCGGCGTGCGCTGTGCGGTGGGCGCGGTGGCGCCGATGCCGCTGCGACCGCTTGAGGCCGAGCGCTGGGTCGCCTCGCTGATCGACTGGGACGGCGAGCGGGCGCTGGCGTCCGAGGCGCTGGCGGCGTTCGGCGAGTACGTCGCGGCCGCCTGCGTTCCGGACCCTGCGCCGTCGGCGGACGGCTCCGAGGCGGCCGCCCTGTCGCCCGCCGTACTGCATCTGCGGCGTACGGTCGCCGCGCTGGCCCGACGAGCACTGGGGAGGGCGCTGACGTCATGAGTGACAACGAGAACCCGCAGCACCCGCAGCAGGGCGGCTGGCAGCCGGTCCCGCAGGGTGGGGAGTACGACGCCGAGGCCACCGCCTTCGTCAGACTGCCCGAGGAGCTCATGGGCCGCGGCGAGCCCCTCGCCGCCCCGGGGCAGGGCTACGTCCCCCCGGTCATCACCCCTCTCACCCCCGCCGCGAGCGCCGACCCGTCGGCGACCGGTACGTGGGCGACGCCGGCGGTGCCCCCGGCCGGCGGCGCAGAAGCCGTGCGGTGGCCGGAGCCGGACGCCGCACAGGATCCACGCGCCACCGCCCATTGGGACTTCGCGGACGCGGAGCGGTACGCGGACGCGCAGCGGTACAACGCCTCCGGGGCGGAGGCGCGGGGCCCGGGCGACGCGGGCCACGGGCAGGCCGGTTCCGTACCGACCGCTTCCGATCTCACCGGCCAGTGGACCATCCCCGTCGCAAACGGTGATCTTCCGGACGAATCGGGCGAGTTCACCACCTCGGCTCTGGCGGCCCACTGGGGCGCGTCGGCGCCGGCCACGCTGCCCGGCGGCGCGACCGCGCCGTGGGCGACGCCAGGTGCGGCGGACGCCGCCGGTGCGGCGGGTGCGGCGGACGGCGAGCCGTCACCGTGGGCCCGGCCCAGGTCCGCGTGGCCGCAGGAACCGCAAGGGCAGCGGGACCCGCAGGGGTCGCAGGACAGCTCGGGAGAGCACTCCGGGGCGCCGGGCGCGTTCCAGGCCCCGACCGGTCAATGGCCGGACCTCGCCGCCGTGGCGGAGGCCGCACACAACGGCGCCGAGGGCGGCGCCCAGGCAGTGGCCGAATCCGCCGAACCCGCACAGGCGTCCCACCCCCGGACGGCGGCGGAGCGCGACACCACGCCCGCGGCCGGCAGCGCCGCGGACGACGAGCGGCCGCACGACGAGCAGGAGCCGCAGAGCGAGGGGCAGCGGGCCGAGGTGCAGGGCAGCGAGCGGAGCCCTCTGCGGCCCGGGCAGCAGCCGCACGGCGGCCGCCCCGTCGGCGAACCGGCCGGCGAACCCGCCCACGGCGAGGACCACGGCGGCCGACCGGCGCCCGCCGAGCAGCCGCACGCCCAAGCCACCGTCGGCCAGCAGCACCCGCACGGCGACCACAGCGACGACACCGCGGACGCGACCGCCACCACCGACGCCGGGGCAGCCGAGGACACCGACAGCCGGCACGCACACAGCGAGCACCCCCACGCCTCCTACGTCCTGCGCGTCAACGGCGCCGACCGGCCCGTCACCGACGCCTGGATCGGCGAGTCCCTCCTCTACGTCCTGCGCGAGCGCCTCGGCCTCGCCGGCGCCAAGGACGGCTGCTCGCAGGGCGAGTGCGGCGCCTGCGCCGTCCAGGTCGACGGCCGGCTCGTCGCCTCCTGCCTCGTGCCGGCTGCGACGGCCGCGGGCTCCGAGGTCCGTACGGTCGAAGGGCTCGCCGCCGACGGCGAGCCGTCCGACGTCCAGCGGGCGCTCGCCAACTGCGGCGCGGTGCAGTGCGGCTTCTGCGTACCCGGCATGGCCATGACCGTTCACGACCTGCTCGAAGGCAACCATGCCCCCACCGAGCTGGAGACCCGCCAGGCGCTCTGCGGCAACCTGTGCCGGTGCTCGGGCTACCGAGGCGTACTCGACGCCGTACGGGAAGTGATCGCCGAGCGCGCGGCGAACTCCGCCACGCCCGAGGGCGGCGGCGCCGAAGAGGCACGCATTCCGCACCAGGCGCCCCCGGGCGCCGGCGGCGTACAGCCTCCGCACGCGCATCCGAGCCACCCGACCCACCCGACCCACCCGACTCACCCGCACGACGGAGGCCTGGCGTGAGCAACGACGCTGCCACCGCGACCCCGGCGGTCGAAGGCAACCGGCACGACTGGCAGGACCGCCTGGACCGCCAGGAGGCACCGGCGCACGGCCTCGGCGCCTCGCTGCCGCCGGCCGACACCCGCGCCAAGACCGAGGGCACCTTCCCGTACGCCGCAGACCTCTGGGCCGAGGGTCTGTTGTGGGCCGCTGTGCTGCGTTCCCCGCACGCCCATGCCCGAATCGTCTCTATCGACACGACGGCCGCCGCCGACATGCCCGGCGTACGGGCGGTCGTCACCCACGCCGACGTACCCGGCAACGCCGCACACGGACGGCGGATCGCCGACCGGCCGGTCTTCGCCGCCGAACTCGTCAGGCACCACGGCGAGCCGATCGCGGCCGTCGCCGCCGACCACCCCGACACGGCCCGTCTCGCCGCGGCCGCGATCGCCGTCGAGTACGAGATCCTCGAACCGGTCACCGACCCGGAGAAGGCCTTCGCCGCCGACCCGCTCCACCCCGACGGCAACCTGATCCGCCACATCCCGCTGCGCTACGGCGACCCCGATGTCGCCGGCGAGGTCATCGTCGAGGGCCTTTACCGGATCGGCCGCCAGGACCCCGCCCCCATCGGCGCCGAGGCCGGGCTCGCCGTCCCGCGCCCGGACGGCGGCGTCGAGATCTACACCGCCTCCACCGACCCCCACACCGACCGCGATCTCGCAGCCGCCTGCTTCGGCCTCGAACCGGACCGGGTGAAGATCGTCGTCACCGGCGTCCCCGGCGCGACGGGCGACCGCGAGGACCCTGGCTTCCAACTGCCCCTCGGCCTCCTCGCCCTGAAGACCGGCTGCCCGGTGAAACTGGCCGCGACGCGCGAGGAGTCCTTCCTCGGCCACGCCCACCGCCACCCCACCCTGCTGCGCTACCGCCACCACGCGGATGCGGAGGGCCGCCTGGTGAAGGTGGAGGCACAGATCCTCCTCGACGCCGGCGCCTACGCGGATGCCTCCTCCGAATCCCTGGCCGCCGCGGTCGCCTTCGCCTGTGGCCCGTACGTCGTTCCGCACGCCTTCATCGAGGGCTGGGCGGTCCGTACGAACAACCCTCCGTCCGGGCACGTCCGTGGCGAGGGTGCGATGCAGGTCTGCGCTGCGTACGAGGGCCAGATGGACAAGCTGGCCGCGAGGCTCGGCATCGACCCGGCCGAACTGCGACTGCGCAACGTGCTCGCAACCGGCGACCTCCTGCCCACCGGCCAGACGGTCACCTGCCCCGCACCCGTTGCCGAACTGCTCCGATCCGTACGGGACTTCCCGCTGCCGGTCCTGCCGAAGGACTCCCCGGAGGACGGCTGGCTGCTGCCCGGAGGCCCCGAGGGCGCCGGCGAGCCGGGAGCGATCCGTCGCGGGGTCGGCTACGCGGTGGGCATGGTCCACATGCTCGGCGCCGAAGGTGCGGACGAGGTCTCGACGGCCACGGTCAAGGTCCAGAACGGCGTCGCGACGGTCATCTGCGCGGCGGTGGAAACAGGCCAGGGCTTCTCCACCCTCGCCCGCCAGATCGTCCAGGAGACCCTGGGCATCGAGGAAGTCCACGTCGCCTCCGTCGACACGGACCAGCCGCCGGCCGGACCGGCGACGCACGGCCGGCACACCTGGGTCTCGGGCGGAGCCGTCGAACGCGCCGCCAAGATGGTCCGTACGCAGCTCCTCCAGCCCCTGGCCCACAAGTTCGGGATGTCCACAGAACTCCTCCAGATCGCCGACGGAAAGATCACCTCCTACGACGGAGTCCTGTCCACGACGGTCACGGAGGCGATGGCCGGCAAGGAACTCTGGGCCACGGCCCAGTGCCGCCCGCACCCCACGGAACCTCTCGACGAATCCGGCCAGGGCGACGCCTTCGTGGGCCTCGCCTTCTGCGCCATCCGGGCGGTGGTCGACGTCGACATCGAGCTGGGCTCGGTGCGCGTCGTCGAAATGGCGGTGGCCCAGGACGTCGGCCGGGTCCTCAACCCACGCCAGTTGGCCACCCGTATCGAGGCGGGCGTCACCCAGGGCGTGGGCACGGCCCTCACGGAGAACCTCCGCACGATGCGCGGCATCGTCCGTCACCCCGACCTGACGGGCTACGCACTACCGACATCGCTGGACGCCCCGGACATCCGCATCGTGAACCTCGTCGAGGAACGCGACGTGGTGGCCCCGTTCGGGGCCAAGGCCGCCAGCGCCGTCCCGGTCGTGACGTCCCCGGCGGCCGTCGCCTCGGCAGTCCGCGCAGCCACGGGCCGCCCGGTGAACCGGCTTCCGATAAGACCGCAGGCTGCGGTGGCGGTGCCCAACTCCTGAGTGTGTGACCCGCATTGCACCTGCAACCCAAGGGTGCGAAGTGTCAGTGGCGATGGCTAGAGTGATCCCCGAAGCTTTGTGTAAACGGGGAGGATGCTGTGCTGCCGAGCGAGGGCGGGTCAGGAGGCGCGTGGTCCGGGTTCTTCAACCCATTTGCGGCCGTCACGGACGCCGTGAGCGACATGGTCACCGAACTTTCGTCGTTCACGAAGTTCCGGGACAGGGTCGACCAGTTGGTGAAGGACCTCAAGGAGGGCCCCGCCGGGCCGAACAAGGTCGGCCAGGGCGCCATGGCCCGAGGCCAGCTTGGTGGCGGAGAAAGCGGCTGGCACGAGGCGGACGGGCTGTTCGACTCCTACACGACGGTCATCGAGGAGCTGGAGAAGCTCTCGAAGCTGCTGTCGGACTCCATAGAGGGCATGGGCATCGCGGTCATGGCCTCCCACAACGGTTACGAGAACCTCGACGAGGACATCCGTCGGCGTATGGCCGCCATCGGCAGGCACACGACGGACGACTACAAGCGGCACCACAACTCATCGGCAGCGGAGAAGGGGCACAGCAACACGCAGCCGGGCGACTCGGGTGCCGGCACCGCCGGTGCCGGTGGCGGCCTCGGCGAGTGAGCAGCGGCTGTGGACCACGGGGAATAGGTGAGACGGCGTATGGGTAACAGGGGACGAACTCCGTTCGAGGGCATGTCCCACGCGACGATGCTCGCGTGGCTGGACCAGGCGAACGCAAGCGCGGTACAGGACGCCGCCGACAGGTTGGCCAAGGCCGCCGTGGAGATCCACAAGATTGCGGAGGACCTCAAGGTCCGACCGCAGTGGGTGGAGTGGAAGGGAGAGGGCGCCGACGCCTTCCGGTCGTGGGGTGCCGACCTTCACAGCTCGACGCTGAGACTGGGCGACTACAGCGAGGGCGCTTCGAAGTGGCTTGCCACCGCCTCGGACGCGATCGCTCTCGCCAAGTCCACCATCCCCCGCACCCTGCCGGAGGAGGCGGCGAACCTCGCAGCGGCCTCGAAGTACCACAACGACCCGGACTCGGCAGCCGTCAGAGGCAAGGCTGTCTCCACGCTGCCGCACGACTACGCCAACGCCACGCCGGAGGCGAAGGCGGCCGCGGCCGATGCCGCCCAGCTGGCGGCGGCGGACCGGATGAGGGTGCTGGCGGAGTCGTACGCGGACTCGCAGCAGAACATGGACAAGCTGGAGCGGCCGGTGTTTCCGCCGCCGCCGGGGGCGGTCCTGCCGGAGGATTACCTGCAGTACGACATGGCCGAGGACTCGTATCGAAGGGGCGACAACAGCCCGTACACGGGGGAACGCACGGACGGTGTGTCCAGTCGGGAGCGGGCGGTCGCTCCCGAGTCTGTGTCGCGGGCAAGGCCTGATACCGAGATCGGCACGGCCACCGCTCGGCCGGTGGAGCGCCCGGTGGACATGGAGATCGACAGCGTGGCCACGCTGCCCTCTCAGACCGCCACACCCCCAGGGACGACCGGTATCGTTCCGCCAGTCAGCAGGCCTGACGGCCCGGTCACGATCACGCCAGGAGTGATACCGCCTGCGTTCGGCGGCAATCCCGGCGGGCCCACTGCCAATGCGCCAGGAAAGCCGGTTCCCGGCATGCGTGGACCTGTTTCGCCCGGACAGGCCGGTCTCACCCCGAGGATGCCGCGGGAGAACGGCATCGTCGGCGGCCGACCGGTCGCGCCGAACACGGGTCGCCCGGCGGGCGCGATTCCTCGTGGCACGGTGATTGGCAGTGAAGGCACCACTGCCCGCGGCCAGATGGGACGGGGGATGACCGGCATGCATGGCGGTCCTGTGGGAGGCGCCGGCCAGAGCGGTATCAGCGGCGGGCGTCGCTTGGCGTCCGAGGCGGGCGGCGTTGTCGGAGGCCGGCCCGGACAGGCAGGCCACAACAGCGCTCGGCCCTTCACGCCGGGTGGCTCGGGCTTGGTGCGCGGCGCGAACCCAAACTCCACCGGTGGGACTCACGCCGGACAAGCAGGCCGGGCGGGGGCAATTCCCTCGGGGTCGCGCACCGCCAACTCTCGCCGTGGTGAGCAGAACGGCGAGCGCCCCGACTATCTGTCGGAGGACGAAGAGACCTGGCAGCAGAGCGGCCGGCGCGTAGTGCCGCCGGTCATCGACTGACACCTCAGAGAGAACGTCAAGGGAAACAGATGCCTACCAGCAGTATTCGAGACGATCGCCGCGGAACACTTGTCTCGGCGGTGTTGGGACTACTGCTGGTGGGCATCGCTGCTGCCGCACCGGCCCACGCCGATTCAGTGCGCTCAGACCAGTGGTTCCTCGATGCCATGAAGGCCGAGGAGATTTGGAAGCTCAGTACTGGTAAGGGTGTCACCGTTGCGGTGATCGATACGGGAGTCCAGGCAACCAACCCGGACCTGAAGGGGCAGGTCCTGCAAGGCAAGGACCTGGCTGACGGCGCACCGGGCGACGCACGGACTGACCATAAGGGTCATGGAACCAGCATGGCTGGACTGATTGCCGGAACAGGCGAAAGCGGCGGAGGGGACGGGGCGTTCGGACTAGCACCCGGAGCGAAGATCATGCCCATCCGGATGCCCAAGGATGGCTCTGTCAATCAGGCTGAGGCCGACAGTCGAATGAGCACAGCGATCCGGTACGCAGCAGACAACGGCGCGAAGGTCATCAACATCTCTCAGGGCAGCCCTGTGGAATCGCAGGAGGTGACCCAGGCGGCGAAATACGCTCTGACAAAGGGGGCGTTGATTTTCGCCAGCGTGGGCAATGAGGGCGAGACGACGAATGACCTTGTATATCCTGCCGGCACGCCAGGCGTCGTAGGCGTAGGCGCGATCGGCAAGGATTTGCGCAAAACCCCTGAATCCCAGTACGGCCCTCAGGTGGACATCTCCGCCCCCGGAGAAGAAATGGTCCATGCGTGCGCCAGAGAGACCGGCCTGTGCAGGACCAGCGGGACCAGTGACGCGACGGCCCTTGCCTCCGCCTCCGCAGCCCTGATCTGGGCCAAGCACCCCACCTGGACCAACAACCAGGTGTTGCGGGTCATGCTCAACACCATCAGCGCTCCGTCCGACGGCGTTAAGCGCAACGACCACATCGGCTACGGCGCGGTGCGTCCGTTGCGCGCGCTGAAGACTCCCGGCGACCCGGGCCCCGCCGACGAGTATCCACTCCCGGACCTCTCGGCCGCCGCTCCCAAGTCGCCGTCCCCCGAGGCCTCCAAGTCCACGGACGGCGGTACCGAGGACCACGACAAGCCGGCCGCCGCAGCCTCCTCGTCGAACGACGACAGCAACACCGGGCTCTGGATCGCACTCGGCGTCGGCGGGGCGGCCATCATCGGCGCCGCAGTCGCCGTCCCGGTCATCCGCTCGCGGCGTCGCAGCACGACAGCAGTCGCATCTGCGCCGAGCTTCCCGCCCAGTGGCTACCAAGGGCAGCCGCAGTACCCGCCCTACAGTCCGACGCAGGTCGGCCCGAACCCGAACCGCCCATCTCCCGGTCCGCACGGACCCGGCCAACGTGGGTGAGATTTCCATCCGATCCAAGCGGGCAAGAAGGGCCTTGTCTGGGCCAACGGAGCCGCTTCGACTTCATCTGCGAAGGGCCACAGGAATCCTCTATGTCTGCGAGGGGCATTGAGGTGAAACTCAGCACCGTCGGCTCAGCGGGCAACAAGAAGGTGAGCAGCCCGCTGCCGTCGCTGATGCAGAAGCATGTGGGCGTTCTCCCAGTGTCAGTTGGAGTGATCCTAAGCGGCGGTCCCGGTGTGCGGCGCCCAGTGCACGGTGGGTAACCCCGAGGCCCGCTCAATTGGATGCAACTTGCTGTGATCATGATGCATAAATTCCAACGACCTCGCGGGCGTCAGCCAGCACGCTTGCGTCAAACTCCTCTGCGCCTGGGCGAAAAGAGTGCTGGACAGTGCGGTTGTGTAAGAACCGCAACTATCCGATGCAGGAAGCGCGAGGGGACGGATCCGATTCCTAGCCTGGAGCTAGTTCTGTCACGGATTCGGTACCGCCTCGACCGGGTGCCGCGCAGCGGTGGGCGCTGCTGCGGCTGCGATACAACATGGGGGAGCTATGTCGTTCGATGAGGAGTGGTCATCGGCACGCACCGGTGGCCCGAGCGTCAGCATGCGCCTGAATCGCGTTGATGACGGCCCCACCAGCAGCGGCGCTGCTGCCGACCTGAGCGTGAAGCAGGACGAACTGGGTGCCGTGGGGCATGAGGCGTACGGGCTCTACAACCGGCTGGCCAACGACGGCGATCAGGCACGCGCGAGCACATTCGACGCGGCGATCGCGCTCACGAACGACAACTTCCAGACCGGTTCCGCCATGACGAAGGTGCACGACACCTGGGGCAGACAGCTGAAGACGTTGTTGGACGCCTGCGCGAATATCTCCAACCACCTCGATTACTCGGCCGCGTCACATGCCAAGGAAGAGGCCGACATCGTCGCTGCCCTCACGGCATCCAAGATCAACGCATACTTCAAGTAGAGAGCGCCCTTCGCCATGCTGAAGTTCGAGGACGTCTACCACGCACCGCTGGGCAAATTGAAGACGGCGGTTGACGACTGGACCGCGATGGTCACCAAGCTCGAGAGGCTGGCGGAGGATGCCCGCAAGGGGATGCTTGCCAAGTCGGGTAAGGCTGATTGGAAGGGCGTCAACGCCGACGTCACCAAGCCGTTCATCGAGAAGACGGTGAAGGAGTTCGACGACGCTACGAAGGCCGCCAAAGGCATCAAGCAAATCCTGGAGCAGGGGCACGCCGCCTTCAAGAAGGCACAGGACGACCTGAAGAAGATCGTCGATACCGACGCGCCGGCAGCCAGGCTCGTCGTGGGGAAGGATGGCAAGGTTACCGCTTCCTATCCACTCGAAAAGGATCAGGCGGCGCGCCACGACCCCGATTACGCGTCGGCGTTGTCGGAGCAGAAAAACGAAATCGAGGCTATGCAGCGGCGCATCGACGCGCTGGTTGAGACTTGCGACGACGCCGATGACACGACCTCGCGGGCACTGCGGGCCAACATCACGGACGACGCAAACCATTTCAGCGCACCCAAGTACGACAGCCTCGACGCGGAAGAGGCCCAGCGTGCTGTTTACCTGGCTTCCAAGGGCCGGGACCTCACTCACAGCGAGCTCCAGCAGCTTAATGAACTGCTAAGGGACAATCACAACTCGCCGATCTTCTCCAAGACCTTCTACGAGAAGCTCGGCCCGGAGAAGACCCTAGCCTTTTTTGGCCAGCTCTCCACCGACACGTATGACTACTCTAAGGTTGACAAAGAGCGTCTGAAGGACGTTCAGGAGCTGCAGAAGAACCTGGGGCTGAACCTCGCCACGGCGACGGACCCCGACCAGCAGCCGCATCTGTCCGACAAGTGGGCACAGGACATGCGGAAGCTGGGCACCGAGCGCATCCCGCTGGCCAAGCATGACCACTCCGGGCCGTTCGGATACCAGCTGCTCGGCGGGATCATGCGGTACGGCAACTACGACCCGAAGTTCCTCAATCCCATCGCGGAACACGTCACCCAGTTGCACCAGAAGGATCCGTATTTCTTCGCGGACTCCAAGGGTGTGGGTGGCTGGCAGAAGAACCCGTTCAACCCGTCGAGCGTGAACGGAGCCGGATACGACCCGGTAGTCAGCATGCTGGAGGCGCTTGGGCACAGTCCCGAGGCGTCAAAAGAATTCTTTTCTGCCGATCCGAAGGCGTATAACGAGGACGGCACGCTCAAAGGCGGTGCTCCCAACCTTGGCAAGGACAAGGACGGGAACGCCATCACGAGTTACCTGGACTACTTCGGGAACGAGGACTACAAGTTCTTCCCGGACATCGTGGGCCACCATCCTGACGATGCAGAGAAGTCCATGGCCTTCATGCCGGACGCCCTCGGGCACGCGTTGGAGACGGCGACCCTCGGCCATGCCTGGGACGACCCGAACCCGAAGCTCGTGCGGGACGAAACCTCTGCCGGAATCATGGAGGAGGTTGTTGCGAAGTACGGTGGCGACGCTGGGCTTCTCAAGCAACAGGAGGCCATGGCGGACAGCCTTGGCCACATGGGGGCAGGCTATATCGACGACATCAACTGGGCGCTCAACGAGAATCGCCCGGAAAGTATGTTCGCTCCTGGTAAGGACCCTGATTCGCATGCCGAGTTCGGGCGGAGTGACGCCCGAAAGTTTCTGAGCACGTTGGGCCAGCATCCTGATGCGTATGCCTCAATCTCGACCGCCGAGCGTGTCTACACGAGCAGCATGCTCGAGGCGCAGGTCGGACCTGACGGCAAGATCGACCAGGGCGAGGCGCGGCAGGCCGTCCGCACAGGGGCCGAGGTGCAAGGCATGCTCGACCAGTCCCGCGTGGATCAGCTCGAGGCCCAGAACGGGAAGAAACTCGAAGACTACGAGAAGACTTTGGAAAAGCGCTCTGCATGGATCGAGTTTGGCGCTACCGCGGCGGTAGCCGCGGGTGTTGCCTTCCTGCCGGCCACCGCGGCCGCTGCGGGGGCCGCGGCCATCCTCGTGCCACTTGCTGTGGACACGGGAAGCGGCGCGCTCGAGCAGGCTGCGGGGCAGGTCATCGGCGACTGGTCTGACAAGGCGCAGGAAGAACACAAGGACAAAGTCGACGGGGAGACCCGTGATGCGAAGACCGCGACCTTCGAGGCGGGCGAGCGCATGGCCGAGGCTCCGACCAAGCGTTTTGCGGAACAGCACGGGATTGACCTCGAAGGGATCTTTGGTCAGGATTTGATCGAAGCGGCGGACCTCGGGTACGCCAAGGGCAATGACAGGGAAAACCAGCAGGGTAACGACCCTGAGACGGGCTGATTCGAGAATGAGTGCGCGGGTAGTGATGCACCAGAAAACGGCTCGGGCCGTCTGTCTGTTGCTTGTTCTCGGTTTCGGGGTTCCTGCTTGCTCTGGCAGTGAGAGCAAAAAAGGCGAAGAGCCTAGAGTTCGAGTCTCAGCCGGAGAGCTGTGCGGCGGCGGCGTGTTCTCTGCGGAGGGGGCGAAGGCGCTGAGGGTCGCAACGGGTGCTCGGACGTTCTCGACTCGGAGCGGTGGAACCGGGGTGGCGGCGGCCGCTGAGAAGCTGGCAAGCGACTACGCAGGTTGGAATGGAAGCGCCGCGCCGGACGAACTGGATCTCTGCTCGGTATACAAGGGCGAAGACGGCTTGAGTGACGCGCGAATCCGCGTGGGCTTGGACGACGGCAAGTTCATCGACAGTGATGACCACGCTCCCACCCTGCATCCGTATGCCATGGGCCGAAAGGCGCTTGCCGGCGCAAGACGCTCTTATCTGCACTTCGAGTGTGTGAGTCCAAGGATGGATGGTTCAGATAAGAAGCCTGCACTTATTCGGGGCGAGATGTTCAACCGCAACGTGCCCGAGGAGGGTTCCGTCGCCCTGCGTGAGGCAAGTCTGGTCGCGCTGCACTCCGCGGCGCTGGCGCTTGCGAAGGAGCTGGGCTGCAAGGACAACGGAAGTCTTGCCGAAAAGGCGACGCTCAAGCCCGTCGCCTGAAGGGTCGGCCGGACCTGGAGTGGCACCGACCGGCTTGCCCCTCGGTGTATCGGTTGACGTTGACCCGTCGGCGGCCCGGACCGGCTCGTCGGGCCTACGCCGGCACTGGTCATGCATGGGCACGGGGCCCACCATGACTTGAAATGATCGTTTGCCTAAGGCTTTTGTGGAGATCGCGACCGCGGGCGGCCGGCTCCGGGCACTATCAGGGCCCATGGCCATCCAGTCCGACTTCGCCACCGCCATCGTCGCCATCGCGGCAGGGCTCTCGGCCATCGGTGGAGCCATCGGCGTGATGCGGGGGCAGGCGCGGTACACCAAGGACGTCACGCGCGAGCGCGACCGCCTGCTCGGCCAGATCTATTCGCCCGGCTCCGCATCGCCCACCGGCGAGACCCCGCCGCCCGGAGGTGTCGGCAGCGACGGGCCGGTGCCGCCAGGCCGCGCCGGTGGTGAACCCGGCGCCTGGTCAACAACCGCCTCCGCCCAGCGGGACAAACGCTTTGCCCTCCTGCTCATCGACTACTACGCGCACGGGCTCACCCAGGCCAAGCGCAGCTTCATGGTCAGCCTGACCTGCTCGACCATCGGCGGCCTGGTCCTGCTGGTGGGGATCGGGCTCGCGATCTGGCGGGCGGAGACCACCGGAGACCTCTACGCCTCGATGACGGCCAGCGTGGCCGGAGTGGTGACCAACATCATCGCCGTTCTCTTCCAGCGGCAAGCCCGCCAGGCGCTGAATCACATGGAAGTGCAGACGCACCGTCTGCGGGACGACATGAAGACGGAACGCAACACCTGGCAGGCCATCACCCTGCTGGAAAGCGTCACGGATCCGCTCCTCAAGGCCCGGCTCCAGGCCGCCTTGATCCTGCAGTTGTCGGGCGCGACGCTTCCTTCTCTGGATAGGGGCGGCCACCCGCCGCCAACCGGCTGACCCCAGGGGCGGGTCGGTGATCCGCCCCTCGGAGGCGCTGGGACGATGCGCCCATGGCACCCAGGGCTGGCACTGGTAAGAGCTCGGCAACGGCGGGACTCATCCTGCTGACCCTCGCGGCGGGGCAGTTCCTGATGGCGCTCGACAGCTCCGTCATGAACGTCTCGATCGCGACGGTGGCTGACGACGTGGGTACGACCGTGACCGGGATTCAGGGCGCGATCACGGCTTACACGCTCGTCATGGCGATGTTCATGGTCCCCGGCGGCAAGGTCGGCGTGGTCATCGGCCGCAAGCGTGCGTTCATGATCGGCTGTGGCATCTACGGCTGTGGATCCCTGACGACAGCGCTCGCGCCGAACCTGCCCGTGCTCCTGTTCGGCTGGTCCTTCCTCGAAGGGATCGGGGCGGCACTTATCCTGCCCGCGATCGTGGCGCTCGTCGCCGGCAACTTCGCCGCGGAACGCCGCCCCGCCGCCTACGGACTCGTCGCGGCCGCAGGGGCCGTGGCGATCGCGGTCGGGCCGCTCATCGGGGGTATCGCGACGACGTACTTCTCCTGGCGCTGGGTCTTCGCCGGTGAGGTCGGGATCGTGCTCGCGATCCTGGTGCTCGCCCGCCGCATGGCCGACGCGCCTACCGACAAGCGCCCGCGCATCGATCTCGTCGGTGTCGTGCTCTCCGCCCTCGGGCTCGGGATCTTCGTCTTCGGCGTACTCCGCTCGGGGGAGTGGGGCTGGTTCCAGCCGAAGCCCGACGCGCCCGCCTGGCTCGGGATCTCGATGGTCGTGTGGCTGATGCTGGCAGGTCTGCTACTGATCTGGCTCTTCCTCCGCTGGGAGGCGCGCCTTGTGGAGCAGGGCAGAGAGCCACTCGTGGACCCGGCCCTGCTGCGGAACCAGCAGCTCACCGGCGGCCTGGTGATGTTCTTCTTCCAGTACCTCGTGCAGATGGGCGTGTTCTTCGTCGTGCCGCTCTACCTGTCGGTCGCGCTCGGCCTGTCCGCGCTCCAGACGGGCGCACGCATTCTGCCGCTCTCGCTGACGCTGCTGGCTGCCGCGATCCTGATCCCGCGGCTTCTGCCGGACGTCTCGCCGCGGCGGGTGGTGCGGCTCGGCGTCCTCTCGTTGTTCGCGGGGGCGGTGGTTCTGCTGGCCGCGCTCGACGCAGACGCGGGTGCGGAGGTCGTCACCGTTCCCCTTCTGCTGATCGGGCTCGGGATGGGGGCGCTGGCGTCCCAGCTGGGAGCGGTCACCGTATCCGCGGTTCCGGACAAGCAGAGCGCGGAGGTCGGCGGCATCCAGAACGCCGTCACCAATCTCGGCGCCTCGATCGGTACGGCACTCGCCGGGTCGATCCTGATCGCCGCGCTGACAACTTCCTTCTTGACCAGCATCGAGCAGAATCCCGCGATCCCGGCCGAGGTCAAGAGCCAGGCGAGCACCGAACTCAGCAGCGGCGTGCCCTTTCTGTCGGACGCACAGCTCAAAGCCGCTCTCGGCAAGGCGGGTACGAGCCCGGACGTGGCCGCTGCCGCGATCGAGGCGAACACCGCGGCGAGGCTCGACGGTCTGCGAGCCGCACTCGCCATCCTCGCCCTCACCGCTCTCCTCGCGATGTTCTTCACCCATCGGATCCCGGCGAGCCAGCCCCGTTCGACGGAGCCTTAGCGGCGTCGCCGGATACTCGGACGGCAGCTCGCTTCCGCCGCTGAACGATGTACCGGCCGCCGCGGCTCCCTCCTACCCTCCCGCTCCGGCAGTGGTCCACCGTGCCCCGCGAGCGTCGCGCAGGGAGGTAAGCACGGTCCGCGGAGATACGCGAGGATCCCGAGGATGTGGAGGAACGGCAAGGTTTTGATCACGGAATCGCGAGTGCGCGCTTCCGTTCCTTAGCGTGGAGTCCAGTACTATCGCGGGCCCGACGCGGCACATGCTCGGATCATTGGGTCCCGCGACTCGCGTCACCCGTCCACGCCGTCATGGCGGGGACCGAGTATTCAGCAGCGGGGGAGCAGTGTCGTTCGACGAAGAGTGGTCGTCAGCCCGAACCAGCGCGACGGCGAATACCAGCATGCGCCTGAATCGCGTGGAGGACGGGCCCAGCGGCAGCGGTGGTAACCCGGACCTGAGCGTGAACCAGGACGACCTGGGGGCGATCGGTAGTGAGGCGTATCAGCTCTATCAGCGACTGACGCGTGACGGTGACCATGCCCGTCCGACTACCTTCGATGCGTCGATCGCGCTGACGAACACGAACTTCCAGAGCGGCTCGGCGCTGCTGAAGGTGCACGACAGGTGGAACACACAGCTGCGCACGCTACTGGACGCATGCGCCAATATCTCGAACCACCTCGACTACTCGAAGGCTTCACACACCAAGGAAGAGGACGACATCGTCGCCGCGATGTCCGCTTCCAAGATCGATGAGCATTTCAAGTAGGGCGGGGAAACGTAGATGCTGACGTTCGATGACGTGTACAACGCTCCGGTCGACAAGCTGAAGACCGCGGCTGATGACTGGTCCGAGATGGTCACGAAGCTGGAGAAACTCGCTGACGACGCCCGCACCGGTATGCAGGCGAAGTCCAACAAGGCCGACTGGCGCGGGGTGAACGCCGAGGTCACCAAGCCGTTCATCCAGAAGACAGCGAAAGAGTTCGACGACGCCGCCAAAGAAGCCAAGGGCATCCAGCTGATCCTGGTGGACGGGCACACGGCCTTCAAGCAGGCGAAGGACGATCTGAAGAAGCTGGTGGACGAAGAGGCGCCTGCTCAGGGGCTCAAGATCGACAGCCACGGCAAGGTCTCGGCCGGATACCCGTTGGAGAAGGACGTGGCAGCACGCCACGATCCGGACTACCCGCAGGCCCTTCAGAAGCAGAAAAACGACATCGCCGCGATGCAGCGCAGGGTCGACCGCATAGTCGAGGACTGCAGCGACGCGGACGACTCCCTTGCCCGTGCCCTCAAGGCCAACGTCACGGACGACCACAACTTCAGCGGACCCAAGTACAACAGCCTGGACGATGAGCAGGTCGACCGGGCGGCCGGGCTGGTGAAGAAGGTCACCGGCGAGGGCGGTACCGCGCGCAATGTGGAGGCCCTGAAGGAGCTCGAGGAGCTCATGGACGACAACAGGACCGACCCCGAGTTCGCCACCGCTTTCTACCGGAAGCTGGGCGCGGAGGGGTCGCTCGAGGCGTATACCAAGATGTCGCTGGACTCGACCGGCCTCGGTCCGGCCGGACAGGACCGCGCCAACATGGTGCACAACATCCAGAACGACATGGGCTCCATGCTCGGCATCGCCACCAGCAAGGACACGAAGGGACATCTGGACGCCGGCTGGACGAACGACCTGATGAAGGCCGGCCGCAAGCAGATCGACGTGTCGGGCTTCGCGGGTCTCAACGCGAAGGTGTACGGCTACCAGGCCCTGGGGTCCCTGCTCAGGGACGGCAAGTACGACACGGAGTTCCTCACCTCCGTCGGCCGGGACATGGTCGCCATGGACCGCAAGAATCCGCAGGTCTGGGAAGAGGGCCTCCCGTACAACCAGACGATGGCCTTCAACCAGGACAAGGATGGCGGCAAGGGTTTCTACCCGCTCACCGGCCTGATGGAGGCCATGAGCAACAACCCCGAAGCCTCGACGGCATTCTTCAACGAGCCGGTCCGTGAGGACAGCAACGGCGACGGCATTGTCACCAAGGACGACAAGGTGGTCGGCGGCCAGCACGGCAAAGCGCAGGGCATGGTCGATTACATGCTCGACAAGAAGCCGATGGCCGACTGGTTCGACACCAGGACGGGCGAAGGCGCCCAAGCCCAACCGGCACAGACCGCCATGGGCAACGCCTTGGAGGCGGCCGTCACCCAGCGCGTACCAGGCGACGATGACGCCAAGCCCGTGAAGCACACGGCGGATATGGCGAACGTGATGGAGCGGGTGGTCGCGAAGATCGGTGACGACCCGACGCTGGTAGCGGCCAAGCCAGGAGATCCCCCTGGCCCACTGAGTGGGCTTTCGGGCCACTTCGGAAACATGGCGGCCGAGTACATGCCCGACATTCAGGCGGCGGCCGAGAACGGTGCGGACCAGATCAAGCCGTTCGGTGTCATGGCGGACTTCGACAAGGCGGAAATGGCGGGGTTCCTTGGGGCTGTGGCCCAGGATCCCGGTGCTTACGGTGCGATAACGAACGCACAGCAGGCATACACCACGGCCCTCGTCCACGATGTGTTCCAGCACCCCTCGCAGCACGGAGACATGGGTGAGGCCGTGCGTAATGCCGTTCACCCTGGAGGCGAGATCGCGGGCATCATGACCGAGGCGAGGGCGCAGGCAGTCCATGACACGCACGCGCACGACGACAAGGAGTTCAACGAAGGTGTGGCCGAGAACGCGAAGTGGACCAACCGCATCCTCTCCGCAGTGGGTGCCAAGTACGTTGAAATGATTCCGGTGGGCGGCGACGTGGTGGAGTGGCTGCAGGAAGACATCACCGAGTCGGTGGTCAAGGGAGCGGAACAGGACACCACGGACGAGGCTCGTCGGGAGTCCGCGGCCGGTTATACGAGGGCTGAGGAGAACGCGAAGGTCTCTGCGGAGAACGCCGTCGTCTCCGGAGCCAGGGGAACCGGACTCACTCCCGAACAGATCAGGGAATTCAAAGGGTCGGCCTCCACAGAGACAGCGTCGGCCCACTCGATCGGCCGTGACTTGGTGGCCAGTTCAAGTTCGAAGGGTAACTAGCGGTGCCCGTAGAGAGCGACCGACGGAGCGAGAATCCCGTGCTGCACCGGCTCAAGGTGTTCACCGCCGCAACCGCGGTCACAACGATTGCGGGCCTCGCCCTGTCCGGATGTTCGGCCGTCGGCGATTCGGACGAGGCTGTTCCGGAACTGCCTCAGCGGCTTTGCTGGGGTGCGTTCGCCGGCAGTGAAGTGGCTCCGCTGCTGCCGGGCGGAGAAGAGGCCGACGTACGGGGAGCAGCCGTGTTCGACCTGGCCGACGGCAAGGACACCGCGACCTGCACGCTCTACATCGACGGGAACACGAAGTTTCAGGCAACCGCACGGCGCCAGGGCACCGAGGACGAGGTCGACTGGAGCTCCTATGAGAAGGCGAAGCCCGACCCGGTCGACGTGGGGAAGAAGGGCATCGTCTGGAGCAACGGAGCCGCTGCCTACTTCGTCTGTGAAGGGGCCGGCTCGTCGGCCGCGTCCGGAAGCGTCGTCGAGCTGTCCCTGAGTACGGTCGGCTCGCCGGACGAGGAGAAGGTCCGCAGTACGCTGCCGTCGCTCATGCGGAAGTTTGTGGGGTTCGCCCAGCGCGAGTTGGACTGCTCGTAAGGTCAGGTCAAGCATCTGACCCTGCCGATGGCGAGCCTCCCTTGTGCCGACCAACTGAGACTGGAACTGAGACGAAAGATCACAAAGGGCGGTCCCTATGGGGACCGCCCCTTGTCTTAGGCAGCTCAGCGCCATTGGCTGCCGGAGGCCGTGACCGGAATCGAACCGGCGTAACCCGCTTTGCAGGCGAGTCCCTCAACCACTCGGGCACACGGCCGTGTGTCTCGAATACGTCGACCGTAGGGGTGGCCCGGACGGCACTCAAGGCATCGGCGCGGCCCGCAATACGACTGCCACACGCCGTTCACGACCGGCCCGGCCCCACGCTGCCCCGAGCCCAGCGCCGAGCCCGCCCGCCCCCCGCCCCTCCCCCGCCGGACGGGGGAGGAGCAGGTCGTACGACCAATGGAGCAGCCCGAAGCCCGCCTCGCGACAGGGGCCAACCGGATTCACGCGCCTTACCCTGGGCGAATGAGCGCCCTGGAACCCCGCCACACCGAGGTCGCGCCCGACCCGACAGCAGTCCCGCCGCAGGGCGGCATCCTCGCCGTCTCCCATCGTGCTCTCAGCATCGGGATCATCTCCGTCGTCCTGCTGATCGCCTTCGAGGCGACCGCCGTGGGCACCGCCATGCCGGTCGCCGCCCGGGAGCTGCGCGGCATCTCGCTGTACGCCTTCGCCTTCTCCGGGTATTTCACCACCAGCCTCTTCGGCATGGTCCTTGCCGGGCAGTGGGCCGACCGGCGCGGCCCCCTCGGCCCGCTGACCGCCGGCATCAGCGGCTTCGCCGCCGGGCTGCTGCTGTCCGGCACGGCCGGGACCATGTGGTTGTTCGTACTCGGCCGGGCGGTCCAGGGGCTCGGCGGCGGGCTTGTCATCGTCGCGCTGTACGTCGTCGTCAGCCGCGCCTACCCCGAGCGGCTACGGCCCGCGATCATGGCCGCCTTCGCCGCGAGCTGGGTGATCCCCTCCGTGGTCGGGCCTCTCGCGTCCGGCACGATCACGGAGCAGCTCGGCTGGCGCTGGGTCTTCATCGGCATCCCGGTCCTGGTCGTCCTGCCGCTGGCGCTCGCGCTGCCCGCGATCCGGCGTATCGCCTCCGGCCCCGCCGACCCCTCGGTGCCCGCACCGCCCGTCGACCGGCGAAGGATCCGTCTCGCGCTCGGCATCTCCCTGGGTGCGGGCCTGCTGCAGTACGCCGCCCAGGACCTGCGGTGGCTCTCCCTCGCGCCCGGGATCGCGGGCGCCGCCCTGCTCGTGCCCGCGGTCGTGGGCAAGGACGGCCTGCTGCCGCCCGGTACGTACCGCGCGGCGCGCGGACTGCCGTCCGTCGTGCTGCTGCGCGGCATCGCGGCCGGGTCGTTCATCGCGGCCGAGAGTTTTGTCCCGCTGATGCTGGTCACACAGAGGGGTCTGTCCCCGACCCTCGCCGGCCTGTCCCTGGCGGTCGGCGGTGCGACCTGGGCATTCGGTTCGTACGTTCAGTCGCGCCCCCGCGTCGAGCCGTACCGCGAGCGGCTGATGTCCGCGGGCATGGTCCTGGTCGCGGCAGCCATCGCGGCTGCGCCCAGCGTCCTGATCCCCTCGGTTCCGGTCTGGGTGGTCGGCGTCGCCTGGGGTGTCGGCTGTTTCGGGATGGGGACGGTCATCGCCTCCAGCAGCGTGCTCATGCTCGAGCTGTCAGCCCCGGGCGAGGCGGGCGTCAACTCGGCCGCGCTGCAGATCTCGGACGGCCTGTCGAACGTCCTGCTGCTGGCGGCGGGCGGAGCGGCGTTCGCAGCGCTGGGCGGTGGCGCCGTGGACGCGCACGGCGCGGCGGGTACGGCGGGCTCCCATCCGATGGCCTTCGCCGCAGTGTTCCTCCCCATGGCGGCGGTGGCGCTGGCGGGGGTTTGGGTGGCGACCCGGTTGCGGGTCGGGCCATAGGCGAGCTGGACATGTCGGAGATCGCGGAGGCGCTTCCACGGTTCGCGAGCTGGGGGACGGCAAGCGTGTGACCCCAGTCGCACCTCGGGCGACGCGGCTCGTTCCTGCCGGATCGCAACCGGGCCACCGGTAGGGTGGCCCGGTTGTCGTACGTCAGCACGTGCATGCGCAAGCCCGTACATCCGAGAGCCCCGAACCGGAGACCGTGACTACTACCGCCTCCCACCACCTCTCACCCGCCTTCCCCGGCCGTGCCCCCTGGGGTACGGCCGGCAAGCTGCGCGCCTGGCAGCAGGCCGCCATGGACCGCTACATCCAGGAGCAGCCGCGCGACTTCCTCGCGGTCGCGACGCCCGGCGCCGGCAAAACCACGTTCGCGCTGACCCTGGCGTCCTGGCTGCTGCACCACCATGTCGTGCAGCAGGTGACGGTCGTCGCGCCCACCGAACACCTGAAGAAGCAGTGGGCGGAGGCGGCCGCTCGGATAGGGATCAAGCTCGACCCGGACTACTCCGCGGGCCCGTTGAGCAAGGAGTACCACGGGGTCGCGGTCACATACGCCGGTGTCGGGGTACGGCCGATGCTGCATCGCAACCGGTGTGAGCAGCGCAAGACCCTGGTGATCCTGGACGAGATCCACCACGCCGGTGACTCGAAGTCGTGGGGCGAGGCCTGCCTGGAGGCGTTCGACCCGGCGACCCGCCGGCTGGCGCTCACCGGTACGCCCTTCCGGTCGGACACCAACCCCATTCCCTTTGTCGCCTATGAAGAGGGCAATGACGGGATCCGCCGGTCGTCCGCCGACTACACGTACGGATACGGCAACGCCCTCGCCGACGGCGTGGTGCGGCCCGTCATCTTCCTCTCCTACAGCGGGAACATGCGCTGGCGCACCAAGGCCGGTGACGAGATCGCCGCACGCCTCGGCGAGCCGATGACCAAGGACGCCATCTCGCAGGCCTGGCGCACCGCGCTGGACGCGCGCGGCGACTGGATGCCGAACGTCCTCAAGGCCGCCGACCAGCGGCTGACCGAGGTCAGGAAGGGCATCCCGGACGCGGGCGGGCTGGTCATCGCGACCGACCAGGACTCGGCGCGCGCCTACGCGAAACTGATCCGGGAGATCACCGGCACCAAGGCGACGGTGGTGCTGTCGGACGACACCGGGGCATCCAAGCGCATCGACGACTTCGCGGCCTCCGACGACCGCTGGATGGTCGCCGTCCGGATGGTCTCGGAAGGCGTCGACGTGCCGCGCCTCGCGGTCGGCGTGTACGCGACGACGATCTCCACCCCGCTGTTCTTCGCGCAGGCGGTGGGTCGTTTCGTACGGTCGAGGCGGCGCGGCGAGACGGCCTCGGTCTTCCTTCCCACCATCCCGATGCTGCTCGGTTTCGCCAACGAGATGGAGGTCGAGCGCGACCACGTCCTCGACAGGCCGAAGAAGGACGGCGAGGAGGACCCGTACGCCGAGTCCGAGCGGGAGATGGACGAGGCGAACCAGGCGCAGGACGAGGACACCGGCGAGCAGGACATGCTGCCCTTCGAGGCGCTGGAGTCCGACGCCGTCTTCGACCGGGTGCTGTACGACGGCGCCGAGTTCGGCATGCAGGCGCATCCGGGCAGCGAGGAGGAACAGGACTACCTGGGGATTCCGGGTCTGCTGGAGCCGGACCAGGTGCAGATGCTGCTCCAGAAGCGGCAGGCCCGGCAGATCGCGCACAGCCGCCGCAAGCCGGACGCCGAGGCTGACCTCCTGGAACTGCCCGCCGAGCGCAGGCCGGTGGTCTCCCACAAGGAACTGCTTGAACTGCGCAAGCAGTTGAACACGATGGTCGGCGCGTACGTCCACCAGAGCGGCAAGCCGCACGGAGTGATCCACACCGAGCTGCGCCGGGTATGCGGCGGGCCGCCGAGCGCGGAGGCCACCGCGGGCCAGATCCGGGAGCGGATCAAGAAGGTCCAGGAGTGGGCCACCCGTATGAAGTGACGGCGCAGGCGTGGACTGACGCGTCCGCACGGGCGATGGGTCATGGACAGGCATTCGGGGCTCGTACGGAGGAACGTACGGGCCCCGCAGTTTTGCAGTCACCAGAGCTCTGAACTTTGCCGGTAAATCTAAACAAATCCCCCTGCCACGCCCGGATTCTGGACGAGGGCTTCCGCTCAGCGGACCGGGGTCGCTACTGTCCCCGCAACGTAAACGCCCCGTGGCAGCGCCGCCGCGGAGCGCAGCCGGTGCCATGGCCTTGCTGGCGGCCTCTCCGCGCGTCGCCGATGGGACCGGTGCCGCATCCCGTGAGAGATCCCGCCGCACTCACCAAAGAGGGAGAGGGCGTCGTGACCGCGGAGACCTCCCAGACGCTCGACAGGGGACTGCGTGTCCTCAAACTGCTAGCCGACACCGACCACGGCCTGACCGTCACCGAGTTGTCCAACAAACTCGGTGTCAACCGCACGGTCGTCTACCGGCTGCTCGCCACTCTGGAGCAGCACGCCCTCGTCCGCCGGGACCTGGGCGGCCGCGCCCGCGTCGGCCTCGGCGTACTTCGCCTGGGCCGGCAGGTCCATCCGTTGGTACGGGAGGCCGCACTGCCCGCGCTGCGCTCGCTCGCCGAGGACATAGGCGCCACCGCACACCTGACGCTCGTGGACGGTACGGAGGCCCTCGCGGTCGCCGTGGTCGAGCCGACCTGGACCGACTACCACGTCGCCTACCGGGCCGGCTTCCGCCACCCGCTGGACCGCGGTGCCGCGGGCCGGGCCATCCTCGCCGCACGCCAGGGCGGACTGACCGATCCCGGCTACACCCTCACCCACGGCGAACTGGAGGCCGGCGCCAGCGGCGCAGCCGCCCCGCTGTTGGGGATCACGGGTCTGGAGGGAAGCGTCGGCGTGGTGATGCTCGCCGACTCCGTCCCGGAACGAGTCGGTCCGCGGGTGGTGGACGCCGCCCGCGAGGTCACGGACGCCCTCCGCTAGCCGAACGCGTGGGGGCGGGGAGGCGCGGTGCCTACGGCAGGCACCGTGTGTCCGGCACTGTGTGTCCGCACCGTGCGTGGGGGCGGGGAGGCGCGGCACGCCCGGCCGATACATTGGCCGGGTGCTCACACGTCTCTCCCGCCCCCGCGCCCTTGCCGTCAGCGCCGCCCCTGTGCTCGCGCTGTTCGCGATCGCGGCCTTCGCCCCGCTGCCCTTCTCGCTGGCGCAGCCCGGCCTGACCGCGAACGTACTCGGCGAGCAGGACGGCAAGCCGGTCATCACCATCAGCGGGGCACCCGTCCGAAAGACGGTCGGGCAGCTGCGGATGACCACGATCGTGGCGACCGGTCCGTCCGCGGAAGTGGATCTCGGAGACGTGGTCGACAGCTGGTTCAGGACCGACCGGGCAGTGATGCCGCGCGAGGCCGTCTATCCGACCGGCGGCAGCGACGCGGAGATCGAGAAGCACAACATCGAGCAGATGGAGAAGTCGCAGAGCGTCGCGACCGCCGCCGCCCTCCGCTATCTCGGCAAGGACCCGGACGAGGTGAAGGTGACCCTCGAGCTGGCGGACGTCGGCGGACCGAGCGCGGGCCTGCTGTTCTCGCTCGGCATCATCGGCAAGCTCGTCGGCGACGGCTCCGGCGCCGATCTCACCGGCGGCAAGAACATCGCCGGTACGGGGACCATCGCCGTCGACGGCAAGGTCGGCGCGGTCGGTGGCGTGGCACTCAAGACGCAGGCCGCGAAGCGCGACGGCGCCACCGTGTTCCTGGTGCCGAAGGCCGAATGCGCGGACGCCAGGGCGGAGTTGCCCACCGGCCTCCGGCTGATCCCCGTCACCACCCTTGAGGGCTCGGTGTCGGCTCTGCGGGCGCTCCGGACGGGCGGCTCGGTCCCGAGCTGCTGAGGTCCGCGTCCGGCGTGCGGCCGTCCGGGGTTGGACCGTTCGGCGTGCGGCCGTCCGGCGTGCGGTCCATCTGCCGCCAGGACGGGAACACCGCCGGGCCGAGCGTGGCCAGGAAGTACAGCCCGCCCAGCGCGAGCAGTGCCGTGGCCAGGCCCGCCTCCTCGATGAGGAAGCCGGCCGCCAGCCCGCCCAGGGGCGTGGTCAGCAGTACCCCGGCCGTGGACACGCCCGCGTACCTGCTGCGCAGTTCGTCCGGCACGCGTTCGTACACGACCGTGGTGAGGATCGGGTTGAGCATCCCGGCGGCCAGCCCGCCCGCTGCCATCGTCACGGCCAGCGGCACCGTGCCGTCCACCAGCGCCGCGACGACGAACCGCGGCAGTCCGCAGACCAGGAACGCGACGGTGAACAGCGCGCGCCGGGGGAAACGGTGCCCGACCGCGCCGTAGAGCAGCGCACCGAGCAGCGCACAGCCACCGAACACCGCCACCAGCAGGCCGATATCGGGCGCCCCACCGAGGTTGTCCTTCGCGTGGACGGGCAGCAGTACCGAGCTCCACCCCTGGTCCAGGCCGTTGGTGATCATCACCATCACGACGATGGCCAGCAGCAGCCGGGAGCGCAGCAGAAAGACGTACCCCTCCCGCAGCTCGTTGCGGTACGTGCTGAGGGAAACAGGTGCCGCGTTGCGCAGCGGCTCGGCGGCACGCACTCCCCGTACACCGCCTGCGATCAGCAGCGCGGAGAGCCCGAACGTCACGGCGTCCAGCAGCAGTACCGCCTCCGCTCCCATCACCGCGATCAGTACGCCGGCCAGCGCGGCCCCCGCCATCCGGGCGCCTCGCGAGACCGCGTCGAAGAGGCTCGCGGCTCGGGCCAGGGTGGTGCCCGCCTGCCCCGCGAGGTCCGGGACGAGGACGTAGCGGGCGGTCTCGCCGGGCGCGTGGAACAGGCCGGCGACGGCCATCAGGGCACAGAGCATCCAGAACTCGAGCGCCCCGGCATAGTGCAGCAGCGGAACCGAGCCGATCGCGAGCGCGCAGACCAGGTCGGAGGCGACGCTGATCCGGCGGCGGCCGACGCGGTCGACGACGGGGCCACCGAAGATCGCGGAGACGACCACCGGCAAGGTTGCGCAGAAGGCGACCAGCCCCGCCTTGCCGGGGCTGCCGGTGGTCTGGAGCGCGAACCACGGGACGCCGATCAGAGTGAGTGAATTGCCGGTGATCGAGACGGCGTTGGCGGCGAGGACGATGGCCAGCGGCCGGCGGTCGCGTATCTCCGCAGTGCTCCGAGATCCCCCCTGGGCCGTCATATCCGGACCGGGCGGGGTGGCATCTGCCGAGGTGACATCTGTACGAGACGCAGGCCCAGCTCGACCAGGGTCCAGCCCAGCCGGGCACGGAGGGCGGGCCGGGCAGGCCTCCGGTGGGTCGCGGCCTCGCGCCGCAGTTCGGCGCAGCGCAGCTCGTGGAGGTACAGGTGGGTGTCCGGGTGCAGCACAGTGTCCGTCCTCTCTCGGTCGTCAGTACTCGGTGCGTAGCCCTCAGCGCGCAGGTGCCCAGTGCGGAGCGCCCGACGCCCAGCGCCCAGTGCTCAGTGCTCAGTCGGTCGACCGCGGGAACGCGTGCAGGTGGATGCGTACCTGCGCGGCGTCCTGCGCATCCGGACCGGGGGCCAACGCCCGGTAACTCTCGACGAGTTCGTGCATCCGCTCGTTCATCTCGCGGGTCTGCCCGGGCGTCAGGCGCAGCGTGAAGTCGCTCATGTCCGAGCTCCGGCGCCAGGCATCCGGCCAGTCGTGCGCGGTGCCGAGCCAGGTGCTGAGCTCCTGAGTATGGATGGTCGCGACCTCGTGGAGAAAGAGGTCCGCGGCGCCGCGTACGGCGGGGTCGGCATCGTTGTACAGGGTCTCGTCGAAGGCGGTTCCGTCGTGGGCGGCCTTCCACCACCGCTCACGGCCCTTGCCGAGTGCCGGATCGTCCTCGACGAAGCCGTGCGCGGCGAGCTGCCGCAGGTGGTAACTGGTTGCGCCGCTCGACTCGCCGAGCCGGTCGGCCAGTTGGGAGGCGGTGGCGGGGCCGTTCTGGCGCAGCGTGGCCAGCAGGCGCATACGCAGTGGGTGGGCCAGGCCGCGGAGGGAGTGGGGGTCGAGCTTGCGGACGGTGCGTTCCACGGGGCTGGACTCGGGCTCGGGCATGGCTCAACCGTAGCTATGCAAAGAGTCCTTTGCAAGCAGTTCTTTGCAACGCACTCTTTGGAAGTGGCGGCGCGCGCCGGCCGCGGCACCCCGCCGGTCAGGCGCCCCGGTCCTCCGCGGCCTGCTCCACCAGCGGAATGATCCGCAGAGGCACGGGATTCTCCATGACGATCGCCGTGGACGCCCGCACGATGCCGTCAAAACCCACCACGCGGTCGATCACCCGTTGGAGATCGGCGTTGGACCGGGCCACCAGCCGGCACAACATGTCGCCGTGGCCCGTCGTGGTGTGCAGTTCCAGCACCTCGGGGACGGTGTCCAGATGGGCCCGAACGTCGGCGCCCTGCCCCTGCTTGATCTCCAGCGTCGCGAAGGCGGTGACGGGGTAGCCGAGGGCCGCGGGGTCGACCTGCGGGCCGAAACCCCGGATCACCCCCTGCGCCTGAAGCCGGTCGAGACGCGCCTGCACGGTGCCGCGGGCCACACCGAGGCGGCGGGATGCCTCCAGTACGCCGATCCGGGGCTCCCGGGCCAGCAGAACGATGAGCCTGCCATCCAGTTCGTCGATCCTCATGGCTCGTCTCCCGGTGGTCATCCTGTACAGAAAGTCCGGCGATCCTGCTCCTCCATTGAGCAGCTTGTCCAGGCGAACAACAAACTATTGCGCACCTTGCGGATCGGAGAGAGTCTGCCGCCATGACTGAGACCATGGATCACACCCCGGGCACCGCGCGTAAGGCAGACCCCTTCCCGGTCAAGGGAATGGACGCGGTCGTCTTCGCCGTGGGCAACGCCAAGCAGGCCGCGCACTACTACTCGACCGCCTTCGGTATGAGGCTCGTCGCCTACTCCGGACCGGAGAACGGCAGCCGGGAGACCGCCAGTTACGTTCTGACGAACGGTGCCGCCCGCTTCGTGTTCACCTCCGTCATCAAGGCCTCCACCGACCACGGCCGGTTCCTGGCCGACCATGTCGCGGAGCACGGGGACGGCGTCGTGGACCTGGCCATCGAGGTGCCGGACGCGCGGGCCGCGTACGAGTACGCCACCGCCCACGGTGCGCGGGGGCTTCAGGAGCCGTACGAGGTCAAGGACGACCACGGGGTTGTCGTCCTTGCGGCCATCGCGACGTACGGCAAGACCCGGCACACGCTGGTGGACCGGTCCGGCTACGACGGGCCGTACCTGCCCGGCTTCGTCGCCGTCGACCCCATGGTCGAGCCGCCCGCCAAGCGCACCTTCCAGGCCATCGACCACTGCGTGGGCAACGTCGAGCTCGGAAAGATGAACGAGTGGGTGGCGTTCTACAACAACGTCATGGGCTTCACCAACATGAAGGAGTTCGTGGGCGACGACATCGCCACCGAGTACTCCGCGCTCATGTCCAAGGTCGTCGCCGACGGCACGCTCAAGGTGAAGTTCCCGATCAACGAGCCGGCGATCGCGAAGAAGAAGTCGCAGATCGACGAGTACCTGGAGTTCTACGGCGGCGCGGGTGTCCAGCACATCGCGCTGGCCACGAACGACATCGTCGCGACGGTCCGCTCCATGCGCGCCGCCGGCGTGCAGTTCCTGGACACGCCCGACTCCTACTACGACACGCTGGGCGAGTGGGCCGGCGAGACGAGGGTGCCGGTCGAGACGCTGCGCGAGCTGAAGATCCTCGTCGACCGCGACGAGGACGGCTATCTGCTGCAGATCTTCACCAAGCCGGTCCAGGACCGTCCGACCGTGTTCTTCGAGATGATCGAGCGACACGGCTCGATGGGCTTCGGCAAGGGCAACTTCAAGGCCCTGTTCGAGGCCATCGAGCGCGAGCAGGAGAAGCGCGGCAACCTCTGACCGTCCCCTGCCGGGCATCGCCCCGGAGGCAGGCATGGCTGCGGCCCCACGAACTTGATCGTGGGGCCGCCTCGTCGGGACACGGGAAACGAAACAAAAAAGGCCCCCGCGAGAAAAAGAAGGGAGAGGCGAAGACGGGCGAAG